>NC_012526.1:535000-860833 GCF_000020685.1 Deinococcus deserti VCD115 | reverse complement strand
CGGCGTAAGCGTTGGTCGGGGCAAGGCGGGCGGCCTGGGCCGCTTCAGCGCGGGCCGTCGCGACATTGCCACTCAGGGCCAGCAGCTTGGCATAGTAGGCACGGTTATAGGGATCTCCGGGATCAGCGATGACCGCCTGCTGCAGGAAGTCCAGTGCCATGGGCAGATTGCCGCTGGCGTAGTACATATCACCCAGGTTGTACAGGATAATGCTGTTGTCCGGATTCAGGCTGCTGGCCTGCTTGAAGGCCTCAATCGAACGGGTCACATCGCCCTGAAGCTTGTAGACGTATCCACGCTCGTTCCAGATCTTGCTGAGGTTCAGATTGCGGTCGGTGCCCTGCGCCTGCACCACTGTTTCTGCCGCCGTCAGCACACGCAGCGCTTCGGTCAGGTTGGCCGCCACGGTCTGGCGGTCACTGGTGCCGATGTACTGCTGCTGGTATGCCTGCGACAGCGCAATGTAAGCCGGGACATTGCGGGGATCGAGTGTAATCAGACGCTTGAGCGTGGTAATGGCCGGTCCGTACAGACGCACCCGTACCTGCGAGCGGCCCAGCAGCAACAGAGCCTCGGTGTTGGCCGGATCCATCTCCGACGCAGCGCGGAACGCCACGTAGGCCTGATCGAAATTGCCCTTGTTGTAATAGAAGATGCCCAGGGCAATGTAGTTGGCCACTGGCCGGACCGCTGGAGCGGCCGCAGGAGCCGCCTGAGCTGGGGCTGCAGGGCTCTGGACCGGCTGGGTCTGTGCAGGCTGGGTCGGATTGGGGGGAGTGGTCTGCGCGGTGGCGCCACCAAGGGCAGCGGCCACCATCAACAGGCCGAGGGTGCTAAAGCGTGAGTTCACTCGGAAACCTCCGTGAGGCTGGGGTGGGGCAACGGTCCATTGCAGGCGCTGCCGCGAAACCTGGCCCTGCCCGCAGAGGGGCAATGTTCATGATAGAGGAAATTGAATGACGCTCACGTGAAGTACCTGTGAGAGTCCGGGCGTTGTGGGCGACGCAGTGAAGGTACAGCAGCCCCACATCAGTGTCCAGGCCCCGGATGATTGCCAGCTGATGCCCCCTCTGAGCTTGGCCTGCTGCGGATGATCTATTTCAGTACACCAGGTCGCCTGACATGTTGTTCCATGGCCTGGGAACCCATCCGGCAGCATCAGGGCGCTACCCTACTTCACTGTGAGCAACCTCTCTGCTGACCTCCCGGCCTCAACTGCTTCCGTGCGGCGCCTGGGGCTGACCGGCAGTATCGGCTCAGGCAAGAGCACCGTGGCCAGGCTGCTGCGTGCACGAGGGCTCCTTGTCCTGGATGCCGATGAACAGGCCCGGCTTGTCACGGAGGAACCAGAGACTCTGGCACGCCTCGAGCAGGCATTTCCTGGTACGGTGCAGGGCGGCCGGCTTGACCGGGCTGCCCTGGCTGCACTGGCCTTTGCAGATCCGGCGCGCCTGTCTGAACTGGGAGCCATCACGCATCCACGAGTCCGGGCACGGATGCAAGTACTGGAAGCCCAGGCAGTGCAGTCGGGCGCGCGCTGGGTGGTGCACGATGTGCCGCTGCTGTTCGAAGGTGGCCTGGACGCAGGAATGGACGCGGTGCTGGTGGTGGACGCTCCACTGGAAACCCGCATACAGCGCGTGATGTCCCGCAGTGGCCTGAACCGTGAGGAGATCATGCTGCGTGACGCCCGGCAACTGCCGGCCGCACAGAAAAGAGCGCGGGCGACAGCGGTGCTGGACAACACCGGCGATCTGGAGGATCTGGACCGTCAGCTGAGTCAGGTCCTCAGGCAGCTGGGCATCTCACCTTCCGTGTCCGGAAGCTGAATTGCCTTTAGCCCCCAGCAGGTACACTACGGAGCGTGCTGGCCATCCGACTGCTAATTGTGCTGCTGGGCCTGACTGCAGGCCTGCTGGCCGGACAGGCCCTGGCTCTCTCTCTCCCTTCTGAATTGGCTGTGGTCAACACGCTGAGCCTGATGCTGGCGGGTCTGCTGACTTCGGTTTTGTTGATGGCCCGCCTGGAACGGGTGGCGAGCAGCCGGCTCGACAGGCTGAACCGCTGGTACAAGCGACTGGCGCCGCGTACGGTAGCGGCGGCAACGCTCGGCCTGATCGTGGCGCTGCTGCTCAGCGTGCTGCTGGGTAACCTCCTGCGTGGGCTCCCCTTTTACTCGTGGGTGCTGAGCATTACGGTGACGCTGCTGCTGGCGGTATTCTTTGTGGGTTTCGCTGTGCGTCATGCCGACACCTTCGGGGTGTTTACGATGCCTCAGGCGCGCCGCAGGTCGGGGATGAAAATCCTGGATTCCAACGTCATTATCGATGGGCGCCTTCTGGATCTCGTGCGTGCTGGATTCGTGGAGGGTGAACTGGTTGTCCCAGGCTTTGTGCTGCGCGAGTTGCAGACACTGGCCGACCATTCCGACGCGCAGAAACGCACGCGTGGCAAGCGCGGCCTGAGCGTCCTTGAAGAACTGCGCACCATACGGCCCATGCAGGTTGACGACTGGGACGATATCAATGTGCCGACTGTTGACGACAAACTGATCCGGCTGGCGCGCGAAACAGGCGGCAAGCTGTTGACCAACGACACCAATCTCAGCAAAATCGCCAAGCTGCACGGTCTGGAAGTCATGAGCATCCATGAGGCAGCGGTGGCTCTCAAGCCCCAGGTGCAGGCTGGAGACCAGCTGGTGGTGACCATTACCAAAAGTGGCCAGCAGCAGGGACAGGGTGTGGGGTACCTGGAGGACGGCACCATGGTCGTGGTTGAGGACGGCCTGAAGTACCGTGGACGGGCCGCTCGGGTCCTGGTGGTCAACAACGTGCAGACCAACGTGGGCCGTATGATTTTTGCGCGTGTGGACCGCAGCAGCGACGCCGCCTGAAAGCCGGGCACCTTCAGGCGAAGCACTTTTATTCTCTTCTAATTGATATTGAATTATATTTTTCACTCTAAGCGTGCCGACGTCTGTGTCTGTATCCACTACCGTGCTATCTGGCTTCCTTGACGCTGGAGAAACCACCCTCCTCAAGCATCTGCTACGGCAGAACGAGGGGCGCAAAGCTGCGGTCACCGTCAGGCCGTCCACGAATTCGGGGCCATCCATGCGGGCGCCAGTCTGGTGGTATAGCCCGACGAGCAGACTATCGAACTCAGCAACGGGTGCATCTGTTGCACGCTGCGCAACTGTCTGCTGCATGCGGTCGATGATCTGCTCAAAACTCGTGAGCCCGACGTCATCCTGCTTGAAAGTACGGGCATCGGCGAGCCTCTGCCCATCGCAGAGAGCTTCTGCCTAAGACCAGAAGTCCTAGAGCTGGCGGCTGAGACGGGCCAGGCGCATGTGGACGCCATGATCACGGTACTCGACAGCGCTCTGGAGGTCTGACAGGCAGCAGCGCGTCCAGACAGACCTCTTGGGGAAACAGGATGAGATGTGAGCCCTTACCCTCAATCAGGCCTTTTTGAAGCAATCGCAATCCTTCCTACAATGGGCCATGCTTCCTGTGCCAACCCTGCCGACCGATCCTCGCGCCCAGCACTTGATGAACGAGCAGCAGCGCGAACTGCGTCGCCTGTACAACGACGAGGACAGCCGCACCGAGCCCTTTGATCCTCAGACGCTGAGTGGCGAGGGCAGCCTGCTGCTGACCATTGAGGAAGACGGACAATTGCTGGCCTGCGGCGCCCTGAAGAAACTGGATGAGGAATCAGCAGAAATCAAGCGTATGTACACCGTGCCAGCAGCCCGGGGCCGGGGCATGGGCCGCAGGATTCTGTCTGCCCTGATCGAAGCGGGCCGGCAGGCCGGCTACGCCCGGCTGGTTCTGGAAACCGGAAACCAGCAGCCTGAAGCCGTGCACCTGTACGAACAGGCCGGATTCAGGCGCATCCCGAATTACGGGTACTACCAGGACATGGAAGACAGCCTCTGCTACGAGCTGCGGCTGCGCTGAGCGCTCAGCTCACCCGAAGTACCCCAGCAGGTCAATCAGTGTGCGGGCGTAATCGTCAGGCCTGATGCCACGCTTTTCCAGCTTCACGGACGGGGGAAAGGTCTGCACCTCGGTTTTGAGGGGGAAGCGCTTGAGCCCGGCAGCGTCGTAGTCCAGCGCCTTGTAGGCAAAGGTCACCTGCAGGTGGGTCATGGTCTCCCCCACGCTCAGGACCCGCTTGGCCAGCGCTGTCAGGCGCAGCTTGGCGAGATCGATGAAGTTCTGCACCTCCGGCGCCGGCGGACCGTACTTCTTGCGCAGGTCGCGCTCCACACGGCTGATGGCCTGCAGGGTCCGCGCCTCGGACAGGCGGCCGTAGGTGGCGATGCGGGCTTCTTCGTCGTGCTCAAAGTACTCCGGAGTCAGGCGGGCACTCACCGGCAGGTCAATGGAGACGCTGGGCGGAGCTTCCAGCTTCTCCCCCTTGAGCTTGGCCACAGCCTCCGAGAGCAGTTCGGTATACACGTCGATGGACACCGCCTGCACGTGTCCGTGCTGTTCCTCACCCAGGATATTGCCCACCCCGCGGATTTCCATGTCCTTTTCGGCCAGCAGGTGTCCGCTGCCCAGGTCCTGCAGGTCAGCAATGGCCCACAGCCGGCGCTGGGCATTCTCGGTCATGCGCGGCGGGTAGAACAGGTAGGCGTAGGCCGTCTGCGCGCGGCGGCCCACGCGCCCACGCAGCTGGTAGAGCTGCGCCAGGCCCAGGCGGTCGGCCCGCTCGATCAGGATGGTATTGGCTTCCGGAATGTCCAGGCCCGTCTCGACGATGGTGGTCGAAAGCAGCACATCGAAAGCGCCCTGCTCGAAACCCAGCATGATTTCCTCGAGCTCCTCTTCATTCATGCGGCCGTGAGCTACCCCAATGCGGGCCTCGGGCACCAGGTTGCGCAGGTACAGGCTGCGTGCGCCGATGCTGGCAATGCGGTCATGAATGTAGAAGACCTTGCCGCCACGCTCGATCTCATTGAGGATCGCGTCGCGGACCGTGACCGGGTCAAAGGGTGCGAGGATGGTCTGAATGGGCTTGCGGCCCTTGGGCGGCGTCTGGATGGAACTCATGTCGCGCAGGCCGACCATGCTCATGTACAGCGTGCGCGGAATGGGCGTGGCCGACAGCGCCAGCGTGTCCACCGCGCGGGCCTCGGGCGGCAGCTCCAGCTTGCCGTCGGTCATGGCCGGCAGACCCCTCAGGGCGCGCAGCTTTTCCTTCTGCGACACGCCGAAGCGGTGCTCCTCGTCCACAATGATCAGGCCCAGGTCCTTGAACTCGATATCCCCGGACAGCAGGCGGTGGGTGCCAATCAGGATGTCGACCTTGCCGGCCTTCAGGTCATTCAGGATGCTCCTGGCCTGCTGCGGAGAAGTAAAGCGTGACAGTCCCTCGACCCGCACCGGCAGCCCCTTGAAGCGCTCCACGAAGGTCGAGGTGTGCTGCTCGGCCAGCAGCGTGGTGGGCACCAGAATGGCGACCTGCCGGCCGTGGCCCACCACGCGGTGTGCGGCACGCAGGGCTACCTCGGTCTTCCCGAAGCCGACATCCCCGCTGATCAGACGGTCGGCAGGGTTGGGCTTTTCCAGATCCCGCATGGTTTCTTTCAGCGAGATCTTCTGGTCACTCGTCAGCTCAAACTTGAAGTTCTGCTCGATCTGCTCGTCCCATTCCGGCTGGGGCGGAAAGGCGTTGCCGGGGGTCACCTGCCGCGCGGCGTACTGCACCAGCAGCTTACCGGCCACTTCCTCGGCATTCTTGCGGGCGCGTTCCTTGGCTTTGGCCCAGTCCTTCTTGTCAAAGGAACTCAGGACCGGCGGGTCGTCGGTGGTGCCGGGGTGGCGGCGCAAGACCGGCAGCTGTTCGATGGGCACGCTCAGGCGCGCGCCGCCGCGGTACTCGATGTTCAGATAGTCGCGCGTGACGCCCAGGACCTTGCGGGTCTCCAGCCCCTCGAAGCGGCCGATGCCGTGCTCGGGATGAATCAGGAAGTCACCCACGTGCAGGCCCAGCGCGTCCGTAACCGGCCGGCCGGTGAGCTTCTTGCCGCGCAGCGCGCTGCCGCCCTGAAAACCATAGATCAGGTCCTCAGTAATCACGACCGTACGGTGCTCGGGAATCACGAAGCCGCCCTCGCCCGCAGCACGCAGGAAGCCCAGCCCGCCCTCAGGCAGTCGGGGAACACTCAGCCACGGAATCTCGTGCGTGCCCAGAAGCTTGTCGGCCAGATAGGCAGCCGTGCGGTCATGACGCACCAGGATGAACACCCGGTAGCCGGCGCCGCGCCACTCCAGCACGTCGCGCTCCAGATCCGACAGGCGGGCGCGGTAGAAGCCCAGCGTCTGCAGGCCGGTGTGCAGGTCCGGCAGATCCAGCGGAGCCCGGCCAAAACTGGTGACTTCACGCGCAGCGAGGCGGGGCCATAGTGTCTCGGCCAGAACACCCAGCGAAGAGGCATAAAACTCCGGGGAATCCAGGAACACCCGCCCCGGCAGCAGGTCCAGCCGGGTGGCGTCCCACTTGACGTCAGTCAGGTACTCTCCGGTCGGCTCCAGCGTGAACGAAGTGATCTTCGCTCCGGTCAGTTCCCCAGGTGCCAGAGTCCGCAGGGTATCGAGTTCGTCTCCAAAGAACTCAGCGCGCACCCACACACCTTCCTCAGCGTCGACTGGCAGTCCGGTACCCGGCTCGAGGCGAAGTTCCAGCGTGTCCCCGCGCAACTCAAAGCCGGGTTCCTCGCCGCGTTCGTAGCCCAGCCGTTCCAGGCGGGACAGCAGCGCTTCACGCGGGTACGTCCCGCCCACCTTCAGGGTCAGGGCATGTTCTTCCGGGTTGCTTGGAAACAGGTCCAGGGCCGTGTTCACGTCAAGCACGACGTGCTCGTGCCGCGCGTCCCAGTCGCGCAGGCCCGGGTTCACACTTACCGGCGCACCCAGCACCCCGGAAGAGGCATAACTCGGGAGCCGGTCCGGGGTGGTCAGCAGGACTGCCGGCCCGGGATAGGCGGCGAACAACGCGGCGCGCGCGATCTGCGGCAGCAGCAGCAAATTACCCGGCGGCGCAGGGTCAAGCAGTTTCGACAGATTGGGCGCGGCAAGGGTCACTCCGGGATTGTACGCGTGTGTTCCTGCCCACGCGGAGAGCAAAACGACCTACTGGTCTTGATGATTTGTAGCCTCAGCATTCAGAGAACCAGCCGCCCCAGTTTGCGGTACTCCAGGTGCAGGGCTTCGGTCACCAGTTCCTGGCTGAGATTCTCATTTCTGGAGACAGCCATAAACACGGCGTTCATAGCAATGCTGCGGATATTGCCTCCGGACACGTCCGCCTGGGCCAGCGCCCCGAAGTCCACATCAGTGGTATCCAGCGCCGCAGGAAAGGCCAGGCGCCACAGCCGCTCGCGCTCGGCAGGTTGAGGCGCACGGAAATTCAGCACAAAGTGGATACGCCGCATGAACGCCACGTCCATGCTGCTTTCCAGGTTGGTGGTCAGCACCGCCAGACCGTTGAAAGTTTCGAGCCGCTGCAGCAGGTAATTGACCTGAATGTTGGCGTAGCGGTCGTTGCTGTCACGGACCTCACCCCGCTTGCCGAACACGCTGTCGGCTTCATCGAACAGCAGGATGCAGCCACCCTTGTCAGCCGCATCGAAAATCCGCCGCAGGTTCTTTTCGGTTTCGCCGATGTACTTGCTGACGGTGCTGCTCAGGTCAATGCGGTACAGGTCGAGGTTCAGATCCGTAGCCAGCACCTCGGCACTGAGGGTCTTTCCGGTGCCGCTGGGGCCGCTGAACAGCGCAGTGAGTGCCCGCCCACGTCCGGGACGTGCCATTCCCAGCTGCTCATAGACCTGCGAGCGGTGGCGCACGTGCGCCGCGATCTGCCGCAGCACCCCAGCCTCCGATGGGGGAAGAATCAGGTCGTCCCAGCTGGCGCGCGCATCGACCCGTTCTGCCAGCGTGCCCATCAGGCGGCGGTTGGCGGTCCGGGCGGTGTCCCATGCCCGTTCGGCCCGAGCTGCTTGGCTGGCATTTCCCGGCAGCGACAGCCGCGCTTCACGGGCAAGCACCCCAATCCGGTCCAGGCTGAGGCGGAACTGATCACCAAGCTGCACCAGCAGGGGCTGCTCTTCAGAGACACCCAATGAGGCCGCCCACTGCGCCCGCTGTTCAGCGGGCGTCGGAGGCAGCACCTCCAGCGGCAACAGTGCCCGTGTGGTCGAGACGGGGAGCGGTGAGGGCGCCATCAGCGCCACCGGCCCAGTGGCCTCACTGAGCAACTGCTGCGTCAGGTTGTCCAGGCTCTGCCCTTCGGGAATGTCCCTGGTGGCGTCTACCAGCACACAACGGTTCTTCAGACGGCCCTCACGCCCCAGGGCCTGCACAGCTGCACCAATGTCCCCGGCTGGTCGGGAGGCCAGAGCAGCCACATCCACATGCAGGACCCGGCCGTAGTCACTTAGCAGCAGACCGCCCAGCGCCCGCATATCTTCAGCATGCAGGCCGTACAGGAGCACGCCCCGCTCCTGGGGTCCTCGGGACAGGTGCTTACGTCCCTGCTCAAGCAATCTGCTCTGGGAATCACTCAGGGTGGCGTGGTTCTCCAGTTCAGCGGCAACTCCACTCAGGTCGGGGTCCACGCCGTCGAGGCCCTGGACGAACAGCAGAACACCCGGCGCCACCGACAGGGTGCGCATACTGGCGTCCCCCGTCAGGCCTGAACCGAACCTCATGGTTCCAGAGCGGAAAAGCGGCGCGTCCTCGACAAAGGCGGCTGGGTCCGCGTCTTCCAGCCACTGCATGCAGGCATACGGGGTCAGGGTGGCCGCCATGACGTCCCCGTCCCATCCCATCACGGCGCCCGCCAGGGTACGGGTCTGGATCGGGAACAGTTCCTGTGCCAGCCCCAGGGCCAGAACGGTCTGCTCAAACGCGGACAGTCCCAGCGCTTCAGCCAGCATGTCCAGCCGGCCGCTTTCTCCAGAAGGAAGCAGCAGTGGGGGCACAGCCAGGCCATCAAACGCAGGAGGGTCCTGAGCCGCTTCGAGCGCGGTCAGAAAGGCCGACAGTTCCTGACGAAGTCCCATCTCAGTTGAGGTTGATCATGACGCCGCGAATGTCCACCGTACCGCCTCCGCCATCAATGCTGATGCCGCTGGTGGCCTTGAGCTCAATGCGCCCCCGGCTGCCGATCCGGATGGTATTGCCGTGGGTGCTGATGGTGATTTCGTTGCCGCTCTTGTCCTTCAGGACGATGCTGGGGCTGGTGCCGTCAGTCAGCACGACCTGCTGGTTTCCTTGCGTCTTGAGCTTCATGAACGGCTGCCGTTTGTCGTCGCTCAGCGTCAGTTCGTGTTTCTTGCTGCTGGTCAGCCTGATCTCCGGCGGATCGTTGCCTTCGGGATCGGTATAGGTCAGCTCATGGCCCAGCCGGGTGCGGAAGGCACGCCGGATGACCTTGCCGTTCTTGACGGTCTGACCGCTGGGATACAGAGGCTTGTCTGAACCGTTCCACAGGCCGCCCAGGATGTAGGGATGGTGGATATCGTCATGCTCGAACCCGACCAGCACCTCGTCGTTGACTTCTGGAATTACCTGAGTGCCCCGGCCCGCGCCACCGCCGATATTGACCACCCGCGCCCAGTCGGTTTCATCGTCCTCGTTCAGGGCTGGCAGCTTGACCTTGACCCTGCCCTGATTGTCCGGATCGTCATTGTTGGTCACGATGCCGATCATCAGACCCGGCACGGGAGTATACGGCCGGTCCTGATTCCCGGCGGCCGCGCTGATCAGGGTAGCCAGGGAATCGGCGCGGCTGCCACTGACCACAAACTCGGTGCTGTAGCCCTCGCCGTTGCGGTACAGGTGGCGCACGCTGCTGGCAACATAGTCACCGCTGAAGCGCCGGCCCACGTTGCCGATTTTCAGGACGTTTCCAGCCGTCAGGCGGGGGTACCCGGCGCTGGTGCCCTGAGCTTCGAGCAGATGCTCGGCGATCTGGTTGCGCTGGGCCTCTGCAATAGCTGCTGCATAGCCCTGGTCACGCACGATCAGTGCACTGGTGGTTTCCGGCGCCTGCATGTTGAAGGCCTGCTGGCTGACCTGCTCACTCTGGGTGCGTTCCTGAACCTCGGCCTTTCCCTTGCCCTTGGAAGACTGGCCGACCACCGCACGTTTCTGACGCGGATCCCAGGAACGCACCGTGGTCTTGCTGGTCTGCCTCATGCTGGTCAGGCGGGGCAGAAATTCCAGCAGGTTGTCTCCCCAGTTCAGTTCAATAGGCTCCTGACCGCGCAGAGGTTCGCAGTGCAGGGTCGTGCCGTCGGCATACAGGATGTAGCCCAGACGGGCGGTTCTTTCCCGCAGAAAAGCCAAGTTCGTCTGGTTGTGCTGCAGCACATAAGGATGCACCACACTGCTGGGGCCGGTCTTTGCACTCATCCCGACCTCTCCGGCAATCTTTTTCACCAGGTCCATATCACTGACGTTCTGAAACGAGCGGGTCTGGGTGCCGCGCGCCAGACGGTGCAGGCGGTCAAAAGCCCGAAGCCGCAGCTGCTGCGTCGCCTTGGTGAAACGCGGCTCGATTTCAACAATTTCGCCGTCAAAGACTGTTTCCTTGTGGCCTTTGACCTGTGCGATGACCTGAATTTTCGAGCCCAGTTTCAGACGTTCGTCGTCCACCAGGTTGGCCAGCGGGTCGCGGAAGGTGACGGTCGCCACGTCTGGAAGCTGAAGGCTGCTGTCCACGGAAATCTCGTCAATAAGCCCAAACAGTTGAGGCTCCATATCCTGACCGTCAATTGTCAGGAAGAGGCTACTGACCGCTCCTTCAAGCGGGTTGCGTTCGGTGCGGGCCATCGGGCTCAGGTTCCTTTCCCGAAGCTGCTGCGGCGCAGGTCGCCCACAAAACCTTTCTGGCCGGCACTGTCCCGGATGCCCTGGCTGACGTTGTAGCTTCGGGGCCCGCCCGCCTTCTGACCATAAAAATGAGTCGCCTTGTCCGCCTGCTCGAAAGTTACCTTCATGATGGAGCGCACCGGCGTGCCATCCGGCATAAACAGTGTGAACTGCTGCTCGATGTTGGTAATCACTGCAGTGAAGTGCCAGGTGCCGCCCCATTGAAACAGCACTGTGGGAGGACGGCCCTTTTCCACATTGGGATTGGACGCCTGTGGCTTGGTGCTGGGATCCATCCGGATCAGCTCCCAGACGGGGCCAGTGTATTTCCGGACATCTTCGACCTGATTGGCCGATTTTCTGTTTGCATAGGTGTCAAAGAACAGCTCCAGCGTCATAGAGGCCGGAGAGCCGCCCTTATAGACCTTATTGCCCTCATCATTCGTGTCGTTGGTCTGGTTGTCCCACTCTACCTTCCGGCTGATGGTGTACTCGCGGGGGTTAAACATACACACGATGGGGCTTTTTTCCTGACCTCGGCCATCGAGTGGAACAATCTGGGCTTTCGCAAACATAACAACCTCCTGTGAGTGAACCGGCCTCTAGTTACAGTCAGCGTTCTGCGGGCCACTAGGCCGGTACGCACACCAACGTTCGCGGGCGCCACGCAGGGTGTATGTACCTGTAAAGCTCTGCCGGCCAGGATTGAGCGTGGCTACCAGCGAGAAGGCCTCAAGATCCGGCGAGGAAGCGGTCAGCGTATTACCCGCAAAACTGAACGTGACCGGGATGTCCTTGAGATGGTCGCGCTGACTGACAAATACTCCACTGGCACGGCGACCCTGAATGTTATGGACTGTGAAGTAGCCGAAGGGATGGTTCCAGGTTCCGACCAGATCTGCATACGGGCTTTCGCTGCGTGCCGGGCGCACGGTAACCCGAGCGTCCCGCCGCAGGCCTGCGGCACGCAGTACATAGGTTGTGGTCTGCCTCGGCGTGACGGTGACGCTCCCGGTACCCTGGAAGGACCCAGGGACGCCGTCGATTCGCACCGCTTCAGCCTGCTCGACTTTCCAGCTCAGGCGCACGCTTTCCCCAGCCTGAAGCGTGGTGGGCGAGGCCGTGAAGCTCACGATGCGTGCGGGGGTGGTGACCGGAATGTTGGGCTCCTGCACACTGTCAGCGCTCTGAGGTGGCTGCGCTTCCTGAGGTGGTTTTGGCTGCGCCGACGGTGGTACCGGCTGTGGCGCGACCGCCACCGTAATGGAACGTTGCTGGCTACCTGACGTCAGGATGAACACAGTCGTTCTTGAGACGTTGACCGTGGTGGTTCCACGTGCGGGCCACAACTGACCGGCGCGTGCGCTGGGCGCATTGGTGATGCGCACCGAGTCTGTATTTGCCACATCCCACTTCAGGGTGACTTTGCCGCCCGGGGATTTGAGGCTGGTGGTTGAGGGCGTGAAACTGACAATCCGTGGAGGGGCTGGAGGCGTGACAGTTACAGTGGACTGTCTGGTCGCTTTCCCGGCCCGCAGGGTAAACACGCGGGTCTTGCTGACAGGCACACTGGTGCGGCCCTCAACTGGCCAGGAACCATCTGGATTCGGGCCAGGCAGACCATCGATCCGTACACTGCTGATGTTGCGGACCCTCCAGGACAGGTTGGTCGTGCCGATACCGGTCAAGTTTCCTGGGCTGGCGCGGAACTCCTGGATCGCTGGGGGCGGAAGCGTGACCGTTGCACGGGCCTGCTGACTTCCAGCCTTCAGGACAAAGGTAGTGGTACCGTCCACTCTGGCGGAGGCGCTGCCCTGGGCAGGCCACAGTCCACCCGGGAGTTTGCCGGCGCCCAGGCCGCTGATACGGACTGCAGTGGTGTTTGCCACATCCCAGCTGAGACTCACGTCACCCGGAGCACTGAGGATGGTCTGCGACGCCTTGAACGAGCGGATCTGGACCGGCAGCGGCACGACCTTGACCTTGCGCGTGATGGTAATGGCTTGCCCGTCACGCCGGCGCACCCGCAGGGTGTAGGTACGGCTGGTGTTGACATCCTTGACGACCTGAGAGCCTGCGGTGTCGAACAGGCCATTTGTGGGACCCGAGAGCGGCAGAATCTGAACGTTCTTGAACCCCGGCGCGTCCCACGACAGCGTCACATCACCCTTGCCACTGATCTGAGCCGGCTCAGCCGTAAAGGTAATCAGCTTGACGTTGCGTTCCTCTTCCTGTGCCTGACGCTGTTCCTCGGCCCTCTTCTGCGCCGCGGCGCGCTCGGCTTCTGCCTTGGCCTGCAGCGCTTCTTCGTCCACCGCAATGACTGTCAGCGGCAGGGACTTCGTGACCTGAACGTTCTCCTCATTGCTGGCCGTAATCACGATGTCGGAATTTCCAGCTGGTGCCCGGAGCGTGCGGCGGCCGATCGGATTGGCCGTCTCGGTGGTCGTTCCATCCTGAAGAGTCACGCTGGTGGCGTTTTCGGTTCTCCAGGTAATCGTGAAGTCTTGGTTGCTCTTGACTGTCTGCGGCGAAATGCTGAAGGCCGTGATTTTAGGCGCCGCGGCGGCGACCTCCAGACGCGTGTTGGCCGTGGTAACGCTGTTGTTGCCCCCCTGCGCCGTGATGACATAGGAGGTCGAGATGCGCGGCGAGACCGTCTTCTTTCCCTTGGCCGGCACGGTTCCAATGCCATCAATGGACACGCTGGTGGCATTCTCGACGTTCCACGAAAGCGTCGCGCTGGTGCCGCGCGTGATGGCTTCCGGCTGAAGCTTGAACACATTGATCTTCGCGCCGATCACGCTGACGGTCTCGCCGTCGGTGGTGGATTCCGAGCCGTTGCGGGCGGTGATCTGCAGGTTCAGATCACGTGATGGAGTAATGGTGCGCTTGCCACTGGCCGGTACCCTGCCCAGCTCGGTGATGCTGATCTGCTCGGCACCCCTCACTCGCCAGCTGATGGTAACCGGCTGATTTCCGGCCACACGGGTGGGGCTGACCACGAACTGCTCAATGACCGGAGTGGCGTAACGCGGCTCTATGGTGCGGGTCATCTCACGGCGTATGCCGATCAGGTTTCGGGCCACCAGGGTGTATTTCTGATCCTGCTTGATGCCGCTTACCCTGACCGTACCGTCTGCCGACAGATGTTGTCCCGCCTTGCCCAGCTCCAGTACGTCGACCCTCCGGGCATTCTGGGTGTCCCAGCGAAGGCTGAACGGCTGCCCTGGCCGAACCACCGTATTGCTGCCCACCAGATCGAACTGGTTGATCACGGGGGGGCGGGTCAGGAACCAGATCAGGGCCCCCAGCAGCAGCAGCAGAATCGGCAGCAGCCACAGTGGAATCAGAGCGTTGTGATGCAGCTCCGCCGACGCCGTGCTGACCGGGCGGTCCTCGTTGCCGGAGTCGTGCAACGCAGCTTCTGCGGCGTCGAGCACGTGAATGGTGAACTGGTGCTTCGAGGCCATTCCCACCCAGCGGATGGGGACCCGTACCCGCACCGTGTCCTCACTGGTTTCGCCCGCCTTCAGGGCCACACGGGCGGGCAGGTCCTCCATGCGAATGCGCCCTTCGCCGCCGATGATGTGCCGGGCAGCGCGTGTGGCTGCGTTGCGGGCTTCCATGGCCGCATGCCGCGCCGCTTCCTGGGCGACCCTTGTAGGATCCACGACTGCGCCGCCAGGATTGGTGAGTCCGCCTCCTGTCTGGCCCATCTGATCGAGCTGAACGAGGTCCTGTGGCCGGGGAATGAGCCGGATGTCGCCCTGATTGTCGTGCAACCTGGGAGCAAAGGTGCCGTCGACATTACTGCGGTTGTCCAGCTTGAACGCATAGGTGGTGCGCCGCCAGGTGCGCCGGATCGGCGGGGCCAGGGTAGCCACGACTTCCGTAAACGGCGTGACGGTTGCGGTTAAGGACGCCTTGCCAAACTGGGCCGTGTTCTCACGAGAACGCGCCAGTACCGTGACCGGATAGTCGCCTGCACGGCTGCTGCTGCGCTTGGGAGCCAGAACGGTCAGGCTGGCGCTCGCCTGCGTACCGGGGTTGAGCTGCACTTCCTGGTAGGGGTTCTGTAGCCATTCGGCAGGAATGCCGTCCAGGCTGAGCTGAAAGTGGTCGACCGTCTGTCCGGTATTGACCAGCACCACGTTGAGCTGGGTTGCCACGCCAGGCACCAGGGTCAGGCGCTCGACCTCCGGCTTCACCACAATGCGTGGCCGGGCCTGCTGCTCCTCCGGACCGATCAGGATCAGCCAGTAGGGGCGCAGGTACAGCGGCGTGCGGTACGGCCAGCGCAGCCGGGTCATGGGCGTCAGTGGCAGGCCGTCCATCAGGGTGCCGTTCGTGGCGGTCAGTTCGGTGACATACGGCTGACCTGCGCTGAACTCGACGTTCAGATGGTGACGGCTGACTCCCTGGTGCTCCAGCAGCACACTGTTGCCCGGCGCGCGACCTATCGTGAGACTGCTGCCTGTAACAGGAAGTTCCCGCAGCAACTCGTGGCGTTCGCTGTACACCAGCAGACGTGGCGTCGCAGCAGGTTGGGCATTGACTGCCGGTGCCACCGGCATGACCGGCAGGGTCGGCAGACGCACGGTAGGATCAGGACCGCTGGGCAGCATGGTGTTCAGCACCGCCTGCAACGCAGCTTCCAGGGCACCTGCATCGGCGTAGCGGTCATCCGGCCGTTTGGCCAGGCAGGTCAGGATGACCTCCTCCAGGGCCTCGGGCACATCGGGCCGCAGCAGGGTGGGCTGGCGGGGTGCGACGTGCTGATGCTTTTCCAGAGCGTCGGCTGCGTCACGGATGTCGAACGGGACCATCCCGGTAACCAGCTCGTACAGAATCAGTCCCAGGGTGTACAGGTCCGTGCGCAGTTCGTTGCGCACGCCGCGGCATTGCTCGGGGCTGGTGTAGGCCAGTGCGCCCACGACCGCGCGGTCGTGGGTACCATGAGCACCGGCCCGCAGTTCCGCCAGACCGAAATCCGAGAGCTGAACGGTGTAGCCGTCATTGCCTACCAGGGCGCGTCCGGGCTGCAGCAGCACGTTCTCGGGCTTCAGGTTGCCGTGCATCAGGCCCTGCGCGTGCGCGTAGGCAAGTCCGGCCGCAGCCTGCCGCACCGCCTCGACAGCGGTGACCAGCGGCAGAGGCTGGGCCGAGCGCGACTGGCGCTGCAGCAGTTGCCGCAATGACCCGTGCGCCGCGAGGTTCATGGCATAGAACACGCGGTGTTCGCGCTGCTGCAAAGGTTCGGTCGGCAGAAGATGGGCGTGCCTGAGGGAGTGCACCTTGAGCAGCAGACGCTCGAGCTGCATGATCAGGAACGACTGTCCGCTGTTGGCGTCGTCCAGAATGCGCAGAGCCACCTCGCGGCCCTCGTCCAGGTCGGTCGCGGCGTGCACCGGGCCGAGCCAGCCCCCACCCAGCGGCCGGTGAAGCTGATACTGGTAAAACAGTTTGCTGTCGTTCATGCGGGGGTTCCTGTCCGGTCTGGCACCGGGATCTTCTGGGAGGCACCCGGGGCCTCGGTAAATGTGACGGTAACCCGGGTGTGTGCAGGCGCGTGCCGTTGCACGAAGTCGGCTACTGCTTCACGGCTGGCGGTATCAGGCCCGTCCAGCGAGTCGAGCAGCAGGACCTCCAGGGTGTGAGGGTGCTCCGGGTCTTCCTGCAGCACCGGGGTCAGCCCAAACACGGTTTCCAGCGCGCGGGTCAGCCCATAGCGGGTACCGCGCCAGCGATAGAGAAATACCGCCTCGCGCATCCACGCCCGCTGCCGCGCCTCGGGCCAGTGCAGGTCCAGCGGCACACCAAGCCACTGGGCCATCCAGGGCAGGATCTGGGGTGGGGCCAGCCGCGCGTCGAAATGCGCTTCAAGGTGGTCCTGCCGCACCTGCATAGGCTCCCAGATGACCTCGAAGATCTTGAGGTAGCGGCTCAGAAATTCCGATTCCTGAAACAAAGGCGGCAGAAACTGGGTGTACAGCGCCGGAGAATTCCGGGCCGGCATGGGTGCGGGATAGGTTGCAAAGGGCGGCGGGGCTGGATGCGCAGCCAGCTGTCCCTGCACCACCAGAGCACGGACCGGCTCCACATCAGGCAGTGCCCCCTGATCGCCATTCAGAAAAGCGACCGTGAAAGGCCCGATCTGGATCTCATCTCCATGCTCCAGCCGCCAGGGCTGATGGGCTGCGAGGCGCTGACCGTTGACGTAGGTCAGTGCCTGATCACCGGCCAGGGCAGTCAGCAGCAAGACGCCGTTCTCGGCTGTGATCTCGGCATGCCGCACGGCCACGCTCGCCTCGCGCAGCGGCAGACCATTGTCGGGGGTGCGGCCAATCGACAGGTGCCGCATTTCCAGCGGCAGGACCCGCAGGACCTCGCCGCGCTGCCGGACATGCAATTGGGCCATCAGTGGTCCACCCGCACGTGGTGAACATCCGAGACGATCAGCGCCTGTGGAGGCAGCGGCAGACTGCCCATGATGGTCTCGCGATGTTCAGACTGGCCAGGCTCGGTCAGGATGACCTGCACGTCCTCCGCCACCTCTACGCCAGGCACGCTGCGCAGCAGCCCGTACAGTTCGCTGAGACTGAGCGTGCGGCCAAAAGGCCAGCCGGTTCCTTCCGGTCCGCCGGTAAAGGGGTTGAGGTAGGCATACAGGGCGCGCAGCGCACGCCGGCGCACGTCCTCACGCACCGGGCGCGAGGACCCAGCCGCCGTCCGGATCGTGGCTGTCACGCTTATCCATACGTACTGAGGAGCACGCAGGTCCAGGGTGGTGCCCACTGGGCGGCGCGGGTCAAGTTCATCCTGAACGGCCGCACGCAGCTCGGCACTGAGCGTCAGTCGTTCGGGGGCAATGCGCCCGCTGAGCGGAGACAGCGGGTCAATCACCACATCGTCCAGCGCGATCAGATCGTCAAGGCCAACACTGGGCAGCAGCGCCAGCGTGACCTGCCCCGGAGGCACGGTCAGGGTGCGAATCTGGCCAGGATAGGTCTGACCGGGGGTGGCCATGTTGGGGGTAATGCAGCGCGCCCGCGCCACGCCCTCAATGCGCGCCGCCAGGAACTCGTAGTCGTCGGCGGTGACTGCACGCGTGCGGGTCCGGAGAATCTGCGGAACTTTCAGGATCGCGTCGTCCAGGGTCTGCGCGTTGCGGCCTCCAGCAGCCGACACATGATTGGTCACCCGGGCCACATAGGGGATGCTGGATTTCAGCACTGTCAGCGAGCGCGCCGGCACGTTGCCGATCACACCTCCGCCGAACTGATAGCGGCGCATGCGCAGGGTTGACTCCTGCGGCGGCACGGCTCCGAAGCGGTAAACACTGCCGTCGGCCTGCAGAACCGAAGGTCCGAAGGCCACGGTGCCGTTCATGGCGTCCAGCCTGAAATGCAGGTCCTCGACCCCCGACCCGGCAAAATCGGCCACAGGTGTGTAGGTCTGGATCTGGCCTTCGGGAGTGAGACAGTCCAGCAGGTCTTCCTGCGGATCGAGGTCCAGTACCGGAGTGTTGAGCAGCCTGAAGGTCTGGCCAGGGAGACCATCGCTCTGCCCCAGGATCTCGCCCTGGACCACCGTGGCATGTCGCGCCGGCACCGTAATGCCGCGGGCATCGACCCGCAGCGCTTCGATGTCGGGGCTGACCCTGTAGCCGTTGTACATCTGTTCACTGGTCAGACGGCAGCGCAGCCAATAGCCACTCTGATTGAAGAAGGTCCCCTCACGCATGACCGGCAGGCGCAGAATCAGCTCGCCGCTGACGTTAAAGGCCTGCGTACCGTCGTATTCGACCTCGCAGGGGACCCAGCGGCCGACTCCTCCCTGCCACGCCTCCCACACATAGGGCGGGTAGTTGGGATTGACACCGGCTCCACCGGCCCATTCCACCTCGAATGTCAGCGCCAGCACATGGTCGCTGTGGTCCCCGGCCAGCTGCACAAAAAATGCGTCGCCAGGCCTGGGCTCGGGATGAAAGACCGCAAACTTGTGTCCTGGCAGGCCCAGCTGCGTCAGTTCGTGCTGCCGGACTTCCCCAAACGCGCCCTCAGCAGACCGGGCCGCACCGGCTTCACCGCTGCTGTCTACCTCCAGCGCCACCTGAGCCAGTGTGTTGGCGGTATAGAGCCCCTTGACGACCGGCGGCAGAATGACGCCCGGGCGCTCGGTAGAAAACACGATGGCTTCATTGATCTCGGTGCGGATGGTGGCAACTTCGGTTCCGGCCGCAATGTGCAGCGGTGTGTCCTGCGGCGCACTCAGATAGAACGTCACCGGGACTCCGGCCGCGCGGGGCGGCGAGAGCTGTACGCCGACCATATCCAGAAAAGCCACCAGCAGCTTTTCTGGGATCTGGTTGACCCGGTAGAGCATCAGGTCAGTCATCCAGGCAAACACCTCAAGGATGGCCATGCCGGGGTCACTGGCATTGTGGTCGGTCCACTCGGGGCAGAACTGGGGGATCAGGCGACGCGCCTCGTCCAGGATGTCGTCAAAACGGCGGTCGTCAAGGTTCACAGTAGGCAGAGGCAAGCGGGATTCTCCGTATCGGGGGACAAAGTTCAGGTCGGGGGCAGAAGGGCAGGCAACACCTAGTGGGTCCGGTAGAACGGAAACACCAGTGAGAGGGGTTCGGGAGAGTGCTTCAGGCGGTAGCGGATGTCCACGATGATGCGGGTGGACTGCTGGGGATCAAGCTGCGCCTGGACGTGATCGACCTCGATCCGGGGTTCCCATCGGCGCAGCGCCTCGTCCACGTAGTAGGACGCCAGACCCAGGGTGGTGGCGTCGCCCGGAGCAAAAACAAGCTCGTGAATGCGGCACCCGTATTCCGGCCGCATCACCCGCTGACCCCGCGCGGTCATCAGCAGCATCAGGATCGCCTGGGACACGGCCTGTTCGCCTGACACCATGGCCACCTGACCACGGGCGTTGAGCGCCGGCGGAAACGCCACACCCGAACCGAGCACGTCGGCATGGGAAGGTTTTGAGGATCGTTGGGACACAGGAACTCCTTGAGTCGGGAAGGGACAACAAAGGGACAACGCGGTGTGGCGCTCTATTCCGTCAGTGGGGGCAGCAGTGCCGCGTCTTGTGCCGGAAGCTCCAGAGACTGTCCGTCCAGCGTCAGCACCTGGAGAATGCGGACATGCTCACGCGGCACGGCGAGATGCACCACACCGTCAGGGCCGCTAAAAGCCCGCCCGCCCTGGTCGGATCTCACCAGGGCGTCGGCCACCGCTTGGCCGTGCTCATCGCGGATGATCCAGCTCGAGCGCACCATGCTGGGTCCATCAGCTGCCGGCTTTTCCAGACCGGTACGCAAATCCACCCGGCGTTCGAGCACAAGAAGACTCAGCTCAGACACGTTCAGGTTCAGAGGCACCGTCAGCGTGTAGTTCAGATGGGGCCTGACCGGTAACCCGAGGCTGGTGAATATCCCCTGACTGGCCTGGCCCTCGGGCTGCCCCACGACCCCAAGAACCCCCACATCGAGGTCACGCGCCGCCTGCGGAATGTAGCGGTCTTCCCACTCGTCCTGCCGCATCAGGGCAGCCAGTACCCTCCACAGAACGTTCCACTCGTCACGGCCCAGCTCATCGACCTGTGACTTGAAAAACACGGTGACCAGATACTTCAGATCGATGCGCCGGGGCACCAGGTCGCGCTGGCGACCGCCGGCGACGTACGTATGCATGAACTCGGAGCTTCGCAAGGCCATGTTCTCGCGGATGTCATGCAAAAAGAAGTTCAGCGTCGGTCGGGTAAGCCCGGACACCCAGGCCGAGGTAGGCGCGGCGAAACGGACATCCAGTGCGTCCCTGGGCAGGGCCGCCTCGGAGTAGACCAACTCCTTCAAGGCGTGTTGAATGTCGGCGATCACGGCTTTTCCTCTCCTCCAGACCTGCCCCGCGACTCACAGGCTGCGATGGCATTGACTGACCACTATAGGAGGCTGCCGCGAACTCCGATTCCACAAATCCGCTATGCAGCTCTTCGCCGCTCGTCCATGCTGGGTGTCCATGACTTGCTGAGTGGCCGGGCGGTCAGTTGTCCCGGTCAGCCACATGTCAAAGTCCATCCCTTCACTCCAGGAGAACCCGAGAGCTTATGGCGGAATACCTTTCACCCGGCGTCTATATCGAGGAAACTGCGGGCGGACCGCGTCCCATCGAGGGCGTCAGCACCACCACGGCGGCGTTCGTGGGCTTTGCCCCCACCGGCCCGGCCAACACGCCTGTTTTCATTGCCAACTGGCAGCAGTTCCGGGAAACCTTCGGGACGCTGGACGCCAGTGGCATCAAAAATCCCTTCATGGAGGGGGCTTACCTCGCGCAGTCGGTGTATGCGTATTTCAACAACGGCGGCACGCGCTGCTACGTGGTGCGCATGGTCCCCCAGGAAGGCCGCACCGACAAGCGCACCGTGGAAGCCGCCACAGCGCTGCAACTGCCCTCACGCGCCAGCAGCGCCGTGCCCAGCCTGAATATCGTTGCGCGTGATGGCCGCCAGAGCGACCTGCACATCGAGATTCTGCCGGGCACTCCTGAAGCAAAGCCCGAGGCTCCCAAGGACCAGAAAGGCGGCAAGCCCCAGGACAACGCGTCCAAGGATGCTGCCAAGGACGCCGACGACGGATCTGACGGGCTGTTTACCCTCAAGGTCACCCGCAATGACCGCACTGAGACGTTCGAGAACGTGTCGGTGGGCAAGAAGCATGCCCGAAACGTGACTGAGGTCGTCAACCGCGACAGCACCCTGATCACCATCGAGGAAGCCAGCACCACCGGCCCGCTGGCCGAGCGCGCTCCGGAACTGGGCTCCTATGTCCTGCAGGCCCAGAGCAACGTGCTGTCGGGCGGCGAACTGAAGGGCCAGGACTTTATCGGGTCCATGGACGGCCGAAGCGGGATCGAGAGCCTGGAAATTGCTGAGGAAGTCAGCATGATCGCGGTACCTGACCTGATGGGTGCCTATCAGCGAGGACTGATGACCCTCGATGGCGTCAAGGCTGTTCAGCGCGCTCTGATCGACCACTGCGAGCGCAACGGCAACCGCGTGGCCCTTCTGGATACGCCGCCGGACCTCACACCCCAGCAGGCTGTGAAGTGGCGCAATGTGGACACCAACTTCGACTCCAGCTACGCCGCCCTGTATTACCCCTGGGTCAGCGTGGACGGCCCTGACGGCAAGCCCATGACGGTTCCGCCCAGCGGCTTTGTGGCTGGTATCTACGCCCGCAACGACATCGAACGCGGCGTGCATAAAGCTCCAGCCAACGAAGTCGTGCGCGGCGCCCTGCGCCCGGCGATTCAGATCAGCAAGAGCGAGCAGGACATTCTCAATCCCATCGGCGTGAACTGCATTCGCGAGTTCCCCGGCATGGGCGTGCGCGTGTGGGGCGCCCGGACCCTGTCCAGTGACGCCCGCTGGCGCTACATCTCGGTCCGCCGCCTGTTCAACTATGTGGAGCGCAGTATCGAACGCGGCACCCAGTGGGCTGTCTTCGAGCCTAACGACGAGAACCTGTGGTTCCGCGTGCGCCGTGACATCAACTCGTTCCTCACCAGCGTGTGGCGTGACGGCGCGCTGTTCGGGACGACGGCCCGCGACGCCTTCTACGTCAAGTGCGACGCGGAACTGAACCCGGAAGAAATTCGTGACCGCGGAATCATGCAGGTTGAAGTGGCACTCGCGCCTGTCAAGCCCGCCGAATTCCTGATTCTCCGCTTCAGCCAGCACGCTGGCGGCGGGCAGTAAACCTCTCTTCTCTCTTTTCATCTTCCTGACAGGAGGCACAGACTATGACCGGAGCAAACACGAACCGCAAAGATCCTTTGGTGGCCGCTTACTTCAGCGTGGAATTCGACGGCAAGGTTGTCGGCGCTTTCCGCGAATGCACCGGCCTGGGCAGCGAAAGTCAGGTTGTCGAATACCGCGCGACCGACAAGAACGGCAAGGCTGTCCTGATCCGCGAGCCGGCCAACATGAAGTACAACGACATCGTGCTCAAGCGCGGCATCACCAACGACATGGACATGTGGCAGTGGCGTAAGGAAGTTGAGGAAGGCCAGATCGATAAGGCCCGCCGCAGCGGCACCATCACCCTGCACAACCAGAAGGGCGATCCAATTGCCCGCTGGACCTTCCGCAACGCCTGGCCCAGCAAGCTCAACGGTCCGACCTATGACGCCAAGAGCAACGAGGTGGCGGTCGAAGAACTGACCATTACCCACGAAGGCTACGAGCGCGTGCAGTAAGGCACTCAGCAGTGAACGAATATCCCTTTATGCTCCCGGTCGGACTTCTGACGTCCGACGGGCGCATTCAGCGGGCTGGGACTATCCGCCCAGCCACAGCCCTCGACGAGATCGAGCCGCTGGGTGACGAGCGTGTCAAGCGCAACGAGGCCTACTATGGCCTGCTGCTGCTCTCACGGGTCGTGACCCGGCTTGGTCCCTTCAGCCCGGTCACACCCGAAGTGCTTGCAGCCCTGCCGGCACCCGACTACGCGTATCTGCAGGCCCTGTATGCCAGCCTGAACACCCAGACTGGCACGGTGGTTCTGCCAACGCCCAACTCGGGCGCCGCAGCCCCGGTGCCTGCAGGACCCAGCACTTTGGAAACAGAATGTCCTCATTGCGGCGCTGTTCTTGAACTGGACCTGGCTGATACCGGAGTGCCTGTATGAAGGCCAGCGGGCAAGGATCAGGTTCAGGTGCGTCGCCCACTGCCTCTGCAGTTGGAGCGCGATCGGCCGCACCGTCGGGCATTGACCTGGAACTGCTGAGCCGGAAAGTCTATGCCCTGATAATGGAAGACCTGCGGCTCGACCTTGCCCGGCGCGAAGGCAAACTGAGGTGACTGGGGCATGCCGATCAATGTAAAGAATCTGCCTGGAGGCGACGTGATCCAGCAGGTCAGGGCCATAGTGAAGGCGGCACCGCACCGCCGCGCGGCCGAAACGCCCAGACGGTCTTCGGCCTATCAGGTGCTGGCCAACAGCCGCTATCACGTGGCCATTGACCGCATCGAGTACGCGGCCTTCAGCGAAGTCAGCGGCTTACAGATCGAGACCGAAACCATGGACTTTATCGAGGGCGGCACCAATGACCGGGTGCTGCGCCTGCCGGTGCGGTCCAAGGTCGGCAACCTCACCCTGAAGCGAGGCGTGACGGCCGGCAATGAACTGCTCAACTGGCACCTGAGGATTGTGCAGGGCATTCTGGACGTTCGCAATGTCACCATCGTGGCCTACGAGACCAGCGGACATGTGCTGGGGCGTTATGAGCTGCTTCAGGCCTACCCAGTGAAATGGTCGGGGCCGACTTTTGCAGGCAACGGCGAGGCGGTTGCCGTCGAGACGTTGGAACTGGCCCATGCAGGTGTGCTGCACATCAGCACCGCGAGCTGAGTCCAGACTGACGCAGGTCAGATGAGCCTGGACGAGAAAGGAGTCGAGTGAACGTCTTTGACGAGCGGCTGCGCCGCCTGAAATTCAGCCACCTGATGGCCGTTACCCAGCGAAGCAGTCATCAGCTGCCTGGCTTTCCGGCGTCAACTGCCCTATGGCCCACTGCCTGGGGAAGCACCATATCGTCTCCCCTGGTATTCACGGCTTTTCCAGAACGCGACCACGTAAGAACTCAAGCTGCGCAAACCGGGGCGCCACGCCTGATCAGGGTCCGCGCCCGACTGCTTCAAGGGCCGCCCGGTGGCAGCCCAGGCGAAGCTGCACCTGTGGTTTCCGGTATGCCGGACTGGGGCGGTTGGCCTGAGATGCCTGTCCCAAATCTGCCTCTGGACGAACTGGACGTCTCTCAGGCAACAGAAGATCCCTACGGTGACCAGGTTCAGGTGCTGGCCGACGGATTGAGCAGCACACCTCCTGTCCTTCTGCCCCCCCTGGAAAGACCCGCCGCAGTTGCCCATTCCTCCAGGAGGTCAGAAGATTCGCCTGCGAGCCGTACGTTGTCGTCTGCCTTCACAGACGTTCTCCCGGAACGGCCTCAGGTCCCCGGTCCTGGCCGGCCCGCTTCCTTTGCGGAAACTATGGCCCTCAACACAGCGCGGGAACAGAAGTGGGCTCCCGATCAGTTGGCTCGCCTCTCGGCTTCAGAGGCTGCGCCGGTTTCTTCGGCAGAGAGGAATGAACCGGGCAGCCATTCTGCCCGTCCTGCTGACCCTGTGGCCGCCAAACTTCCTGGAGACTCTGCCCCAGTTCCTGCTGTCACCAAGCCGTCTGCTCAGGACCGTGCGCCTTCCCCGGCTATGAAAAGCTTTCCCGACCCAGTACCGGTTTCTTCAGCTACAACATTACTGACCACAGCACCACTGACCTCTGTGCTGGCAGAGCAGGAGCCGCAGCGTGAACCTACGCCAGCCTCGGTTCCCACGGTCCCGCGTGCCCCTATTTCCCAGGAGCTGCCCGAGCCAGGTCAAGCCAAGCTGGAACCGTCCCGTCCTGCCGGCACCCAGAAGACGAGCGAACCTGCGCGTAGCGCGCCTGTGACGCCTTCCCAAACACTGCCAGGGCCCACAGCACAGCTGGACGCCGGTCAACAGGAAGTGTCTCCGGACCTTCCCCTGCCAGCGGCCGATGAGCTGGGCACCTCCGGCTCCCAAGTGCCGGCCGATCCGGTGGTCACTGGGGCCGCAGACGAGCCTGATCCCCAGGCAGCTCAGCGCGAACGCGAAGAGCTGGCTGCGCTGCTCAAGCAGGCCAACAATGGTGTGCCGGTCCGGCTGCCTCGAAAACCACGCCCCAAAGTGCCGGCGATTCAGGCCCCGGTCGAAGAGGAGTTCGTGGTTCCACCACCTCCGCCACCAGAGGTTTCTCAGAACTTTCTGGCTCGACTGAACCGCTTTGCAGAGATGGAACAGGCAGGCGAAACCGAAGAAAGCCCCATGCTCTATGACCGGCTGCAGAACTGGGAAGATCATCACCCGGAGCGCAACGTCATGGCTGGCTCCGACATGACCGAGCGCACGTTTCCGGCAGCGGTGGCGGCGCCTGCCGCTCAGCCTGGGCCCACGCCGACCTCTCCCCCACGGCTCAAAGCACGGGCCACCCAGACCCGGCGTAAGGAGGGTCAAACACAGGCTGCGGGGCAGGAACGGTCAGACAGCG
This sequence comes from Deinococcus deserti VCD115, assembly GCF_000020685.1. Lineage (NCBI taxonomy): Bacteria > Thermotogati > Deinococcota > Deinococci > Deinococcales > Deinococcaceae > Deinococcus > Deinococcus deserti. The sequence goes on along the minus strand of NC_012526.1, from coordinate 834,793 downwards.
ACGACAGCGAGGATGACTCAGAGGCAAGACCACTGACCATCCTCCCGGTCCCCGATTCGTTTACCGACCGTCAGAGCGTCAGGTTGGATGTGACTGAGGCGGGGATTGCAGACGCTGTCAGGACGCAGTCGCCCGGAAGCACCGAGCCCCCACAGACGCTTGGCGGACCTGAGGAAACCCCTGAACTGGCCGCGCCCGGCCTTAGGACAGCAGCCCTCAGGGCAACTCAGACTGTCGGCCAACCAGACACGGCCCTACCCCAGCCGACGTCTGCCTTGGCCGATCCAACCTCGGTTCTGACAGGCATGGAGGCTGGCGAAGGAGCAGAGGACCTGCTCCGGTCCCTCACAATTCGCGCCCAGGCGATAGCTCCAGCGGGTCGTGACGTGTTGTGGGCTGGTTCTGCGGACGTACCTGCGGCGGCTGTCACGCCTCTGGCATCCAAGGCCATGACTCCTGTCCCTGCCGTGGATTTTTCAGCGGCATCATCCGGTCTCCTGGGCCCGGAATTGCCCGGGGGCCTGGAAAGAAAGACATATCAGGCAACAGGGGCTGCTCAGAACGAGGGTGTAGATTCTCAGCCCGGGAAGCTGGAGACAGGCGTTGTCGTTCCGGAGAAAACCTCTTCCCCTGCGGCCAGGGCTGACATCAGCCCCCAGCGCCAACAAACAGCCATAGCGCCAGCTGCTCCGCCGACTATCAATCCGGCCATTTCATCTGGCTCCAGTCGTCCGGAGACGACTGAACCGCAGAAGGATCAGGCGCCCACAGTGCAAGGGGGGCCTGCGGCGGCTCAACACCCCCGTGCGCACCTTCAGCGAGAGCAGGCAGAGACACCCAGAGTGATTGCCAACGACACTTATGGCCCTCATTCGACCACGAATCGTCACGAGCTGACCTCTACATCTCCCCGGGCAGCGTCAAGACTGGTTCCAAAAGAAGAACTTCCCGGCGTCTTTACAGACCAGGCCAGACCTCCCATGGTGAAGCCTCCCGTGGTGCGCCGCCCAGCACGTCTCATTAAGTCAGGGGGCAAGGACCCTGCACCGGTAGCGGAGTCAGCCAATTTCCCTGATGGTTCAACGGATGTGAGACCGCAGCTCCTCGTCCACGAAGAGGCCATACAGCAGTTCCAAACTCGCGCCGAGGTTTCCAGGATGATCAGGCCACCCGGCGTCTCCCATGTGGCCAGCTCATGGGAAGCTCCGAAGGCAGAAGAGCCTGACCTCATCCCAACCCACCTCCAGGCGGGCGCTGTTGGGCCGGTTGCCGCCGCACCATCCTTTACAGCCCCTCTTCCCCTCCTGGAAAATGAAAGCAGAGCTCCTGTGACTGGGATCTGGCCCGCGTCCAGTCCAATAAAACCCGGCACTCCTGTGCAGCCAGAAGAATCTGCGACGCTGACTCCAGCGTCCCAAAGGTTCACGCGGTCTCTGGCAACTCAGCCGCTGCCTACACGGCAAAAAATTCAGCCTGGTTCAGGAGGACCCGAACTTCCAGCGCAGCTGACACCACTGCCGGGCGAAACTACCATTGCTGTCCCCTTTGCGGGGCGTCTGGACGTGCCTGAACTCCTGGCCAGGGCAGTGTTGCCCAAAGGTCAGTTATCGAGCCCAGCGCTACAAAGGCCTACAGGGGGGTCACCACCCATCAGGAACGCCCAAAGTTCTGAGGAGCCGACCTTTCCAGCCCCCTCGAACTCGGCGCCCACGCCACCAGCCCTCCTGTTCCATCCCCATGGGTCTGTGCTGATATACACACCAGTGCTTTTCGATAAGGATAGGGAACATTCATCTGTAGTTCCCGCAGTTTCCAGGGCAACACCCGGACTCGCGCCGTTCACAGCGCCGCTATCCGCACTGCTTCTCTCTACGCCACCGTCCGTGGTTAACCCAACGATGCCAGCTCTTACGCCAGGACAAGTACCACAGCTGGCACCAGATGCAGTAGCAGTCCCGCCAACAACCTCTTCGTGGCAGCAGATTCCCTTGCCCGAGCCAGTCGCGTCAGGACAAGCAAGCGATTTGCGGGCTTCCGCGGGTTTGGTCACTTCAACTGACGGTGATGCGCGTCCCGACATCTCCCATGATCAGTCAGCTACAGCCCCGGCCATGCCCAGCGTGCCGTCCGTCTGGACCGCGCCCACAAAATCAACTGATCAGCCTGAGGCCCCGTTCGAGGGCGGGTTTTCGACGCCTTCCCAAAAATGTGATCAGGTCCGGACACCTGTCATCCCGGCGTTCCCAGAACCCACCCCATCACAGATCGATCTCAAGCCATCAGTCATATTCCCTACTCCTCAAAGCTTTTCCAGGCCCGGAACCTCTCTTGTTCCGATGTTCATGCCCGTGCAGGACGAGGCGAATCTGTTCATGGGGCAAGCCTTGCGGCCGGCTGAAGTCGCCGGCTGGACTGAAGTGCCCTCACACGGACCTGCACAGCTCACGGCTCAGGCTTCTTCTGGAACGGCAGATGCAGAGGTGTGGCCGTTACCCTCGGCAACACGGTTCCCACCCCGCCTTGCCTTGTTCAGCGAGATGCCGGAGCGGCAAAGGTCTGCTCCGACTGCACCACCTGTTCTGGCCCCATCACAAACTGGCCAGATACAAACCAGCCAGACTTACGCCAACCCTCAGGCAACTTTTCTTCCAAGGCCCTCTACTCCCGAGAATAGAACCCAAACGTGGCCTCCTGCGGCAGACTCCGGGCAAGCAGCAGGCCCGGACATTACAGAGGCATCACCAGTCCTTGCGGCCGCTGCCCGCGCCATTCAGGCGGACGGTCACGGTCAACCGCTGGGAATGGGTGCCCAGCGCTCCCTGGAAGCAACACTGGGGACCTCGGTTCGAGACATCCGGGTGGTACGTAACCCTTCGGTACAGGCGGCACTCAGCACAGCCAGAGCCGACGCCCTGACGGTTGGCCGGACAGTCCTGCTTCCAGCAGAGGTCAATCTGGAGACGCCGGCAGGATATGCACTGGCAGCCCATGAAATCACCCATGCCATCCGTCATGACCGGCCCGGATTTGTACCGACGGCCCTGGGCGAGACCAGCGGCGGGCAACACGACGAGGAAACGGTGGCGCTGGCTACCGAACACGCTGCATTTGCTCAGGCGCAGCGGCCACCAGGCCTGCCGGCGCCATGGGAGCCCATGCCGTACTGGTCGTCAGATCATCAAGCTCAACCCGCCGCCGTACAGGAACGGAGGCCACGCCCAGTCTCCACGGTGATCCAGCCCCCTCCGGTTCGCCCTGCAGCACGGCGAGGTCCGCCACCTGCCAGTAACGCCCAGGTGGCGGTGCATGCGGCCAGCAGTGACCGAGCCGCGCCAGCCTCGGCTGCTCCCCCGACTGCTCCCAAGGCTTCACCTTCCACCAGCGACCGGTCCGACGCGGTAGGGCACAGGGGGACCTCAGCGCCACCAGTCGACCTCGACCTGCTGGCACAGGACGTGTACCGCCGCCTGCGTGACCGGCTCAGCCAGGAAATCCGGCGTTCAAAAAGCTGAAAACGACAGACATCGCTTAAGGAGGACTCTGCATGCCACCAGCTGCCCGTCTTGGTGACAACCATACCTGCCCCATGACCACCGGCCTGACTCCTCATGTCGGCGGGCCGATCTCTTCCGGAAGCCCTACGGTCATCATTGCCGGAGCGTTGGCCGCACGTGTGGGCGATCCATGTGTATGCACCGGACCACCTGACATGATTGTCCGGGGCAGCGCCACAGTGCTGATCAACGGCAAGCCTGCTGCGCGGCTGGGTGACACCACAGCCCACGGCGGGGTGATCGTGGCCGGTGCGCCGACCGTCAATATTGGCGGCTGAGGTCTCTTCCACCAGCCCCTGTGGCATTCATTGGACAGGGTTCCTGGGGTTGTCGTTGCTCAGGCATCCGGGAGATCGTCGCGGTGAGCTGGCGCGAAGAGAGCCCAGGACAACCCCAGACCCTCCACAATCCACCTCTTGTACTTACGGCGCAGTTTGGGGGTGAAGGTCATCCAGGACATCCGGCCCTGTCTTGCATTCCTGAAGTTCCAGGATTCAAACCAAAATTGCTCCACCGTCGCGTCGAACCGACCTAAACGGCGATCGTCCGGCCAGTAATACCGGTCCAGAATTTCGACAAATCGGGACAGTGCTCTGAGTCACCACTTCCGATCAGTTGCTGACCGCGGTGCGCAATTGCCGTGAGGGCCTCGAGGCCATAAGGGCCGTCTCTCCCTGACGCCCGGCTCAACACGAGTTGGGGATCAGGTACGGTCTCCTCTTTGCTCTTAGCGTACACGCCGCCCGGTGACGTTCAAGAACAACTTCTGCAGCGACAATCATCGCAAGGCAGCGTGTCTGAGCAAGGCGACGGCGCAGATGTTTAGTTGCTGTCAGACCACAGGGTTTCATGGTCTTGGTGTGAGGTGTACACTGGGCGTTGTGTCGGGTGAAAGCCCCGACGATTTTTTGCGGGTTGGCAGGCTTATCACGCAGCCAATTCGTGAATTCGTTCACAGGAGACCTTGCAATGAAAACCCTGATCCTTGGTGCTGGTTACGCAGGCCTTGCGGCCGCCACCAAACTCAAGCCCACGCCGGGCATGGAAACTCTGCTGGTCGAGCAGAATGCTTACCACACCTTTGAAACCCGTCTGCACGAAGCCGCTGCCCACAACACCCGCGTGACCCTGCCGCTGATCCCGCTGCTGCGGGGAACTGGCGTGAACCTTGAACAGGCTCAGGTTGATACGGTCAACCTGGATGAGAAGGAAGTGCTGCTTAAAGACGGCCGCGTGCTGACCTACGACACGCTGGTCGTGGGTTTGGGCAGCGTCACGAACTTCTATCGTATTCCCGGCCTGGCTGAGAATGCCTCCGAACTCAAGGACGTGGCTGACGCCGACGAGATCTTTACTTTCGTCAACCGGGCCTACTCCGGCGACTACGTGGGCAACCGCGACATCGTGGTCGGCGGTGCTGGTCTGACCGGCGTGGAACTGGTGACCGAGCTCGCGCAGCGCGCCGAGCTGTTGACCAAGGCCCGTGGTCTGCCGCCCTTCCAGATTCACCTCGTCGAGGCTGGCCCCAAGATTCTGCCCGTGCTGGACGACGCATTGAGGGCCAAGGCACAGCGCACCCTGGAAGGCTACGGCATCAACGTGCTGACCGGACACCGCCTGATGCAAGCCACCGCGGACAGCGTGACAGTGCAGACGGCTGAGGGTGAGCAGAAGATCATTCCCGCCGGCAAGATCATCTGGACCGGCGGCATCCAGGCCCGGGACATCGTCCGGGGCGAGAAGCTGGAAAAAGGCCCCGGCGGCCGAATTGCCGTGGACGCCGAACTTCGTGCCAAAGGCTACCCGGACGTGTTCGTTATTGGGGACATGGGACTGGCGCTGAACCAGGAAGGTAAGCCGGTGCCGACCACTGCCCAGCACGCAGGCCAGCAGGGGCGCCTGACCGGCAAGAACCTGATGCACCTGGCCAAGGGGCAGCCGCTTGAAGCGTACGAGCCTACCACTCTTGGCGAATTTGTCAGCCTGGGTGGACTGATGGCCGTGGGCTGGATGAAGCTGCCCTGGAACCAGAAACTGGCCATTACCGGCGGCATTGCGCACGTCATGAAGCGGGCCAGCGAGTGGCGCTGGCGGGCCAGCATCGACTGAAGAACGGACCACTAAGGCCGGAGGCGAGCGCTCGCCTCCGGCTTTTTTATGCCTGGGTAAGCTCAGGGCCACGTCAATAAGTCCGAGTCTTCACAAGTGATATGACCGGCCTTTCACTGGGCACTTGAACATACGGGGGGAGATAGCCGTCATGCACAGAACCCGGCTATCTCCTGACTGTTCTGCGTGACGGTGAGTGCTTGTTTCACGCCAGTGCTCCAGTCAGGTGGTGGGCGCACCCCAGCCGTACTGCAAGCCACTGTCCTTCATGCCTACGAAGCTCGGAAATGGCAGTGTTCGCATGAGCGTAGCGGCCATCCGCCCAGGCCGCGGCGAAATCGGTGCCCAGCAGATCACACAGCAGAATCTGAATAGCCAGCCCGTGTGACACGATAACTAGTGGTCCACCGCGGCTCAGAATCTGCGTCAGAGCATGTCGGGCCCGGCGCTTCACATCGTCGATGCTTTCCCCACCAGGAAAACCGAAGTGGCCCGTCTGACGAAACAACTCGTGGCTGTGCGTTTCCAGCTCAGCGTAGGAGCGGCCGTACCAGTCACCGGTATCTATTTCCTGGAGTCCTTCCAAGATGTTCACGCCGACGCCTAGAGCCTCAGCCAGGGCGCCGGCGGTCTGCTGCGCCCGCAGAAAGGTGCTGGCATAGATGACAGGTTCGCTCAGCCGCAGCGCGGTCAGCGCGGTCCTGCACAGGGCAGCCTGCTGGTGACCGTGCTCACTAAGGACATCGTTCCGTCTCTGTACGCCGCGCAGCACCTTAAATCCTATGCCCAGTGTTTCGGCGTGTCGCACCTTAAAAAGTCGTTCCATCGGGTGACGTGGCCCCTTCGGTACCACGCAGGAAACCACCAAAAGTCTGCGCCCTTGCCATTCACATCAGGACTCTCGGCCTCCGCGGCTTCAATCGCGAACTCTGGCGGAACGCTTCGGCTTCTTTCTTCAGGGTCCGTCCCCCTGGCCAGCCCATTCCTGCAACAGGTACTGAAGCCGGGTCTGCGCGTTTTCCTGACTGCCGTACACGCTGCGCAGCAACTCGCCGCCCGGCGCGAATGCCAGCCAGTGCGGAGTGCCTTCAGTGTTCCAGTGCCGGGCAAACGAGCCGTCCAGGTCCAGCGCAACCGGAAACGGCAGTCGCGCAAAGTCACGGGAGAACTTCAGCAGGGTGGGTTCGACATCCTCCCGGGGCAGCTGCCGGTGCCCCCAACTGGTATGAACCGCCAGCAGCTGCACCCGGCCACCGAACTCGCTGTGCAACCGCTTGAGAAAAGGAATGCCCCGCGACACACAGCCGGAGCATTCGAGGTTGAAGGTCATGACCAGACCGGGCCTGTCCCACCCACACGGAGGCGCCACTGGGTCACCATGCACGAAGTCCTCCTGCGAGGGCCATTCCATGCCGCGAGCGTACAGGGCGGAGTAGAGACGAACACGCTGGCCTTCTTTCCCAAAGATTTACCCAGTTCTGCCTTCGTGCTGACCCAGATTGTCGCAGCCGTGTTCTGGCAGGCTGCGGTCTCACGCCGCGCATGACCGGTGCCCGGCCGCTGATGTGGGGGAAGAGTCAGGACGCGCTGCGGAACAGGAGTGCATATGCATCCGACCGTCACTGCGGCCCGGGAGTTTGCGTGGGTCTCCAGTCAGGTCCGTGCGCCGGATTCCGGAGAGGTCCAGCCTGCCCCGGCCCGTCAACATGCTGGTGGACCGGACTCAGCGCCTACACTGACCCGGATGTTGGTTGCCACTTCTTTCTGGCCCGCGTTCTGGCGGGGATTTCGGGCGCTGATGCCCCTATGGCTGGGCTTGGTGCCGTTCGCGGTGGCCTACGCGGTCACGGCCCGTGCGGCCGGTCTGGGGGTCTGGGAGACCCAGCTGATGAGCCTGACGGTGTTTGCCGGCGCCAGCCAGTTCGCAGCAGCCGGCCTGTTTGCTTCCGGGGCTTCCGCCCTGGGTGTTGTGGGTACCACTTTTTTGCTCAACGTGCGGCACGTCCTGTACGGTCTGAGCCTGTCGCGCCAGCTGCCTCTGACCCGCTGGGAGCGTACCCTGGCCGCACAGTTCCTGACCGATGAGGCGTACGGCGTCAGCGTGGTTCATGGTCCCCGTGACCCTGCGGGCCTGAGCTTTGCCTTTCTTCTGGGGGCCGAACTCAGCCTGTACGTGGTGTGGAACCTGTCGACCCTGGCAGGCGCCCTGGCCGGTGCGGTACTGCCGGACCCGCAGGCGTTGGGCGTGGGAGTCATTTTTCCCCTGGCATTTCTGGGTCTGCTGGTGCCGCTGCTGGCCGACCGCCTGAATCTGCTGGTCGCAGCGGTTTCCGGGATAGGAGCCTGGCTGCTCGCGCGCGTACTTCCCGGAGGACTGGTGATCCTCCTGGCCGGTGTGGGCGGCGCTTTGCTGGGAGCCTGGCTGCTGACCCGCCTGGAACCGCAGGAGGCTGGCGCGTGAGCCCGACTGCGATCATCCTGCTGATGTGGGCTGTGACCTATCCGGCGCGGCTGCTGGGCCTGAGTCTGGGCCGCCTGCACCTGCCACCCTTCTGGCTGGCATTTCTGAAGTTTGTGCCGGTCAGTGTCTTTGCTGCACTGGTCGTGCCCGACGTCCTGGGCAGTCCGGAGTGGGTCCGGCGTCTGATTGCCTGCGTCGTGGGCGGCGCACTGATGTGGCGCACCCGGCACCTGGGGTTTGGGCTGCTGGGAGGCTTCGCGGCCTACTGGGGCGCACGGGTCGCCGGGCTCTGACGCCGCGGCTCGGATGAGGCCAGTCAAGCAAGGCTCAGCCCCCCGCGCTATGCTGGGCAACGCATGACGGGGCAGGCCGGACCACACAAGCTGATTGACGGGAAATACGAGATCGTGCGCGAAATCGCGCGCGAGGGTCATGTCACCCTCTCGGAGGTTCGCGCAGGCGAGGGTGTCACCCGCCGCGTGGCATGGTTCGACGTGACGACTCCTGCCGACCGTCAGGCCTTTCACGCTTACCGCACTGCCGTGAGGGCTCTGGCGCCAGCCGGACTGACCGACGTGGTGGCCCGGCCCGGCGCCTACTACGCCGTGTGGCAGCCGGTCGCCGGAACCCCCCTTGAAGAGTTCCTGGCCCAGCCGGTCAAATCCGAGGAGACGGTCGAGGCTGTGCGCAACCTCGTGGCGCGTCTGGCGGCGCACAACTTTGCGGTCACGGACGCCGACATCGTTGTGGAGGATCATCAACCTCGGGTTGCCTATCTACGCCCCGTCACCCGCACGCCCGAAGATATTGCCCTGCTCAATGAGGCAACCCTGGCCGCGCTGAGTGGCGGCCGCGTCCGTCCCCGCCGGCAACCGGGAGCATGGTTGTCGTTCGTGCCAGGCCTGCTGTTCCTGGGGGGCGCGATCTACCTGGGAAGCCAGGCAGCACAGATCTACCTCAATCCGCCGGTCCAGGAGGTGGTCAGCGTGACGGGCAAGGAGGCCAAGGAAGCCACCCAGCAACTGATTCGCGCTGGCTACCGCGTTCAGTACACCGAGGGCCAGGCAGGCAGCCTGCCTATTGGATCCATCATCCGGCAGGACCCGGCGGGAGGCACGTCCCTGCCGGTGGGTCGCCTGATTACCCTGACGGTCAACAATCCGCCGTCTATCCAGGTGCCGCGCGTGGAGGAAATGACCCTTGCCCAGGCCAAAGCGGCCCTGAAAGACGGAGCCCTCACCCTGGGGAAGGTGCTCAAGGTCGATGGCACGCTGACCAACACCCCCGTAGGCCATGTGATTGCCCAGCTTCCCCAACCTGGCGTCCAGACGCAGCCGGGACAGTCAGTCCAGGTGATCGTCAGCACTGGGGTGCAGGGCAAGGACACCTGGATTCCCAACCTCACTGGCATGACCTATGAGCAGGCGCGTGACCATGTGCGCGCCGCAGGTCTGGTCGTGACCAACGTCCGTGAAAAGCCCAGCGATGATCCGGAAAACAGCGTCTTGGAGCAGACTCCGGCGCCGTACGTCCGGGTAGCTGTCGGCAGCCCGGTGACCCTCACGGTGGCCACGGCCCGCTACAGCCCGCCCACGCAGCCTGCCGGAAGCCTGCCTCTGCCGCCGGTCTACGTCCCACCTACACCAACTGCCCCAGAGCAGGCACCCCAGGACCCCACTCCCGCCCCGCCGGACGCTCCGGACACGGCGCCTGAACCCACTCCGCAGGAGATTCCGGCCACGCCGCCGGTCACCGGTCCGGTTCCCGTACCTGAACCTGCGCCCAGTGCCGAGCTGCCTACCAGTACCGTCAGCTTCAACTACCTGTTCCCGGAGGACCTGCCGGACGGAACCTATACAGTGGTCGTGCGAGACGCCGATGGCGAGCGTGTGGTGCTTGCACCCACCGAGGCGACCCAGCTGCGCGGTGCCACAGCCACCAGCGACAATGCGCTGACGGTTCGTGGGACCGCAGTGTTCGTGATCCGGCGCGACGGCGCAGAGTACGCCACGGTCAACCCCTGAACCGGTGCTCCGGCCCTGAAGGAACCCTCCCGAGATGATCTACCTCGACTACGCTGCCACACACCCCATGACCCCTGAGGCCGTGGCTGCCTACACTCACGCTGCTGCGCTGCCGGGCAACCCGGCCAGTGTGCACGCCGCAGGGCAGGCCGCCCGCGAGTTGCTGGAAGAGGGCCGGGGCCGTATAGCGGCGGTGCTGGGGGTAGACCCCCGGACCCTGACCATCAACAGTGGCGGCACTGAGGGAGACAATCATGTCCTCCTGGGCATTGCCCTGGCGTGGGAGGAAACTTACGGCCGGCCCGGCCACCTGATCACCACCCTGACCGAGCATTCTGCGGTTCTGGCCCCAGCCCGCTGGCTGGAAAAGCAAGGCTGGGCCGTCACTTTTCTGGCACCGGACCGGCATGGCCGCTACGCACCGGCGCAGCTTGAGGCTGCGCTGCGTGACGACACCGCGCTGGTGTCGATTCATCATGCCAACAACGAACTGGGAACCGTGCAGGACACGCCTTCCCTGGCGGCGATTGCCGCTGCACGGGGCGTGCCGTATCACACTGACGCTGTTCAGGCACCGGGCGTCCTGCCGGTGCATCTGCCTGACTGGGGTGTCACGTTTGCTACCTTCAGTGCCCACAAGTGGGGTGGCCCGCGAGGAGTGGGGGTGCTGTATGTCCAGCGCGGGACTGTCCTTCCTCCAGTCGTCTATGGAGGTGGCCAGGAAAGTGGTCTGCGTCCCGGCACCCAGAACACGGCTGGAGTCTATGCTGCGGGTCTGGCTCTGACCCATGCGGAGGCGGCGCGGGAAAGCACCTTCGCGCACCTGAGTCAACTGCGTCAACGGTTTATGCAGGCTGTGGCAGCTATTCCGGGCCTGCGCATCAACCACCCGCCGGAAGGCAGTCCCAAGGTGGTCAGCCTGACCCTGCCCGGGACGGACGGAGAAGCCCTGCTGATGAATCTCGACATGCTGGGCATCTGCGCGAGCGCCGGCAGTGCCTGCTCGGCCGGCACCATGCAGCCCAGTCACGTGCTGACGGCCACTGGCCTGAGTGAAGCCGATGCCCGCAGCACGCTGCGCTTCAGCTTTGGCGCCGCCACGACCGAAGCGGAGATCGACGCAGCCGCTTCTGCGCTGACCCAGGCGGCCCAGTGGAGCCGGAGCTGAGGGCAAAACCACGCCGCGCCGAGTACACATGAGGTGAGGGGCGGCCAGGACAAGGACTGCCTGTGCAGGCCAGTACGACTTAAACACGTGGTTTGATGCTCAGGGGTCTCACCGTATCCTTGGAATGTGCCCGCTGATTTGCCTCCCCAATGGTCTGTCGTCGTTGAGGCATTGACCGCCAAAGGCTGGCGTGAGGTGGAAAGCGACATTCCCACCGACTGGTGGTCTCTTTATCAAGTGTCCTTCGTACGTCACGGGCAGCAAGTGGTGCTCTCGCTGTTGACAGAACCGTGGAGTGATCAGGCCAGACCCCACGCCTGGGCTATTGGAGCGAGCCGGACGATTCCTATCGACAGGTTTGCGGCCGCCGAGCTGGGCTCACTGACCTTAGGACGAGGGTGGCGACAGAACGTCACGGCATTTATCGGCCTATTGTCATAACACAACGTGTTTAAGTCGTACTAGGCGCTATCCGGGACCAGTCACCGCGTGGCTGCGCCCCTCCTGATCTATGACTGGTGCTTCCGGGCGTTTTCGCTTGCATTGGCAGAAGCGCCTTGAACAGGCGGCCAGAACTGCCAGACTGGCACCATGAGTCTGCCGTCCCGCGCCCTGGCTGAACACCTCCTGCATGAAGCCGGGAAACTCAATCCCGGACCGTGGGTCGCCCATTCACAGCAGGTGGCACTGGCCGCGCATCACATTGCCCGGCGGCACGCTGAGCTGGACCCCGAGCGGGCGTATGTGCTGGGCCTGCTGCATGACATCGGGCGGCGCACAGGGCCAAACCGCGACCGTCATATTCTGGACGGTCATGATTACCTGACCGGGCTCGGCTATACCAGCGCCGCCCGCATTGCCCTGACGCACTCGTTTGTCCTACCTGGTCTGGACACCTTGCAGGGTGAGTGGGACGGCACTCCCGAGGAACTGGGCCGGCTGGAGAGCCTGCTTTCCAGGGCACAGCAGACTAATGAAGACCGTTTGATTCAGCTGTGCGACCTGCTGGCCCTGCCGGAAGGCTTCTGCACGGTGCAGGAGCGCATGGTGGACGTCGCCCTGCGCTACGGCGTGAACGCCCGGACAGCCGACAAGTGGCGCGCCCAGTTGAACCTGAAGGCGTACTTTGACCGGGCCTGCGGCGTCAACGTCTATCAGCTGCTCCCTGGACTCTGCGAGCGGCTGCTGGCTTAGACACAGTCAAAGAAAAAGAGCCCGCCCCACACTGGCGGACTCTTTTTCAGTTTCAGGATTATTCGAACTGAGCCAGAACCTGTTCCAGCCGTTCCTTCTGGGCGCTGAAGTCGGTCACCCGGCGGCGTTCTTCCTCGATCACCTCAGCGGGGGCGCGGGCCACGAACCCCTCATTGCTCAGCTTGCCCTGCGCCTGCCTGATCTGCTTGTCCAGTTCCTGCAGACGCTTTTTCTGCTTGCCGAGCCAGTCCCCAATCTCCACGGTGCCTTCCAGCGGCGCTCTGATGATCACGCCCTGTTCGACAGCGCTGAGGGTTCGGCCTTCCAGGCCGGAGACCAGCGTCACCCGGGCAATGCTTTCGACCACGCGGGCGTTCTCGTGCACTGTGCCTGCCAGATCACCCTCCACCAGGACGCCCAGGCGGTCCTGGGGGCTCAGGCCGAGTTCACTCTTGAGGCTGCGGGCCGCGCTCACAGCAGCGCGCAGGGCATCAAAAGCCCGCGTGGCCTCGGCGTCATGCAGCGTTTCGTCGGCCTGAGGCCAGATCCGCAGGGCCAGCTGACGGCGGTGGCCCAGCGCTTCGTACAGTTCGCTGGTAACAAAGGGCATGAAGGGGTGCAGCAGTTTCAGAATGTGTTCCAGCACGGCCTTAAGCGTCCCCAGGGTGCCCAGACGGCCTTCACTGAGGGCAGGTTTGGCAGCCTCGATGTACCAATCGCAGAACTCGTCCCAGGTAAAGCTGTACAGCGTGCGGATGGCCGCCCCGATATCGAAGGCCTCCAGCTGCGCGGTCGCTTCCTGCGTCACCGCATTCAGGCGGCTGATGATCCAGCGGTCGGCCAGCGTCAGGTCATCTCTGGTGCGCAGCACACCCAGCACCGCCTGGCTGCGCAGCAGGTCGGCATTGCCGGGCACCACCGCGCGGCGCACGTAAGCGCTCAGGTTCTCGTCGTCTGTCATGTTGGGAGCCGCCTCACCCAGGCGCATCAGCGCAAAGCGGGTGGCGTTCCACAGCTTGTTGGCAAAGTTGCGGCCCTGCTCGAAGCGGCGCGGGTCGTGCTTGATGTCCTGGCCGCCGGTAGACAGGAACGTGAAGGCAAAGCGGCAGGCGTCCACCCCGTACTGGTCGAACAGTTCCAGCGGGTCTACCCCGTTGCCCTTGCTCTTGGACATTTTCTGGCCTTTGGCATCCAGGTACAGGCCGTGCAGCATGACCGTCGAGAACGGCGCCCGACCGGTCAGGCCGTATCCGGCCATCTGCATCCGGGCCACCCAGAAAAACAGGATGTCGTAGCCGGTGACCAGCACCTGTGTGGGATAGAACTTGCGGAAGTCCTCCGCGTCAGTGTCAGGCCAGCCCAGGGTAGAAAAAGGCCACAGGTTGCTGGAAAACCAGGTGTCGAACACGTCCTGGTCGCGCCTCAGGTTCAGGTGCGCGTAACGTGGGTCCTTGTCGCAGTCCAGATCCGGCTTCTCGGGATCAGGCACGTAGATGTTGCCTTCATCGTCGTACCAGGCTGGAATCTGGTGGCCCCACCACAGCTGCCGTGAGATGTTCCAGTCACGGATGTTCTCCAGCCAGTCGCGGTTGACCTTGGTGTAGCGCTCGGGCGTCAGTTTGATCTCGCCTTTGTCCAGGCCCTCAAGCACCTGATCGGCAAAGGGTTTCATGCGCACGAACCACTGGGTGCTCACGATAGGCTCGACCGGAACCTTGGTGCGCTCACTGAGGCCGATGGCCGTGTCGTGATCCTTCTCCTCAAGCAGTTCGCCGGACTCCTGCAGGGCCTTGACAACTGCCTTGCGCGCCGCAAAACGCTCCAGGCCCCGGAATGCCTCTGGCACCAGTTCACCCGTCAGGTTGCCGTGCAGGTCAATCACGCTGGGCCTGGGCAGCCCATGACGCTCGCCCACTTCGAAATCGGTGGGGTCGTGCGCGGGTGTGATTTTCAGTGCCCCCACGCCGAACTCCATCTCGACCGCCTCGTCCGCAATGATCGGCACGGTGCGGTCAGTCAGCGGAATGCGCGCCTGCTGGCCGATCAGGTGTGCGAAGCGTGGATCGGCCGGATGCACCGCGATGGCCTGATCGGCAAAGATGGTTTCCGGGCGCACGGTGGCAATCCGGATCTCTCCCGGCTCGCCGTTGCTGGCGGGTGTGGAAGGGTCAGCCAGCTTGTAAGCCAGGGTGTACATCTTGCCCTTGCGCACCTCGCGGTCGATCTCCAGTTCCGACAGGGTGGTCTGGCTGGCCGGGTCCCAGTTCACGATGCGCTCGCCGCGGTAGGCCGCGCCCTCGTGGTACAGCCGCACGAACTGGTGGCGCACCGCTTTGGAGAGCCCTTCGTCCATCGTGAAGCGCTCACGGGTCCAGTCGGCGCTGACACCCAGGCGGGTCAGCTGGTTCAGGATCGTGCCGCCCGACTCCTCCTTCCAGGCCCACACCTTTTCCAGAAAAGCTTCGCGGCCCAGATCAAAGCGGCTCAGCCCCTGTTCCTTGAGCTGCCGCTCCACGACCACCTGGGTGCTGATGCCGGCGTGGTCCGTGCCCGGCAGGAACAACGCCTCGAAGCCGCGCATGCGCTTGAAGCGGATCAGCGTGTCGATCAGGGTGTTGTCCAGCGCGTGACCCAGGTGCAGGCTGCCGGTCACGTTGGGCGGCGGAATCACAATCGTGAAAGGCTCGCGGCCGCTGCTCGCGTCAGCCCGGAACGGCTCGGTACGCCAGCGGTTGCTCCACTGCGGCTCCACACTCTGGGGCTCAAACTGCTTGGCCAGCGGCCCTTCGTTCTCGGTCAGGTGATCAGTCGTGTCGGTCATGGGTTCTCCTTGAGCAGCAGTTTGAGCAGTGGAATGGCGATTTCATATCCGTAATCGGGGATAAGTTCGGGGTGGTCCAGCGGCGCGAAGCGGCAGAGAAAGGTCATGCCGTGATCGCCGTCTCCGCTTGTGACACGGTGTGCCCAGGCGTCCGGGGTATCCAGTGGCGCACGCAGCCAGAAAAAGTGATACACCTGCGACCGTTGTGCACGTGTCAGGTGGAAAGAGGCGATGTGCACCGGGGAGTGCAGGGGCAGTCCTGTCTCCTCGAACAGCTCACGTACGGCGGCCTGCGCAGGACCTTCGCCAGCCTCCACGCCACCAGCCGGAACCTGAACGCCGGCATCCGGGTACTCGGGCGTGTGTTCGAACACCAGCAGTTCCTGCTGGCCACGGGTGACATAAGCCAGGGCCCGCTGCCGCACTGGCAGGGCCAGAGCCTGCGCCAGAGGAAGAGAGTACCCCTGCAGTTCCGGGGCACCGGTCGTCATGGTTTCTCTCCTTCTTTCTGTACGCCTGCCTGTGTCATCCGGATCCTCCATACAAGCCAAAATCCCGCCCGCCGGAACCTGCCTTTGCGACAGGTTCTGTGCGGACGAGACGAAGAGGAAAAGTCCCGTGGTACCACCGCGTTTCCCCTGCGTAGTGTCAGGGGCGCTCATAGTGCGCTGTAACGGGCGCGCCCGGACGGGTCTACTGGCCCCGGTTGGGGGGTTCTTCCGACATGCTCGCGGGTGACGTTCTCCGGTGGCGGTCCGGCCCAGGCTCTCAGTCTTGGCCCAGGGCTCCCTGTCGGTGCCATCTCCGGGTACTCTTCCCGGTCACTGCTCAGGAAGTCTACGGGTCTGCCGGCCCGGATTTCAATCGGCCTGTTGGCAGAGAGCTGTCAGGGGCTGGACAGGGCCGCGTCAGCAGGTGCCTGATATGAGTGACTTCACGTCAGTACCGCCGGGATGTGCGCGGAAAGATTCTGCATCTGCTGAGCACTTCTCACCAGTCCTTTCCCGCCACGAAGCTGTGATGCAGGAGCTTGGAACGCCGCTGGCCTGCGCCTGAAGAAATTGACCGTCGCTGCGCGCTCTGGAATCCCAGATCTAAAGTCAGGGCTCGTCGGGCGCCTGCAAAAGTTCAAAGCGGTACAGCATGGGCCTTTTAAGCAGCCCGCGCGAAACCGCCACCGTGGCGTGCCGGTAGGGCACCCCCGTCACACCGGCGCCACCCTGAAAGGTCAGGACTTCCGAGCCCACGCGGGCCCCAAGCTCCCCCATTTCCAGAACACCTTCAGCGCGGCTGAGGACATCATAGGGATGCTCGATCAGGACCGTCAGCTTTACAGACTGACCCGCCAGGCTGCGCAGAGGATTGCCAGCATGCGCAAAACTGGTCCGGACCTCATCAGCCACGCGCTCGCAGGTGACTTTCAGGCTCAGGGCGTACTCGCCGACCGGAAACAGCACCTCGCGGATCAGCGTGACGCCGTCACCCTCCGCAGCACGGAAGGCGGCGAGCAGCTCTTCCCGGCGGTTCCGGATCAGCGTGACAGGGGTCACCGAGCGCCCCTGCATTGGAAAGTCCCCGCGAAGAATAATGCGTTCAGCGTGCAGCAGGGTGTCTTCGCGGGTGCGGTAGCTGCGTTGCAGCACACTCTGGTGCGGATGCCATTGTCCGGCCGAGTTGCGGACCATCCAGTCGATCCACAGTTCGAAGCGGTCCTGAAAGCGCCATGAGGGGTGAGCCACTGCTCTCGCCGGGCCAGTTGCAGTTTCGCGTCCCACGTCCTCACGTTCGCGCCGGGTATCGTCCGGGGTCCCTCGTGTAATGGCGCTCATGACTCCTCCAGGTACATCATGGAGCATGCCGCAGCTGGCATGGTGGGAAGGTGAGAGCCGGCGTCATCACCATTGAACCTATTAAGCCAGCTCTATCAGACCTGCCGTCAGAAATGGCCGCAGAGTTTCAAGCAGAGTGCGTGGAGCCTGCCGGCTGCGCTCCAGCAGCTTGCGAACGGTCGTGCCGCCCTGCAGCCGGCTCAAGACCTCGTACTGGGCGCGCGTGACAGGCTGGGCTTCGGTCCAGCGGGGGGTAAAGCGCAGTGTGCGGTCCCAGTCCGGAAAAGTCTGGAGCAATGGAGTCCAGCTTTCGTAATCATCAAGCATGCGCCGAAGGGCTGCGTCGCGTCGTAACGCCAGGGTACGCTCAGGCGCTGGCTCGTCCACCTCGAAGGTGAAGGTGCCTTCAGTGACACTGCACACCACCTGCAGTCCAGCGTCACCGCTCAGGGTCCAGGCCTGTGCATGCACAAGCTCGCCCGGATCAAGCCACAGCTGCCCGCCTCGCGGATGGTCCAGGCTCAGTCTTCCGGCCCGGCCACTGGCGAGCAACATCTGCATCACGGACAGAAGCGGAAAAACAGTCAGATCGCCGCGTACCATATGCCCCGCAGTGTAGTGCCGATTGCCCGCACTTGCATCCGGACGGCTCATGCGACAATGAGGTCTGTGCCGGACAACACGCTGTCTACGCTGCTTTCGCTGTGTGCCGCTGACGCACTGGGCGCCGCCACCGAGTTCAAGACCCCCGAGGTCATTCAGGCGCGCTACGCCCTGCCTTTCGACCACTACCAGGAAGGCAGCGTCTTCGGGTTCGCGCCGGGCGAGGCCACCGACGACAGTCAGATGACCGTCGCCACGCTTCTTGGTTACGCCCGTGGCGAAGGAACGTCGGGCGTCTGGAAGGCCCTGCAGGACTGGCTGGCCGCCGGGCCACCGGATGTGGGCAGCCTGACAGGCGCGGCTTTGCGCCGCGCGGGCCCGGACGGAGGCGTGCACGCCTGGGAGGCCAGTAACTTTCACAGTGCTGGAAATGGCGGCCTGATGCGCGTGGCTGCCGCGTGGATCGCGGGCTTCCGGGACGAGGCCCTGGCACGAGAGTCGGCGGTGCTGACTGCCCTGACGCATGCGGACCCACGATGTGTGCATGCCTCTGTGGCTCTGACCGCCTGCATGGAGGCTCTGTCCAGCGGCGCTTCCTACACTGACGCCGCAACCCACAGCCTGCGGGTCATGAACGCCCTGAATGCGGAGGCCGTGCTGATGGACGCCGGACTGTTCAGCAGCACCACGCTGCGGGCACACAGGGCATTCCGTGAGCGCGACCGGGAGGCCCGCGCTGCGGTGAGCAGCCGTGTGCGCGCGGGGCTTGATGGAGTCCTCACTTCCCAGAGCGGCTTCGTGCTCGATACCCTGGAGGCCGCTCTAAAGCACGCCAGCGCGGCCTCATGGCTGGCCTGCGTGCAACCTGCGGTGCTGCTGGGTGACGACAGCGACACGGTCGCGTGCGTGGTTGGCGCCCTTGCCGGTGCACGTGGCCTCCCTGTGCCTGAGCCGCTTCTTCCCCCCTTGCGGCTGGGGCACAGCTGGCCCGGGTGGCACCGGGAATGGCTGTGTCTGGACCATTTGCCTGGCATTGTCCAGGCTGCCCGCCAGGGCTGAGCCGCGCCCCTGGCCCAAAGGATGTGCTATGCTTCTGCGGTTGCCCGCTACGCACATCCAGGTTTTCCTGGCAGACGTGGCGGAGGAGGCGAATATGAAGAAAGACATCCACCCCAAAGCAGTTCCTACCAAGATCATCTACCAGGGTAAGGTCGTCATGGAAACCCTGAGCACCCGCCCCGAGATCCACGTGGATGTCTGGAGCGGCGTTCACCCCTTCTGGACCGGCGAAGAGCGCTTCGTGGACACCGAAGGCCGCGTGGACAAGTTCAACAAGCGTTTCGGCGACAGCTACCGCAACAAAAAGAAATAATCCGGCGTTTCAGAGCTGCCCCACCTTCACGGTGGGGCAGCTCTTTTTGCTGGGCGTGGGATGGCTGAGGCACCGTCTTGTCACGGAGAGGTCCTCAAACAACCCGCCTGACCGGAGCATCTGGCATACTCGCGGGCGTGCTGAAGTCCCCCTATTCCGGCGGTCACCTGGAGGTCATTGTCGGTCCGATGTTCAGCGGGAAAAGCGAGGAACTGATCCGCCGCGTCACCCGCGCCCTGATCGCCCGGCAACGTGTGCAGGTGTTCAAGCCCGCCGTGGACGACCGCTACCACGAGTCAGCGGTGGCCAGCCACGCCGGACGCACCGTCGGAGCACTGGCGGTGGGTGACGTGGCGGACATCCGCGCCCACCTCAGCGGTGAGGCTCCGCTGCTCCAGGCGTCCGCCGAGATGCCGGACGTGATCGGTATTGACGAGGTGCAGTTTTTCGGCCCGGAGCTGGTGCCGCTGGCCCTGGAACTGGCCGACGCCGGTGTACGCGTCATCCTGGCTGGCCTGGATCTGGACTTCCGTGCCGAGCCGTTCGGCTGCATGCCGGACCTGCTGGCCCGCGCCGAGAGTGTCGAAAAGCTGACTGCCATCTGCACGCAGTGCGGCGCGCCGGCAACCCGGTCCCAACGCCTGATCAGCGGCGAACCGGCCCGCTTCGACGATCCGGTGGTGCTGGTCGGCGCGCTGGAAAGTTACGAGGCACGCTGCCGGCTGCACCATGTCGTGACCCGCTGAGCCTTACGCGCGGCCGGCACCCCAGAGATACTCCTCGCGCCAGACTTCGCCCCGCCGGATAAACGGCATGGTCGTGCCCAGGACCCGGTGCCCCCCCTTGACAGCCGCCCGCACCAGGACACGGGGATCGAGGCCCGGATACAGCGTGCGGGCAAAGGCCACGTCGTCCCGCACGTCCAGGGTTCCGCCACTGGCCACCGAGTCGGTGCCCAGGGCAATTTCCACACCGGCAGCGGCGAACGCCGACCACGGAAACACGCCGCATTCCAGATGATGGTTACTCCGGGGACAGGTCACGACCGGGCATCCGGCGCGGGCTACCCGAGCAATATCGTCCGTGGTCACGTTGACCAGGTGGATCAGGGTGGGCCGGGCACCAAGCACGCCCAATTCATCGAGGTAGCGTACCGGCGTCAGGTCCGGCTCGGGATCACGGCCGACGATTTCCGCGAAGGTCCTGGGATACAGGCTCGGCATACGGCCCTCCCAGAGAGGACCGCCGCCCGTCCGGAACAGTTCCGGCTCGCTGGGGTGTTCCGCGACATGGATCTGCACGGGCAGACCTTCACCAGCCGCGTATTCAACCAGCAGACGCATCAGACGGTGACTGACCGTGTAGGGCGTGTGGGGTGAAACGCCGACACGCGGGCCATGTGGACGCTCTTTTGCGCGCCACGCCTCGATCTGGGTGCGGGCAGCCCGGAAGACCTCGTCGGCCCGTTCCGGTAAAGGGCTCAGCACCTCGAAATACAGCACCCCCTGCAGGTCTTCGCGCGCCAGCAGCGCGTCCATGACCTCGGGTGACCAGACGATGTCCCCTACGGCGCCGACTCCCAACTGCGACAGGGTGCCGGCCCCGGCAAGAGCCGCACTGAGCCCGCGCTGGTGGCGTCCGGCGATCACCACCTTGGGAATCCACTGGAAATAGGGCAGCGCCTGGAACTGGTAGGCGCTCATGTCCAGGTGCGTGTGGGCGTTGACCGGCGGCGGGGCGATGACGCCGCCCACCACTTCCGCACGGGCATGGGGATAGGCCTGGCGCAGGGCTTCCGGGGCACCGGTGGCCGCCACTGTGCCGCCGACCACCACCACACCGCCCGGGCTCTGTGCACCGCCCATGCCCGTATACAGCACATCGCACACCAGCAGGCGGGGAGTATGGGGGTCAGGCAGCTCAGCAGTCATGACGCGCATGCTAAAGCGCTGGCCTGTCACCTGGTCAGGGAACAGGCCAGCGCCGACATGTTCAGCTCAACTGACGGATACGGTCAGCAAGTTCCGGGGCAATGGCGTCCGGGCCGCGCCGGAGCAGCTCATCCGGCAGGAACCAGCGGGCTCTGGTCTCGAATTCGCTGGTAAAGAAGCTGGCCATGCCTGTGGCACGGCGGTCCACTTCCAGAATGACGTCCAGACCGCCATTGGCCGGCAGCATCACAAGTTCCAGTTCGGTGAGCTTGTACTGACCATGCGGCGGACGGAAGCTGAGCTCCTGCACCAGCCGGCCGTGGGCGTACTCGGTCTCGGCAGCCTTGAGGCTGAAGCCCAGGCGCAGGGCGGCCCCGATCACCGCTTCCATGCCGGCACTGGGCAGCACACGCAGCGGGTCCTGATCGCCGGGATCGACGCCACCGGCAATGTCGGCGTCGGTAAAGACCCAGACGTCCGATCCGGGCAGGGAAAGAGGCGTGCCAGGTCCCACACGCAGCGTAAACGGAAACTCGCGTGTCTCGCCGGGGCGAATGGTAAAGGCAGGCACGACCACTTCACTTTGCAGGGTGTGGTTCACGTAGCTGTCGTCGTGCTTATAGCGGGTAGCCAGACCAACATTGATGCGTTCCACCTGTTGCTCGACCTGGCCGCCCTGCACATGAACTGTGCCGCGCAGTTCCTCACCGACACGCACCTCAGCGCTGCTCAGACGGGTATCCACCCGGGCTGCACCCACGCCAACCGCTGCCATCATCTTCTTCAGAAATCCCATATGCCTCCTCCTACGTGCCTGCCCGGTCAACCGTTCCCGGCCCCGGGATTCAGCTGGACTTGCGACGCGCCTTGTCTTTGGAAGGTTTGACAGGTACAGGAACTGCTTCTGTGCGGCCAGCAACCCGTGCGGGTCTCAGAGCCGGTGACACGAGCGGGGCAGGCGGCGCGGGCTGAGCGGCCAGCAGCGCGGCCCCTACAATTCCCGCTTCATTCTGGAGGGCAGCTGGGATAAGGCGGCTGCGCTCCAGCCGGATATGGTCCTGCCACTTCTCGGCTTTCTTGCTCACCCCGCCGCCGATGATGAACAGGTCCGGGCTGAACAGCAGTTCCAGGTGCTGCAGGTAACCGCTGACCCGCTTGCTCCATTGTTTCCAGTTCAGGTCGTCACGCTCACGTGCACGGTCAGATGCCCAGGTTTCAGCATGATGCTCGCGCAGCCACAGATGGCCCAGTTCGGTATTGGGAACCAGAACGCCGTTATGAACGAGAGCGCTGCCAATACCTGTGCCGAAGGTCAGCACCAGTACGGTGCCGTCCACGCCGCGGCCAGCGCCGAATTTCGCCTCAGCCAGCCCGGCAGCGTCGGCGTCGTTGAGCAGCCGGACATCCCGGCCCGTGGCCTGGGTGAACAGGGCGTCGGCGTCCAGGCCGATCCAGCCCTTGTCCACGTTGGCGGCACTCAGGGTGTGGCCGTGCTGCACGATCCCCGGGAAGGTCACCCCAACAGGCCCGTCAAGGCCAAAATGCTCTACGAGCTGTGCAACCACACGCACGACATCGTCAGGACGAGCACCCTCCGGGGTAGGAATGCGGTGGCGCTCGCCGGCCAGCTGCCCGGTGCTGACGTTGACGGGTGCACCCTTAATCCCGCTGCCGCCGATATCGATGCCCAGAATCACGCTCATGGGCCTTAGCGTAACGGATCAGACAGGACACACACTTAGACGGGGTGCAATTTTGGACTCCAGGCGCTATACCATAGGTCAGCCTATGGACTTATCTTCATTGCGGGAGCGTCAGAAAGAGCGCCGTCGCGCCCGTATTTACAGTGTTGCTATTGAACTGTTCAAACGGGGCGGCTTTCAGACCACCACCGCGACGGACATTGCGCGGGCCAGCAACGTGTCACGGGGCACGTTTTTTAATTACTACCCTTATAAAGAGGCTGTGCTGCTGGATTACGGCAGTGAGGTCATGGATCGCCTGCGTGACCATGCCGAGCAGCGCCTGCTCGACGGTGTTCCGCCCCTGAGCGTGCTGTACGAGGTGTGGGACCTGCTTGCCGAGGAAAACTCGCGCGAGCGTGACCTGTTCCCGCCGCTGGCCTACGAGGTCATGAATCCCAACCCCGAGCGGGCCCGCACGGCGTATCAGGCGCTGCCGCTGAGCAAGGTTATTGAGTTGATTCTGCGCCCGCTGCACCAGAGCGGGCAGATGCGCCCCGACCTCAGCCTGCAGCGCATCAGCAACCTGATCGCGGACACCTACCTGATGGTCGCGCTGCGCTGGAGCGCTTACGGAACAGAACGCACCCTGCAGGAGGAAATGCGGCTGGCGCTGAATCTGCTGCTCGAAGGGGCGTTGAAGCGCGACTCGTCCCGGTCCTGATGCCTTGGCGGTCCTTCCAGGCTGAGAGCCTTCCGCCCCTCTCAGGGTCTCCAGGCACGTAGACTGCCGGAAGAGGTCTGGGGACAGGTCGCTCACCTGCAAGTCCAGCCGCGCAGGAGGTGAAATGATGCCACAAGCTGAATTCCGGATCGGGTCCGGGCGCCAGTCGTGGCCCTTCAGCCGCGGCCTGGTTGTGGAAACAGCGGTCAATGCCGGGGCAAGTGCGCCTCTGGCCGCCGCGATTGGACGGCGGGTCGAGCAGCAGTTGCGCCTTGCACGACGGCGCCTGATCACGGCAGCGGAGCTTCAGGCCCTGACTGCTGAAATCGCCGAGGACGTGACCGGGCCGGAAGTGGCGGCGCAGGTGGCCCGGCAGACGCCTGCGTTCGTGGATATCCTGGTGCGTTCGAAAAAAGGCAATCTACCGTTCAGCCGCGGGGTGCTGGCGCGGACGCTGGAGGACGTGGGGCTGACACCGCGTGAAGCCTACGCCACCGCCAGTGGAGTGGACGTCGAGATGCGCCAGCAGGGAGTCCAGACCCTGACCGCAGAAGACATTGACGAGCGCACCGAGCGCTTTCTGGCCGAGCGCTACGGAGAGCACTTCCGGTTGACCTATCAGTACCTGCGGCAGAACCAGGGGCGTCTGGGCGTCATGGCTGATGAGCTGGGCCTGCCCACACCCTTCAGCAAGGGCGTGCTGGTGCAGTCCATGCTGGCTGCGGGGGTGGCGCCGGACGTGGCCCGCAAGGTCGCGCGCATCACCCAACGTGACCTGCGCGGCAGTGAGGACCGCGTGGTGCGCCGCTCGCGCATCCGCGAAAAGGTCGAAGCCCTGCTGCGCGAGGAGGTCGGGCCCGATATCAGTGCGCGCTACCGCCTGCTGCGTGTCATCCGCCGCCCGCCCCGCCCGCTAGTGGTCCTGCTGGGCGGAGTCAGTGGCACTGGCAAAAGCGTTCTGGCCGCCGAGATTGCCTACCGGCTCGGCATTACCCGGGTGGTCAGCACCGACTCTATCCGGGAGGTCATGCGCGCCATGGTCTCCCCCGCCCTGGTGCCTACACTGCACGCCAGCACGTTCAATGCCTGGGAAGCGCTGGTCCCCCCGGGGCAATCCATCCCGGAGCACCCGACCGAGGCGGAACTGCTGGCCGGCTTCCGCGAGCAGGTACAGCAGGTCAGTGTGGGCCTGGGGGCCGTGGTGCGCCGCAGCATCGAGGAAGGCACCAGTGTGGTGCTTGAGGGCGTGCATCTGGTTCCGGGCTACCTGCGGGCAGATGCTTTTGCTGGCGCACTGGTGGTGCCGCTCCTGGTGACCCTGCCCGACGCGACCGAGCACCGGCGTCACTTCGAGAGCCGTGATCAGGAAACAGCGGCCAGCCGCCCGATGCACCGCTACATGCGTTATTTCGACGAGATCCGCACGATGCAGAACGAACTGGAAGCCGTGGCCCGGCGCCTGGACGTCCCGATGCTCAATGGGCTGACGCTGGATGAAAGCACCGATCAGGCGGTGGACGTGGTCCTGCGGCGCGTCATGGTGGCCCTGACCCCGGAGGAACGCCGGGCCCTGTTGGGCGACGAACTCTCGATGGAAGCGGGCGAAGCCCTGGTGAACCGCGAGAACACCTGAAGTACCGGCGCTGGAAGAATGGAGCCATTTTTGCGCTTCCCAGAATCATGGTCGGGGTTGGCACCCATCTGATCATCAAGAGCGGCAGGGCTAAGGCATCAGCCGGTCAATGTGCCACCCGGCATCGTTCCTTCTGTACCGGAACCGGTCATGCATGCGGTTAGGTCGGCCCTGCCAGAACTCCCACTCCTGCACTTGGATGCGGTATCCACCCCAGAACTCTGGGCACGGGACCTCCTGGTCTGCCGCGAAACGCTCGTGCAGCGCGGTCAACCGCGTTTCAAGCTCCGCCCTGTTGCTTACCGGCGCGCTCTGGGGATCGCTGGCATGGGCGGCCAGCTGACTCTCACGGGGACGTGAGTGGAAGTAGGCAGCACTGTCTTCGGAGGACAACCGCTCTACCGGACCGTAGGCCCGGACCTGCCGTTCATGCTCTGCCCAGAAAAACAGGACTTCAGCCTGCGGATTGTCTGTCAGGTCATGGCCCTTATGTGACTCGTAGTTGGTGAAGAAGGTCAGTCCTCCATCCTGTATGCCACGCAACAGCACTGTACGGACACTTGGACGCCCTTCCCGGTCAGCGGTCGCGAGACTCATCGCATACGGCTCCCGCAGACCACTGCGCAGGGCAGCGTCAAGCCAACTCTGGAACTGCTGGGCAGGATCAGCGTTCAGGTCAGCTCGGCGCAGTTCGCCGTGAGTATAGGAAAGGCGCAGGGTGCTCAGGTCGGTCATACGTTCAGCATGCCAGAGCTGGCATCTGCTTCCACCACTGCTGGTTACAGGAACCATGTTCGACATGACTGAGGAGACGGCTGGATTCGCTCCTTCGCCAGTGTGTGATGCCATGCCGCCCATTTTCATTGACAGACTTCCGATGAAGCCGGTAAGCCGTGTATAGCCCCAAATGACGGAATCAAAGACTCTTGAATAAAGCATATTCCGAGTACTGAAATACGCACCCCAAACTCCCAGGACAGTGGGCTGAAAGGGAGCAGCTGTACACCCGTTGCATATGGTGGGAAAGAGATGTGGATATGTGACACAAAAGAATGTTCAGGGCTCAATCATCTGGCGGACCCGAGGCATTTGAATCCCTGCCCCCTTCCGTGTCAATCTTATTAACAGCCTCCCAGCAGCTAAAAAAGTCAGATGATACCGTGCCACACACGTCTGGTTTTGCCTTCGGACCAACTGCCCACAACTGGAAAAAACAGGGTTCACTATCAGCACTGCTGTCTTTGCTTTTCTCTGCGGACCTGATAGTCAAGGAGCTTACCTCCCGCTCTTCGGACTTCTCACACGGCCCTTCGCAGGCCTCCGCTCGTCTGCCTGTGTGGACATGAACAGGTCCCGCCTTTCACTGCTGATGAGCATGCCAGGAGACTGGGAGGCAATGATATGGAGCCGGGCCTGCCTTGCCCAGGAACCTGGATGCATGGCTGGGCGCCTTGCTCACCCTAAACTCCAGCAGGGTTCCCACCAGGATTGCTGAGCGTCACTCTCACCTGCTGTTTGAGCACAGAAGGCAGAAAGGCGCGAGTGACAGGGCGCCCGATACACTTCCCGCATGACTCTCCCGCCTTCCACATCCCGAATTCTGCCTCGCCAGTCCGAGCGGGACGAGGCTATGCAGAAACCGCCCCTGCAACCGTACATCCTCACTTACCAACTTGGATCCTGGCTGTTCCTTCTCGCCGTGGCTATCGCCGTTGCCCTGGGCATGCACCGCCTGGAACAGAACACACGCGCCAATATGCAGGCGCAATCCGAACTGGTCGCTTTGCAAAGCGTGTCTGCCGCTCTGGTCGACCAGCAGGCAGGCGTGCGTGGGTACGTCCTCACCGGCGAGGACCGATACCTCGAGGTCTATCAGCGAGGTCTGGCTGCGCTCCCACAACATTTCGGCACCCTCAGGACTCTGGCAGGTTCTGAGGCTCCAGCAGTCCGACAGGCACGTTTGGATGTACTGCGTGACCTGGAGCGCCTTCACAAGCAATGGCTCGACACGGCGGCCACACCCGGAGTGGCTGAGACCCGTCTAGGGAACTCCTCCCCCGCCGTACAGATTGTCCGCGCAGGGGAAGGCACAGGGCTGATGGACGAAATGCGGGCCCTGCTTGACGAGCAGCGTAATACCGTGGGCGCCAGGCAGGCCACCCTGAACCAGACCACGCTGGCTACCCTCCAGCAGGTGCGGTGGCTCACCCTCGGTGGGCTCATGCTTGCCCTGCTGGTCTCAATCCTTGTGACGACCCGCGCGACGCGTACCGTCGCGAAAGGGCTGCGCAGCGTCAGCGACGCCGCACGCCGCATCACCGATGGTCAGCTGGACGAACGCGTTCCACTCGGCCCCGTGCAGGAAGGAGCGCTGCTGGGTGTCGCGTTCAATGAGCTGACCGATCAGCTGCGACGACAGGAGTCACAGCAGGAGCGCAGCAGCACCCGCAACCGGCTGATCCTCGAAGCGGTGGGTGACGGAGTCATCAGCACGGACATGCACGGCCGCGGCACCTTTGCAAACCCGGCAGCATTGTCGATGACAGGCTATGCCCTGCCGGATATCATCGGGCAGGACATTCACGAGCGCCTCCATCACGCTCGCGAGGACGGAAAGGCCTACCCCGCACTGGAATGTCCTGCTTGCCGCGCTGTGGAGGACGGCAAAGCACCAGCACTGGCGGCTGCAACGTTCTGGCGTCAGGATGGCTCAAGCTTCCCGGTCGAGTACGTCGTTATCCCGATCCGGGGAGAGGACGGCGTCGTGGAGGGCTCGATCATTTCGTTCCGTGACGTCACCGAACGGCGTGCAGCCCACCGAACTCTGCTTCTGCGCGAAGCACTCCTCCAGGCGGTAACAGCGAATCTCCCGGTGGTTCTGTTCGCCCTGGACCGCTCCGGTGAATTCACACTGGTCGAAGGTCAGCAGCTGACCGATCTGGGCTTCGGCTCAGAGAAACTGGTGGGACAGAACCTGCACGCACGGCCGAATAATCTGGAGATGACTGATCACTTTGAGGCCGCACTCCGTGGTGAGGAACCCCAGTTCACGGTCGATGTCGACGGAAAAACCCTGGATGTCTGGCTTACGCCTCTGGCCAACAAGGACAACGGTGTCAGTTACGTGATCGGCGCGGCTGTAGACGTCACAGAGCGCTTGCGAACAGAACTCGAACTGCGCGAAGCGAATCGCAACCTGCTGGAATCGAACACAGAATTTGAACAGATCGCCCACGTCATTTCGCACGACCTGCAGGCGCCACTTCAGGCCGTGATCAGTTCGACGGAGCAGCTCAAAGGCCAGTTGGATGGGCAGTTGGATGCACAGTCAAAAACCTACGTGGGGCACATCGCGGACGGCGCACATCGGATGAAGCGCATGATCGACGACCTCCTCATGTACGCGCGCGTGGACCGTGGGGAACGTGAGCTACAGGACGTCCCGCTGGAAAACGTTTTGCAGGGCGTTCAGCACACCCTTGTGGACACGCTGACAGCCTCGGAGGCAGTCCTCACGCACGACCCGCTGCCAGCCGTACGCGGTGACCTGACAGAACTGACAGCGTTGCTCCAGCACCTGATCGAGAATGCCGTCAAATACCGCGCTCCAGACCGCACACCCACTATCCACGTGGGCGCAACGCTTGAGGGTACAGGGTGGCATTTTACAGTTTCGGACAATGGTCTGGGTATTGATACTCAGGACTTCGCGCGTATTTTCAAGGTGTTTCAGCGGCTGCATCATCAAGACACCGTTGAAGGAACTGGCGTTGGTCTTGCGATGTGCAGGAAGATCGTTGAGAGGGCTGGAGGCCGCATGTGGGTGGAGTCCGTCAGGGGCTCCGGCAGCAGCTTTCACTTCACCCTCCCTAAGGGCTCTACTGATCTGGGGCCAGAGGATAAAGTGAGGGCTCTCATTGAGCAGGCGGTCAAGGGTCTTTACAAGGATAAGTGAGCCTGTTTCGGCGCGAACGTCTGATGCAGACCCTGCGTCCCAGGGACTGAGAAGCATCATGAAGGACACCCGCCCCGTGAAGTGGCGGGTGTCGTGCTGTCGAAGTCCAGGACAGTTCGATGTATCAGTCTGCCCTCATCGGCACGAAATAAATTTCAGACTGAAAGGTCGCAAGCTGCCATCGACCAGTTCTCAGGGAGGGTTCAGCCTGACGGCGGAGATGAATTCAAAAACTAAGAGCCGAAGTAACGGTCCGCCTGTAGGGTAAACCTGCGAACCCCCGTTTTCACCGGCTGCTTCCTATGCCTTTGCCGCTGTGAGTCCAGTACCCCCGGCCACGCCGCGCGACGAATCGCCAGCCTGCTGCCACAACGCAATGCTTTGTTTGCCCTGATGCTTTGTATGCCCTGGCTGCAGCCCTGCACGTGCACCCTTCCAACGACACGCCGCAGGGCCTGGAAGCACGGAATGCCGCTGACGGCTGGCGCTCCGGCTACAGCAGTCCTGACCAAGACCTGCTGGTCGTCGCGCAGGACATCTTGAGCAATCCGTTCGCACTGCACCACGACGGCGTAGGGCTGTTTCACGCTGAAACTGGCGAACTGGTCTCCCGCAATCTGGACTGGCGCAGGCGGTCACCTGTGAAGACTCCTGGGCGGGAAGTCCGTTCGCGAGCAGTGGCGCATCCGGCACGGCCGCCAGCATCCTTTGCACTCGGCAGTACGTCCGCGACTGGTACCGCATGTCAAGGCGTGGTACCGACGCAGAAGCGAAAAACAGCTCGGTCGTTGCGGTCCCGCACCTCAATCCACATGAGCTGCAAGGAGTGCTGGCCAAAGGCCCTGAAGCCCTGGCTCCGCGCGCTTGCTCATGATCAGGGCGCAACAGTGCATGAAACGCCGGGGTACTTCATGAGGCACTTGCATCTGCTCAAGATCATGGGCTCCCCGATGGTTTTAGGCACCCAAACAGGTGATAGAGATCAGGCACGACTCCATCCATACTTTCTGCATGAGGAGCGAGACGTGTTAAAGAACCGGGATGCAGGTGCCGCCGTCATAGTTACTGTCTTATTCGTCGGCATTGTCCTGATCGGTATTTTGACCATCACGTCATCGTTGTCAATACGCAGCCGCAGCAATACAGCCAACGAGGCTATGGCCTTTCAAGCCGTCCTGGCTTCGGAGTCCGGAGTGAACTCTTTCCTGAGCCGAAGCAATCGGATTGCGCCGTACGGTGGATCAACTCCCACCACCTGCCCGGCAGCCACCAGCACGGAGACCCCTGCCCAGGCAGCGGACCGTTTCCTCTGCAGCTTTAATGCCTGGCTGGCCACCAGCTTCCAGACCGGGGCAACAGCGGCAAATGTCGAGGCCGTTGGAAATTTCACGGTGAGCGATGACAATACCGCCCAGGTGACCCTGACCGCCATCAAGGCTGAAGTGACCTCTACTCTGCCGTACAAGCTCAAGGCGATCGAGTTGCAGGCAACCTCAACTGTCTCCGGCAGTTCCACGCGGGTGCTTCAGCGCTTCACTGCGCTAAAAAACGAACTGGGCTATCCCAATCTTCCTGGAGCTGTCACCTCGTGGCCGTCTGTGGACCTGAACGGCAACGCCGAAATTGCCGGGTACACCACAGAGAACACCAGCAATGACGGCATCCTCCAGAACCGCATGTACGTCACGCGGCAGAACGGCAACGCGCTGGCTGTCGGGACCCCAGTTACCGTCAACATCGGAACGGACTCGGTCAGTCAGGCTTACTCGTCGCAGGCAACAGTGGGCAGCTATGTTCGCCTCCCCCTCAACAACCTGACGGGCACTTTGACAGGCACCCAGTACGGGATCTTCAAGGTGATCAACAATTCAGCCACGGCCCTGTCCCTGGAGCCGGTCTCACTGCCGTCTATCCTGGGCGGAGGCACGATCAAGGCTGGCTCTGTTGGCCTGGACCTGATCATGAACGGCTTAAAGACGTATGATTCGGCGGCCAACCGGCTGAACATCGTCGCCCGCGAAATGTTCGTGAAGGGAGATACCGTCTCTATCACCGTTAACGGAACAAGATATGTAAATACCATCGAGTCGACGGCCCTCAACCCGGACGGCACCCAGGCTGTAACCGTCACGGCCAACGGCTGGAAGAGCAACAGCACATCGAGTCCAAGCACGTATACGGCGGTTTCCACCCCCAGCAATACCTTCTTCAACGAGGGTTCGGTCGTGACCAAGTCGACCAATGCGGTCGTCACGGCCGGGACATTTGAAGGGGGCGGCAGCACTGCAACGTCGGGTGGGATCCTTACTGGTTCCACTGGCGGGACCAGCCTCGTGCCGTCACCTTACGACAACACGCTGTTTATACAGACATTCGGAATGACCCCGAACCAACTCAAGAGCATGTCGACCCTGTGGACGGCAGACACGTTCAACGGTGCGATGAATGGGCTGAACTGGGTGTCCTCCACCACTGGGTCCATCAATGCCAACTCCTCGAAAATGACAGGGACCGGCGTGGTCGTCTTCGCAGGCGACCTGACGATCAACCAGTCTGGTGGCGGCGGAGCAGACGGAAGCTGCGATTTCAAAGGGATCATCTACGTGCGCGGCAATCTGAACATCCAGGGAAATCTGGAGCTGTGTGGGGCGATTGTAGTAGAGGGCAGCATTGTAAGCGCTGACGGATTGACCGTCACCAACACAGACGCCGACGATACTGACTTTGCGGGCACAGGCCGGAAGGTCAGTTATAACCCGGATTACATCATGGACGCGGTCGCGGGCGCCGGAAACTATGCGTTCACACCTGTTGTCGCCAGCTGGAGGCAACGATGAGAAGAGCTGGCTTTACCCTCATTGAAGTTTTGGTTGTCATTGCCATGATCGGTATTCTGTCCGTCATCGGTGCAGGAAGTTATTCTCGGTGGCTAGCGAACAACGACGTCCAATTGGCGGCGGCGACCCTGACTCAGCGCATCCAGGAGGCACGTACCCTGGCAAAACGGGGAACAGCCAATGTTGTCCTGACTACCGTGGCGGACAGCGCGACGTTTACCTCAAATGGAAAGACCTATTCGGTACCCGCCGCCACGATCAAAACAGCTCAGACCCTGACGTTTCAGCCGCCCTACGGCGTCCTGAGCAACCCAACATATCCGATTGATGTGACCGTGCAGTCCACACGGAACTCCGCCGTGACACGCAAAGTCCGCATCATCAGCATGCTCGGCAAGGTGGTTATTCAATGATGATGCGTGACACACAAAGTGGCTTTACTTTGATTGAGATTCTTGTATCTATGGCAATTTTTGCCATCATTTCTGCTTCGGTGATGACATTCCTGCCGGCCCTGACGAAATCCAACGGGGCTACAAACGATCAGCAGCGGGTGACGCTGGTCGCCAAAGCCTTTTTCGAGGAGGCGCGGAGCAGGTTGCGCACCAACTTTGCCGATACGCTTTCGACGGTCACGGTTCCGACCAACGACAACGGCCTGATATGCACCAAGTCTATGTCGACGCTTCACTCCGATCTGAAGCGCGTCAAACTGAGTTGTGCACTGAACAGCAAGACCTATACCTTCAGCCTGGATGTCGGGGTGG
The DNA here is from genome assembly GCF_000020685.1 of Deinococcus deserti VCD115. Lineage (NCBI taxonomy): Bacteria > Thermotogati > Deinococcota > Deinococci > Deinococcales > Deinococcaceae > Deinococcus > Deinococcus deserti. The sequence goes on along the minus strand of NC_012526.1, from coordinate 802,129 downwards.
GGTCGTGAGAGAGCACGGATTTACCTTAATTGAACTCCTGGTCTCCATGGCAATTTTTGGGATCCTTATAGCCGCTGTGCTGAATTTTCAGTCCAGCGCGATGAAGACTTCCGGAGTGATGGGCAACCAGGCAACTCGGCTTCAGACCATCAGCGATGTCACAGGGTATGTAGGAGACCGGGTTAAAACGGCGCGTACGGTCTATGCGGCGAGCACCACGGTTGGCGGTGCAACGTGCGATATCACGGCTACCCCCGCGTGCCTCGCCATTGAAGTGCCCGTGCTCGGAACGGTGGGCGACTGTGCTGGTCTGATTGTCGGGTGGCAGAAAGTTGCGTACCGGTACGTGCTGTGGAGTTCACTTGCCGCCACTGAGCGGACCCCCATGGCTGGCATCTCGAGCGTGGCCTATGCCATGCAGGAGATTCGCGGGGCGGCATCGGGCGATTACATCAGTGTCACAACGAACTGCACGATTGCCAACCAGCCTGCGGCCCCGACAGTAACGACCACATCACTGCTTGACGATACGTTGGCCCTGACCTCAGGACATGCAGCTTTTGCTTATACCGCGACGACTAAAACGGTGACGATCAAGGTAAGAAGTGTATCGGCCACGGGAGGCACATTGCGATACTCTCCTACTACAGGCCCCTATATCTTGACGATCTTTGCCCGAAACGTTCTCTGATTTGACGCCAATCCCCGTTAAGGCTGCCAACTAATAATCTCCAAAAAAGCGTCTCTTGATGCCGTAGAGGGCTTTGTTACTTTCTGGCTAGTGTTCGTTCCAGTTCTGTATGGTCAGCACGCCGTTTCTCGCGTCAGGGGCGGCTTGAAGTCAAGTTGTTTGGTACTGAAAGCCTAACTACCCCTCAAAACGCGGCATAAGGTCCGCCAAAGTCTGCCAGGACGACGGCGACGGATGAAGCAACAGATCCTGAAGATGATCGAGTCCCTTTCGGAACACGGACACCGTACGGTGTCCGTGTTTTTTCAGCTGCACCCCCTGCCTGACCTCCTGGAGTTCCCCGGTAACACATGCTCAGATAAACGCTATGGAAACGACCGCCAGGAGTGTGGAGACGCGTTCGGCCCGAGTCAGGCCCGTGTCCTCCAGGTTAAACCCCCTGGTTTTCAGCGCCGCATGCAGATTTTCCGTCTGCCAGCGCTGAGTGTATCGCCGAAGGTTGCTGCGGGCGTGCCCCCGGTAGGCCAGGTAGAGCGGTTCGCGTGCCTGATTTTTGGTCGCGGCTACCCGGAGGGTGGCCCCGTAGATCGTCACTGGACGGTGGCAGATGCGCACTTCACCCGGGTGCAATTTCTTAAACGCGGCCCAGACCGGGAACCGTGCGCCACCGATGGTGGTGCGAGCGGGCAGGCGAATACACGGAGCGATCCCCTGCTGATCGAGGAACGCGAACCAGTGCTGACCGATGAATTCACGGTCAGCCAGCAAGCTCCGGATCTTTCGGTGGGGACAGGCCGTCACGAAGCGCTCCACGAGCGCTTCCCGGTCCTGTTGATCACTGGCGCCCCTGTGGGGAAGCACGGTCCACATCAAGGGGAAACTACAGCTGCTCCATACTGCCGAGAGCAGCAGGATGTTGACGTCCTGCTGACCAAGCTTCCAGTTAGTCCGGTCCAGGATCAGATCCAACTCTTTACCTGGCAGAAAGCTCAGCGAGAATCGGGCAAACAATTCCTCGGGTAGCGGAAACTGCACGAAGCGCAACAGGCGTTGGTACCGTGTCTCCAGGCTTCCTTTCAGGACGACATGATTCTTGAGGGTGTACAGCACCACGGTCCGTGCCTGGATCATGGCCAGGATCAGTGCAGCCAGGACCGTCAAGCGTCGGGTGTCGATGGGAAAGGCAGATCGCAGCGCGGTCTGCAAGCTATCGTGTGGCTGTCGGCTCTTGGGTGATTTCATCGCAGAAACACCGTACAGGAGCCGACTTTCCCTTCACCCTACGAGTTTTGAGGAGTAGTCAGACTGAAAGCACCAGGGCCTATGCGGAGGGTCCAGGAGAGTTGTCCCGTCCTGTCAGACGGTAGAGCAAACCACTGCACCGGGTCATATCATGGTGATTCTAGATCTCAGTGTCCTAATTCCAACAACTGCTCTTGTGAACATTCCTGATCTGTGCGTTGATTCGTAGCGATGGCAGCCCAGAACCGCCTCTTCCAGAGATCGCCACGGCATCAGGGACGCTATGAACTTGCGCTCAGATTAATAATCCACTCCACCTATCCCTCTTACAACTATCAGCGCGACGCGTAAAATACCGGCCGGCACCGCTCAGTGGTCTGTAAATCTACAGCACGAAATGAAAGGAGGCGTTTCGGGGCTACATCAATTGGATCGTAGCTCAGTGAGTCGTCGCCTAATCGATCAACATGACGAATGACTCCACCACGCTCATATGTGACGGATTCCTCCGGATGATCTTGAGCATACTTTCGAAACTCTACGAATGGTAGCCCATACTGCTTTACGCGCAGTTGGTCTAAATTCGGGTCCGATGTATTAAAGATACGGACCAAGTCGCGCTGAGCGCCGGTCAGGTCTAATGTCCTGGGGATTAGCAAATGGTTCGTTTGGCCTGCCACCGTGCGAAGATTGCTGTACATATTCCAGCTAAAGCCTGTTTTTATCTCTAGATATGGCGTCAATCCATTAAAGATTGCAATGACCGGGATGATTATTAAAATGCCAACACTACGATAGGAATTACTATTGCTGCCATTCGTCACACTCAGTAGCGAGGCCAATACAATGAACAGTACAGCTGTTCCATATAGCCACCATGCCGCATGCCCGATCAGAAGCAAGGCCCAGCTATGTTCCGGAAACGGCGCTACAATATTTAATCCCGCAATTGATACGCCGACAACCACGACGAAAAGTCTTAACAACGTCTGCCTGGGGGCTATGTATGCCGCCCGATCTGCCCAAATTTGCAGCCGAGCGACCTGAACATCATCCAAAAACAGCAGGAAACCCGCAAACAAAACAGAAGAAAAATCCCAGAAGTGTTGACCAAGATTCATCGCCAGAAGCCAATGAAAACTGAACGCAAGAATTAGTCCCAAGCGACGTATCTTATGTATCGCCAATGCTACGAAGATGGCCAGCTCCGTCAGCATGGCCAGGACTGCAATTACTCGCCCCGTCAAGGGGGAGTCCGAAGCCTGTAATTCTGATAACCCCCAGGATCTTACAAGTTGGTCGTGGTAATACACTGCACAGCTCACCGCTGGGTCTAAAAAATCAGTATTCACTTTCGCGAAAGCTGCGAAGCCGTAAGCAGCAAGGAGGGTAAGTTGAGCAGTAGGAATGAAGTCCTCCCACCGTGTACTAATAACAAACTTTTTACGAGCAGCAACGAAAAGCCAAGCAAGGCTAAGAAATGCAGCAAGGATCCAGTGGTTTCCAATTACTGGCGTTTCCTGCCAAGCATGCAAAGGTATTAGAACACATAATATGGTCAACCACTGTCTTTTTAATGGCGTGATTAATGTATAAATCGCCGCAATGGCAATGAGAAGGGAAAGAATTGCTAGGATAGGTTGGTTATTTAGGGCGTCCCTAGCATTACCTGAGAGGTGAAATAATGCTGCGATCGCCCACATATGTGCGAACCACACCAACTTTTTGCTCTCGCGAGGGATCATTAAAGTAACCAAGTTTATGTTTCCCTGATAAGCCCCAACGTACAGCGGGGCGCGACTTGACGATTTAATCGCAAAATAACTAAGTCTTCTTAAGGAAAGCATAGTGTCTATATAGACAAACTGTACTCTTTCTTAGCGGCATCGCGAACGGTCTTCTCACACTTCTTGATGTTTACGATTCCCGGGAGACGACACATTCGCAATGCCCCACGAATGTTACGATCCAAATATAAATAATATTGAGCCGAATCTATAAAACACGTTTCTCGGAGATCTGGATGAGCTGCCGCTCCGCAGATTTCGGTAGTCCTCTTTGTGTCGAGATGCAAGTCTCCGGTGACGCGATCACGGCCAATACTTGATGCGCACTGTCTGGCAGCCTCTCCCCCAGCTTCAGCACAGACTTTAAATGCAGCAGCAAGAGACGGGGCTTCGAGCGCGATTAGGGTACCTTGGTAGCTGTAACACGAAATTCGGGCCACCCCTGACACCTTTGAACAAGGCCAATGCACATCGTTCTTAGGGTATCTGGGTGGGTTCGGGTAGTGAAAGGTGTTCATGGTAGCTGCCACGCGGTATTCCATAAACACTCCGCCTGAGCAGAAACTGTATTCTGTAGAATCTGCAGACCTAATTCGACGACAGCCTTTCAAGGCAGCCTGGATCTCCTTCCAGCCGGCATCCTTTCCCTTTAGCATTAGGGCCTGCATCATCAGCCCGTGTCCAATGCCATGGACACAGTCCGTATACATTGCATGGGGTTTTTTACCTGCAAAGGGCGCACAGGTTTTTGACAAATCTGCGTCTGCGTTGCCAGGCTTTGAGATGAAAAGCATCATGACGCCGTGGTAGCAGCCGCTACCTAGAGTGTCATCACAAGCCTGGATTTGTTCGCTGAGCGTCGGATACTTTTTGTAAGTTGCATACCCAACTTCATGTGCGAAGGTATGCCCGTGATCGGCTAACGGTTCTATGTTGCTCAGATGGACAGCGACTCGCAAGGCTTCTTTTGGGCCCCTAGACGCTACAAGTTCCTGCAGCTTTTTGTTGATGCATTTGACGTCATTTCTACAAATGCGCGCCATTCTGTTTTCTGGTGCTGTATAGAAACGGACTTGGGGCCAAAGAAGCCAGATCAAAGCACCAAACAGAGCTATTAGTAGCGGTAACTGCCATGCTAACGCACGCTGTTGATGGTTTGGTCGCGTCATGGATTGCTCCTGGGTACTGAACCTATTACTGATCTGTACGTTGATTCATAGTGATAGCAGCCCAGAACAGCCTCTTCCAGAGATCGCCACGGCATCAGGACGCTATGAACTTATGCTCAGATCAATAAAACCTCATATCAGTATGAATGAGTATTGCAGGTTCTGAGTGGTGCGCAGGGCCGCTTGATTAAGGCCTATGCGCTCCTATGCAAAAACCGCCCCGAAGGGCGGTCCAACCTCGTTGCAAAAGTTTTTAGTTGGCAGGAGCAGCAGGAGCAGCCGCGGCGGTTTCCTTGCCGTTACGGAAGTTCTTGTTATTGCCGGAGGCGTCCATGACGGTGTCAACGAAGAAGTCGTCGGTGCCGTTGGCGGTGATCTGGCAGCTGGTGGTGCCGGCAGGAGCAGTATCAACAGTGTAGGTCCCTACCACGCCGTCTTTACAGTCAGCCCCGCCCATAGCGGTGATAACGGTGGCTGCGGTGGCGGTGTTGTTGTCAGCCAGGTTGGCAATGGCGGCTTTGTAGACATTGCTGTTGTGCGCCTGACCAGCGCGGGCGGTGGCGCTCTTCCGGGCGCCAAGCAGGTTAGGGATCAGGACGGCAGCCAGGATGCCAATGATGGCGATAACAATGAGCAGCTCAATCAGGGTGAAGCCTTGCGTTCCGTTCTTCATGGTGATCTCCTGTTTGGCCATCGGGATAAAGGATAGAAGTAAGGTCCGTCTGGCCGGGGATAGCATGTGGGGCTCGGGTGTTCCCCGTTTCCACATCCCCACCATATATTTTGTTTTCTAACAGGTCTCTAACACGAGAAGGCAAGTGGTCCTCACAAAGGTCCGGAGATGACCCTTTTCCCGATAAAATCGCTGTTTTTATGTCTTCTGAGCATCGGTTTTTCAAAACGTAACTTTAGCTCAGGCAGATTTTCACCCGGTTTATGAAGGCCCGATTGAGCAGGCAGAGGAAACCGTGGAGGTTCAGAAACCCAGAGTTACCTGGGCTACGGCATGCCGCACCTAAATAAGCCAGCTTGGCTTTAGATGTAGGTTGACTCAACTGTAGGCCAGCTACATCTCCTATCCAACAGAGGGTTTAAAGATCTTCTCATGGAAATGCTTACCTGCTCCACTTTGGATCCATAGCTTGGGCTTTTTTTGTACTTTCGATGCCTGGAAGTATCTCATCATTACAAAATCGCGGGTCCGAAGCTCCATATATTTCGTCCCAACGAATTTGAAAATTTCCCGTTTGAGCCGAAGTTGTGTCCCTCCACAGCCGTGACCCGTTGTTAGACCGTAATGCGTGAGGGCTCCCACAACTTGGAGCTCAGCCAGTTTCCGTACATGACCCCTACACAAGCGGGCAGCTGAAACCTGCAACGATCAGTGCACACACGCCCCTTTAAAGCCCCTTAGAGCGCCTGGGCATAAAAGGAAAAACCCCCGCCTGGACGGGAGTTCTGTTGGTAGACTCGAGGGGATTTGAACCCCTGACCCCTACCGTGTCAAGGCAACCAAGCTATTCCCACTCAATCCAGCGACTTCCCAGAAACGCCCATAAAATGGGCGTTTTTTACTTCACCAAATAATCGGTTTCCCTTGAAATCCCAGCCTTTCGCAACTCTGGTGCACACACGGTGCACACAAGAACATTAGCAAACAAGCCCTCGAGCCTACTTACTGAGAACGGCTGTGCACACCAGACTCCATTTTCTTCTCAACGCCAGATCCGAGCCAGCCTGACCCGTCACGCCGCCTCAAACACGACTATCCGTCCAAAAGCCCTGACTACCAGTCAAAACTCGGCATGAGGGCCTGTAATGCCCGCCAGGACGATAGTGATGGATGGAGTAGCAGATCCTGAAGATGATCGAGTCCCAGTCGGAAGACGGATACCGCACGGTATCCGTCTTCCTTCCGTTTCACGGGCTGCTTGGCAGCCAGGACCTGGCACGTTACGTAGGCCCAGATAAAAGCAGCCGACACACAGGTCAGCACGGTCGAGACGCGCTCTGCCTGCGTCAGGCCCGTGTCTTCCAGGTTGAAGCCTCTGGTTTTCAAGGCGGAGTGCAGGTTTTCCGCCTGCCAGCGCTGAGCATAGCGGCGGAGATTCACTGAAGCGTAACCCCGGTACGCGAGGTACAGCACCTCGTCAGCAGTATTCTTGGTGGCACACAGGCGCGAGGACACGCCGTACGAGACCGGCAGTTTGCCGGTCCCGATCGTCGCCGTTGCCGGGAGGCGGATACAGGGCGCAATCCCGTGCTGATCAAGAAAGGTAAACCACGATTTCCCGATGAACTCCCGATCCGCGAGGAGGCTCCCGATGTGTCGCTCGGAGCAGCACCGCACAAAGCGCAACAGGTGCGCGAAGCGCTCCTGATGCGAGCTGCTTCCCCCATGGGGGAGCAGTGCCCACACCAACGGCAGACTGAAGCTGTCCCAGACTGCAGAGAGCAGCAGGATATTGACATCCTGCTTGCCCAGTTTCCAATTGGTGCGGTCCAGGATCAGGTTCAGCTCGCCGTCTGGGAGGGAGAACAGCGCGAAGCGGACAAAGAAATGGTCTGGAAACTCGAAGCGGACAAAACGCCGCAACCGCTGGTACCGCGTGTCGAAGGAGCCGGGCAAGTGCACATGAGTCTTCAGCGTGTACAGCACGACACTGCGGGCTTGCACCATGGCCAGGATCAGCGCCGTCAGGACCTCAAGACGGCGGCCGTCAAGAGGAAACGCACACCGCAGCGCGGTCTGCAGGCTGTCGTGTGGGTGTCGGCTCCGGGTTTTCAACGCAGAAATACCCTACTGGAGCCGACTTTTTTCATGCCCTCACGAGTTTTGACTGGTAGTCAGCCAAAAGCCTCCTCAGACATAGCCCAGCTAGAGAGGGTGTTTACACCCATTGCAGCAAACGAGCGCTCCATTACATAAAATTTTCCCACGGTTGACGCACTTCTGGCAAAGGATCATTTTGCCCTATAGCCCGCCACTTCCGAATAGTGGGATGGAGACTTAGGTCTGAGTCGAAGCGCAACGACGACGCATGCTGTAGGAGTATTACAACAAGCTTTGACGCAGCGGCTCTTATATCACTGCGGGCTGTACGTGCTTCGTGCGACAACACAGTGAGGTTCTGCGATTTTAGTTCTGTCTCGTTAGCCAAATAGTCGAGGCTAGTAAGCAGTAGTGAATGTTCGTCTGGATGCAGAATTTGGGCCCGTTGCTCGATTAAAAAGGTTATTGCACGTAAAACAGTGTCCAATTCTGGGGAGGCACGATCAATAACTCGGGAAACTAGTAACCTACGGAGTATCTCCCTTTCACCTTCGTTTCCTGCTTGCACTATCTTCGCGGCATCCCATATCGCCCGCTCCATAATTCGATCATTATTACTAAGCAAAGCGTTAATAACCGACTCATGTGTAATCCCTTTATGATCCCCCAGGACTGATGGGATAGTAAATCCCTTGTCATTCATGTACTTTTGAATCAAATCAGAAAATTGGTATACGATCTTAGGGTCTTCAGACCAATTTTTCAAAATCAGGTCGTGTACGACTTGCAGGATACTTCTTGTAGCTTTTTCTAGGTTACCCGAATAGAAACCACCACGTTGCTGAAGACTAACGTTTACATACTCAATCCATTTGAACCACCACTCTTGCAGGTTGATAAGAAGCTTCTCTGCCTCATCTGATGACCAAGTAATTGGTACGCTGCCATTTTCATCAGGTTCACTACTTCCCAATAAATTTAATAAGCCTTTTATAATAGTATCCGCAGAATCGCCCTGACCTGCAACCACGCTCGAGTTTAGTTCAACGTCAAAGAACCTATCGCTCAAAAAGTATTCCTTAAACCGTACGTCCGGTTGGACTGATTTGGAGGTCGGTATTGAGAGTAAGGCGAAATCCATTAGTCCTGTCTGCATTGGCAGCTTAGAGTGTTTGTCAATAAGATGCCATAGAGCATCACCATATCTCTTAGCTTCCCGATCACTGAGAGCATTCATTTTTAAAAGTCTGAAAAGCGCTAGGCTCGCGAATGGCCTTTGACCAATAGGGTTTGTCATCACCACATTGATTAGTCGATCCACCGTTCTAGAAGTCACCCACCGATTATTAGTCGTACGTTTAATACGGTCGAAATGCTGGTGCAAGAGTGGCGTAGGCCACTTGTACGTAAATTGTTCTGACTGCGGTAGAGGAAAGTCAGCAAGCCGCTGAACCAACGCCTCAATGTCATCTTTATCCCACCGGTCAAGAATTCGGTTTACAAACAATGACATTGCTTCGTAGCAGCGGTAGTCCTGTTGAACCGACGGGGTCTCAGCCACTTCTATCGCTAGATCTAGAGCACTTCTTATTACATCAGTCGATGCACGCAAAATCACACGAGAAAGGGCTTCAATACCTAGGGTAAGAATATGGCTGACTAACCTAAATTGTTCCAAACGAAGGTTGTCGTTAGATCCTCTTACTCTGCTTACAGTCTGCCTGACGGACGTGAACAGGGTTTGGGTAAGGAATTCCAACTGGTCATTCGGTAGAGCAGCGACTCGCTCACGCGACAGCAGTCCATTTAGCGTATTGGAATCCCCAACGCGAATACTGGTCAGCACTGCCGTATGAAAAGTAAAAGGATGGCTCAGCAAAAGGAGAGCAGGCTGAAGGTCCTGCGTGGCGAAAACACGGCTTCCGATACGTAAGGGATAGGCTGCCCATTCCAAGAATCGGAGAAAGCTCATTCCCACCAACGGATCACTTTCGATCTCATCATTAAATTGAGTTGAAAAAGTTCGTGTTGCCTGACCTATATCAAACTCACGCCGAAATTCTAGCTTTACTGCTGATCTTGATGCTTCGCGATATTTAGCAGAGACAAGAGTTGTCCAGTGTCTTAGATCGGCTGACGGATCGATCCCTAACCGCCACAATCCTTCCTTGTCCTCAAATTCCTCCTCTTGTTCAGGAACACCTTCATCAAATCCATCGAATATAAAACTCCTCAATCGTATTGCCCAAGCGAGCTGTGACATCAAGCGAGGGTTCAGTTGCCCAGGTTGATGGCCAGCGCGGAGCCGTTCGAGAGCACTGGTGAAGATCGTCCGGGCCTTCTCCAGGTGGCCCAATTCTCCTAGCGATGCTGCTCGCCGTATTTCCCAGAAAGGGTTCCCGAGGTTCTGGGGCCACACCTGCAGACTTGTTTCAGCGCCTTTTACATCCAGCAGGTTAATAGCAAGTCTCACCTGCTCCCAGTGCCATTGCGCTTCCCATTCTGGGAAATGACTGAGGTCAGCGTGTTGTTCTAAACAGCTCGACCACTCTTTGAAGGCTTCGACATCAAGATACATGCGGTGTGTCGCTAGAACAGCGAAGGCCAGCTCAATCCAAATGGAGCGCACTTCAGACCAGCTCAAGTCTCTCTCTTTGCCGTCAGGGGCCCAGGCTGCCGGAATCTTTAATGAAGGAGTGGAAGTGCGGTTGATCTGGTTTTCAGGAGCGTCGCGTCCTGTGTCGAACGGCGCGTACAGATCAAGCCTAGTTATAACTTCCTGTAACAGTTCAGGTTCGAGTGGGGCATGTTGAAGGGTGTATCGCCATACCAGCTCTCGCAAAAGCAGAATATCAAGTGGTGCAGGCAACTCCTGGACTGATTTAAAAGCATAATACGCTCCGTGATGCGGATCATATTTTAAATATTCGCTATGAACAGTTCGAAACACTTCCCACTTTGGATAGGTTTCACGGCGTTCGCGCCAATAAAGGAACAGCTGATCTGGGGAATAATTATCACTTGTAAGAAGCCGCCTTATCCTAGCACGACTAGGCTCGATAGGAAGGGGAGAGTACATTATCGTCTTTGCAGGTTTAGAATGTTTTGGCCAGTCTAGTAGATTCTCCGGGCGTCCGTTTTTAAGGGATTCCAAAAACCAGTCATTCGCAATTCTGAAGCGCTCAGACATAGGTGTTCCATCTTTGAATTCCAAGATGTCTCCCAGGTCAATTGGAATAATTTGGCGTTTTTCTAAATAACGCCTTCTTGCGTCATTGAGGTTTAAAATATTCACGAGATAAATGAGAGGTCGATGCGGTCCTAATTCGTCTCTGATCCACCCAGCCCACCGCAAAAAGTTCGGATCATCTCCCTGAAATCCAACTAAACACAGGGTGTTCTCTAGCATACTTTGTTGTACTGCGTTTACGAACGGCGCAAATCGTTGAGGATACTGTCGGAAATCTTCTTCAGTAAATACGAAGGGCCGCGTAGAAGGAAAACTACCATGAAGCTTTATAATTCGCGGCCTCTGAGCAGTTGGCAGGTCATCGGGGTGCGTCACAAAGTCATACCGACGGGTGGGCACCAACTGTCGTGCACTTTCCAAAAGTGGATCGTAATTTGTAGTAAAAATATCTGCCCAAGGCAGCTGGAGAAGTTTTTTGTGCAGTTGACCGGGTCGATATGCTGTCCAAGGGATCAAGCGTTGAATCACATCGTTTAGTGCTTCCCGACCAAACGATGATTCATACTCTTCTGCTAGCCGATCAATCGGAATGAACTTTGCATCATTCACGTCCCGTCCAAGTGCCTTCGCGAACACCTCCACATAGTCAGACAGCAAGGCAAACTCAGGCGCATCAGCATAAATTGCCTGGGCATTTCGACTGAAACCTGCTCCTACCAGGACGGCTGCTCGTCCATGAACTCCAGGCATCCACAGCCGATCGCGCAAATGACGAATGTGACCAACGTAACGTTGAAGCGACATACCACACTAGAGCACGGGTTCACATCTTCTGTCAGAAGAGAATGGCGATGTGGGTAGAGTCGACTGCTGCCCTCGGAAAGCCCAGCTCACCCCGTCTTGGTCTTCTCAAGTGCAAGGAACTTGCTGAACCAACCCTCTACCATTAAGGGAATGGAATTTACTGTTGAGCAGCAGCGCATTGTGGAACATTGTGACGGTCACGCCCTCGTGTTCGCGGTCGCGGGGAGCGGGAAAACCACAACACTGGTGAGCCGAGTACGCTATCTCGTCAATCACAAACGCGTACGACCGACCCGCATCCTCACGACTACGTTCACACGCGAGGCTGGCCGGAGCCTCCGAGAAAAACTTGCGGAATATCCAGAGTGCGCGGGCGTTGAAACCCTGACTCTGCATGCGCTCGCCACCCGCATCCTGGACCGGGCGCGCACTATGGGCCTGACTGACCTCATCATCGGTGAGGACCATTTTAGTCAACGCCTGTTCAGTGAAGCCCGCACACAATTGCTTGCCGAGCTCTCTGAGGACGAGCGAGAACTTGCGTCTCGTCTGAGGCAGATGACCTTTAAGGACTTCGACACGTACCTGGGAATTCAAAAAGGCAACCTCCGTCTTCCGTATCTTCCGCAGGACCTCCCGCCGCAAGCGGCAGCACTGGTGCAGCCACCAGAAGGCGGTCCCGACCCATACGCACGCGTGTACGAACGCCATGATGAGCTCCGCCGCAGGGAAGGCAAACTGGACTTCGATGACATGATCGTCGCCGCGTGGATGCTGCTGAGCCGCTTTTCAGCGCTTCAGCAGGACATCCGAGCCAAATGGGATTACATCAGCGTGGACGAGTTCCAGGACGTGAACCTCGCTCAGAGCGAGATGATGGACCTTGTTGCAGGGGGCTGCCGCTCGTACATGGCTATTGGAGATGACGATCAGACCATCTACCAGTGGCGCGGCGCGCACCCCCGGTTCATCCTTGGCTTTGCGAAGCGATACGGTGCGCAGGAATATACCCTACCAGCGAACTTCCGCTGCCCGCTGGGCGTCATTGCCCTGGCAGATCGGGTGATCGGGGAGAACCGCATCCGCGCCCCGAAGCGGCTCCGAGCCACCCGAAATGGCTGCGGCGTGCACATTCATCCTCCACGCACCGGGGAAGCGGCGCACGTTGCAATGCAGGCTCTCAAAGAAGGCCGGAATCCCGACGACATCGTCATCCTTCTGCGCACGTACGCGCAGTCGGCAGAGATTGAGCAAGTACTTCTAGAAGAGCGGACCCCGTACCGTCTGATTGGAGCTGCACCGTTCTACCGGCGTCCAGAGGTCACCACGTTACTCGCGTACATCGAACTGGCCCTCGCGGACCTGGACACGCTGGCTGGCCGTCCCTTGAGCACCGAACGGCGGGAGCGGATACAGGCGCACTGGAAGAGTGTTGCCCACCGGCCTTCCCGGTATTTACGGCTCACTGACGTCGAACGCATTGCGCGGGAGGCTTGGCGTTCGGGACGCACCCTCGCGACCACGCTTGAGGCTTTTGCGGAGAGCCAGCCGGATCATGTAGCCAAACCAGTGGCATTGCTGGCCACCTGGCTCGGTTTCCTCACGGAGGATATGGGGACCACCCCGGGCCGAGACGTCCTGCTGGACTTTGTCGGAGCGATCGGTTACCGCGAGTATCTGGTGAGTACAGCACCCACCACGGAGTTCGGGCAAGAGCGCGCTGGGATGGTCGACGCCCTGGCAGAAATGGCGCAGACCCGCTCGCTGGGTGAACTTGTCACGCATCTCGCGCAGCTGCACGAGCAGGTTCGCTACGAGGAAACCCTTCGGAAACGGGGGCAAGATGAAGAGCCACGCCTGACGATCATGACTGCGTTCCGTGCCAAGGGGCTGGAGTGGCCCGTGGTCATCATTCCCGACTGTACGTCAGCCATTTACACTGGCAAACCGCACGCAGATCCCGCCGCAGGCGAGGAAGAGCGGCGGGTATTCTACGTGGCCTTAACACGAGCGCAGCAAGAACTGCACCTGATTGTGGGTGAGGACGACAACACCACCCGCTTCCTTGAGGACGTCAATTATGACCGTGTGGTCCGGCAGCATGACCGCCTGGCTGGGCTCCTCACCCGCCAGCCGCAGGCGTGGTCAGCGGGCGATACGATTGAAGCGGCGGAGATCCTGGGGCAGTTTGAACACGAGGGGTTCGTACAGCGCTGGCTCACACCAGAAGTACGCCGGCCACTGCTGGCAGGCTTTCACAACCTGGCAAACCACCAGGCACTGGCCACGCACACTGATCCCGTCGCCGCGGAGGTGCGTCGCCTGCTTGACCTACAGAAGTACGCTGCTCACGGTCCACTGGACATCGCAGGGATCAAAGGAGGCAAGTGGCCTGACCTTGAGGCTGTGCTGACCGCGCGGCGCGGTGGACCCAGCCGCACGGAGCCGCGGTCACCGGGGAGTGCGGCTGGGTCAACGACGCGCAGTTCCAGCGTAGATGCCCTGGGACGCAGCACCATACCAACCAATACATCCCTGGCGCTGTCACCCGGTGAACGGGTTCGTCATGCCCGGTTCGGGGACGGTGAAGTGGTGCAGGTCAAGGTGTTAGGGGCGCAGACGGAAGCGCTCATTCGCTTCGAGAGCGGAACAAAACGCATTACGCTCGAGTTTGCCCGTCTGGAGAAACTCAGCAACTGATCCGCCCACTTTCCAGGTTCAGTTGGTCGAGGAACCTCAGCTTATGCGGCGGCGCTTAGACTTTTCTGCTGGCAGCGACGCCGAGAATCGTTCTCTCAAGAGTGGCCGAACACGCTCTAGACCACCCTCGATGAATCGGCCGAAACCGAACTGCTCAAGGACCCAGACAGCCTGCTCCAGTTCGGAGCTCTTAGCCTGTCCAGGCGTCTTGGGGTTGCGCGGTAGAGACGCCACCACTGCGCGGAGTTCACTGTTTGGAATCCGGTCCAGGCTGCGGTCGCCCTTCAGTCGGGGGCGTGTGGGCTGTCCGGGCAGTCGGTACACCAGGCCGATCTGTCCGCCCGTGCCGAACTCATCCTCAGCCATTAGTTCTCCTCGTTGCGCGGCGGTATACAGAAGTGGATTCAGCACCTTCTTGAGTTGCATAGGAGAAAGCGCAGGACGGTCCTTGATGGCTTGAGCAGCTTGACTGTACCGAGCGTAGAGCTGATGGCCGACCATTGGCCCTTCGACTTGAAGGATGGCTTTAATGCTCTGCAGCACTTTGTCCGGGTTCTGGAGGGGGTGGGCCACCGCGCTACTCCACATGTCGTAAGGGTCTAAGGCGCCGACTGTGGCCCGCGGAGGAGTTAGATCTCCCCTCGCCGGACGGGTCATCAGCCCATCCGTGGGCTGTGTTGTCGGTGGGAGCTGTGACACTGCTTTGTGGCTATGGGCATCAGGCGCGCACTGCTCCCATAATTCTTCCGGCCATTGGCCGCCCGTCAGGGATTGGCCTTCTGGGAGATTTCGCGTCTTAACGGAACCATCGCCCATCACGAAATAAATGCGGTCTTCGCCGACTGGTTGCGTGGTTGTTCGGAGGTCTAGGCGTTCTGGAAAGCGTTGCAGCAGGTCCCGGAGCAGGCCTACCTCGCTGCCCTGAATCAGCATCGTTACGGGGGTGGTAGCCAGCCAGTCCTCAACCTGATCCCAGAACAAAGGCGTCCGGTGCAGGGCTTGGAGCGTGGAAACAACCCGGTACTCCACAGCTTGCATGTGCAGCCACGTGCCTGGACGGCGCACTTCGAATTGGTAATGCCCTCTATACGGCGTGAGGTGCAATTCCCGGCCTGCTTTGACTTCCCACATCAGGAACAGGTCCGCGAGAGCCTCCCCATGTAGCGCCTCACCGTCGAAGGGAACATCGTACCGATCCATGCCGTCAGGTGAGTAAAGCCTGACGAGTTGTGCGTGTCCCTCAGCGGGGAGGCGGGCTTCTTCCAAGTGGAGGGCTGTAATTATCCACGTGCAGGTTGCTACGCCAGGGTCGCTGGGCGTCTCACTTTTGCTCGACGCGTCGGTCGTAACGTCCCGCGAAGGTGCAGCTTGGCTGGCTTTTGCAAAGAACCCTCCCGCCAGAGCCCGGTAACCAGCAGCCAAGAGGTGTTCCTCAACCAGCTGGGCTGTGATTTCCTCGTCAAGATGAGCGTGCCGGGTCGACAGGGTGCGCCAACTGACGGGGTCCTCCGTGAAGGGCGGGCATGACCAGTGCCTGGAAGTGACGAAAGCCGTTGCGGCTCCTGCATTGGTTTCCACGGTAACCGGACCTTGGTAGCAGCCGTTGAAAGCCGGATTGGCCTGTAGGGTGATGCGGCGGCCTTCGACGGTTGCGCTGAGCCAGGAGGGACACAGCACCCGCAGCACCTGAATGGCGTCGTCGCTGCCGTACCCAGCATTACGAACCGTCAGGGTGCCCTCAAATCTTGTCAGTCGTCCTGAATTCGCTGAGCGTTTCCCCACTTCCTGTACAGCCCGCAAAAGGACTTCGTTCGTGCTCAGCCCGGGTGCCGGTTGGTGTCCCGCCGCATTGAATTCCCTTGCGAGCCGGGCGAAGTCGTCCTGCACGGCAAAGGAAGTGACCCCCGGTAGCTTGCGTGGGTTGCAGTGCAGCACGTGGCGTGAGAGTTGTCCGTCCACCACTTCCGCTGGCGCCAGCCTGCACGTAATAGCCGGGCTGCCTTGCGCGGCCGTGAGAACGTCCTCGACGTTCAGAGGCACCCTCGGCAGCCGGCGCTTCAGGGCGGTGAGGACATCCATCTCGCGGCACTGCACCGAAAGCCAGGCACTTGCCGCAGGGTCACGGCCGAGGCGCTCCAGAAAGATGACCTCCACTTCGCGGATGAGGACGTCGGGGGCGGGGCGCGGGGCACCGTCAGAGCCAGCAGCGTTTCTCATGACACGCTCCACGACTTAGCCACCTGTCGCCCGCGGTCTGTGAGGATGACCACCGGAAGGGGCTGGCCGCCGGACCGGAAGCTGCGCTGTTCCACCTGAGCTAGACCGTCACCGCAGAGCGCTTCGAGATCACTGCGGATGTCCTGTGCCTTGATAAACCGCAATTTCCCGAAGTTCGGTGCGCTTTTCTCCTTCCAGTGGAATGGTTTAGCCGTGGGGGCGTTTCCGGCTTGGCCGTCCTGGCCCCCCTGGAACCCTTTGACTTCTTCGTTGCGCAGAATTCGTACCAGCGTGCTTCTTCCAACGAAATGCTCCTGTTTTTCCAGGTGAGTGAGGAGTCGCAGCAGTTCCTTGCGTAGATTCCAGAGGCTTGCGAAGTCCACGTCAATGCCTTCCCAAGGGGCGGGTCTTTCGGGAGCGCAGACATCACAGTTGCCGCAGCGATCCCCGCGGTGTTCAAAATGCAGCTGCAGGTGCATGCCACGGCAGGTCTGGCGGTCGAGGAGGAACCGCGTGAATTCGCGGAACCGCTCGTGCTTAGCCCGCTTGAGGTTCAGCACCCGCTCTTCGTAGCTGGTCAGGCCGATCCGGTCCTGCCGCAGGTCGATGCGCAGCGCGGGTTCGAGGAGCATCACGCCGAGCTTGCCTTCCCGCTGCAACTCGATCAGCCGGTCCTCGATGGCTGCTGCCCGATCTCGGTACAGACGGGAGAGGTGCACAGGTTCTTTTCGGGTGCGCTCCACGAGATCCCGGACGGCCGGGTCGTCCGGCAAGTCCACGCCGTAATACGGATACACGCGGCACAAGCCTGGCACATAGCTGTACCGCAGGGCCCCACTGACTTCCAGCAGGTGCAGCAGCGTCGGCAGCACATTGACGTCAACGCCGTCACACTGCCCAAGCTCTGAGAGGGTCGGGAAGGCCGGACCGTTCTTCATGACGTTGAGCAGGGTCTGCGCCCCCTCTTTATCCGGGTATCCGTGATCAATGAGGTACTTCGCCCGCCGCTCGCTGCCATTACTCCAGAGCAGGACAGCTCGTGCCTGAATGTTCGGATCGCGACCGGCACGCCCAGCCTCTTGAACGTAACTTTCTAAAGAAAGAGGGGCGTCGTAATGGACCACGAGATGGATGTCTGGGGCGTCTACGCCCATCCCGAAGGCATTTGTGGCGACCATCACACGGATGAACCGGGCCTGGAACTGGTCGAGCAATTCCGTCCGCACGGCCGGGGAAAGGCCAGCGTGGTAAGCCGCAACCTCCACGCCGATTTCACCGATCATGGCCGTGAGGCGCTCAGCTTTTGCACGGCTGCCAACGTAGACGATGGCCCGCCCGTCGCGGGTATCCTCGTTGGTTTTGAGGCCCGCGAGCATCGTGAGCAGCACCTCGTCCCGACTGACATTTCGCGCGTTGCCCTCAGGCTTGTCTTCAACAGACGCTGCTTTATTACGCCTCTTGCGCCCACCAATGCGGGTCTGGACGTCTACCACCTCGTAATACAGGTTGTGCCGCCTTACGCCGAGCTCAATGCGTTCAGGCCCGTCCATGCCAAGGACTTGAATCAGTTTCCGGCGTGTCTCCGGGTTTGCGGTGGCAGTAAAGGCACTGACAGCCGCTTTCACACCGAGGTTCTGTAATTCCTGACGTACGTGTAAGTAATCTGGGCGGAAGTCATGGCCCCATTCCAGGAGCGTGTGCGCTTCATCGAACACCACGCGTTCCGGCGGTTGCCCCTGGAGGAGTTTGCGCACAGCAGCCCCCTTGCGAATGCGCTCTGGCGCGAGGTACAGGAGCTTGACCCGGCCGCAGCGCACGTCCTCCAGTGTGCTGTCCTGCTCTGCGCGTGACAGCCCTCCCCAGAGGCCCGCCGCGGGAAGACCGAGTTGCTGCAGGCGGCTCACCTGATCTTGGATCAACGCCACGAGGGGGGAAACAACCACCGTATACCCTTCACCAAGAAACGCAGGCAGCTGAAACACCAGGCTTTTCCCGGCGCCGGTCGGCATCACGGAAAGCACGTCAATGCCGTCGAGTGCCGCGGCAATGCCCGAGTACTGGCCCTCACGGAAACCGCCCGGTGGGAATTCAAAGAGGTCCACAAGGGCTTCCTCGAGTTTGCGTTGCCGCTCCGGATCTTTGAGACCCTTCAGCTCCTCGCGGTAGCGCTTAATCGCCTGCATTTTCGGCGCGACGAGCTCGTCAAAGGTCAAGGGCTTCTGCCACAAGTGCCCAAGTTGCGCGTAAAAGTCCTCCCGGTTACGCGCTCGCCGGACATTCCCGGCCGGGATCGGCAGTGCCCCAAGGAAGCGGTCCTGATAGTGAGCGAAGGCGAGGCGCTTATCCCAGACGACAAAAGCACCCGCCGGGAGGCCTTCACGATCGTTGCGGACCAGACGCCCAAACCCCTGCACGAACTTCAATACGGCCCTTGGCAGGTACAACGTGTTCCAGTACGTCTCGAAATCGTTCACGTCCCTTCGCTGCGCTTCCAGCACGAGGTCCGGGATGGGAAAGGGCGTCTTGTCGAGGCTGACGAGGGTCAGGTCCCGGATGTCGACGCCCTGCAGGAACCCGGCTGAGCCAAGAGCGTGCCATTCTCCATCGCCGTGGAGGTCCTGCACAGTGCGCTGCGTCCCATCACGCACAGAATTGAGGTGCCGCTTTTTGATGTGTCGACTCGCGCGGCGCAGCCGTTCATTGGCCGTGAAAATATGCAATGCCTGGTTTGGCGTCTGCGTGACCAGGTTGTCGATCTCTTGCCCGACGAGGCCGGAGAAGTCCGGGTGGTGCACCAGCGGCAGGTGGCTCGTGAGCAGAACGTATCCCTTGTCGTACGGCAAGACGGGCGGCAGCACCATGTAACTTGACTCCGGCAACGCCAGATCCCGCTCGAACACACCGAAGTCGGCAACATCACCGCTTCCCTTAGCGTCCCATGTCCCGGGCACGCGCAACGTTGCGCTCGTAAAGACCAGGCTGCTGGTTTTTTTCCACAGTTCCTCTAGTACGGAGGAAAGCCACAATGGGACGGCCCAGATCGAGGCGCTGTCCCCATTCGCCGTAACAGCGTACACATGCGCTCCAGGCAGTGACCTTGCGAGCAAGACCCCTAGCGTATCGATCTGGTCATTGAGACGGGCAAGGAGCGCCTCCAGGTCCATCTGATAGCTCGAACGCTGCGCTAGTGAAGGAATGAAGCCAGCGCAGTACTTGAGGCTACTGGTCAGTTCCTCTGAAGCGCGAGTCACAGCGCGCCACTCGGCACTCTGCATTGGCAGGGGGTCAACGGCTGCCTGAAATCCGAAGGCCTCGCTGCCCTGACCAAACTGCATGGCGAAGGCTTGCAGGGCTGCCTGCCAGGTGTCGACCCGCGCGACCAACACGTCGAAGGCTGTGGCGGCCTTCTGCGAAAGCGTGGCTAGATTCGCGTCTTGGGCAACTCGCGCGGCCTTCTCAATGCTCGGCAGCAACCCGGCGCTTTCCCCATGGGTGCGGCGGAGAAACTCCCGAGCGACGCTCAGGATCGCGTCACTGCCAATCTCCTGGCGAAGGGCGGATTCTGCTGCGTCCTGCAGATCGTGAGCTTCGTCAACCACCACACGGTCGAACGGCAGATTCTCCTGCTCGAGGCCACCCAGTTGGTTGCGCAGCAACAAAGCGTGGTTCACGACGACCACGTCGGCCTGCGGCACCAGTGCTTGCGTGCGGTGATACGAGCAGCATGTGGAGAACGGGCAAGCATCCCGGCAGCGTTTGGCAACGGTCGACGTAACGATCTTGGCTTGCAGATACTCCGGAGAGCGGGTCAAAGCGCTTGGCGGTAACGCGCCGTACTCTCCAGCCTGCGCGTGCAAGGTCAAAAGGGCCACGGCCCGCGCCTGCCCCGGGAGCATGATCAGCCGGCCGGGGCGCTGGTCCTCGGCTACGTCACTGGCAGTTTCAACGCCTGCTGACAAGTCCTTCTCATTCGCTTCGTACTGATCTGCCTCCGGCACTTCGTCAGGGCGAAACCGGCGCGTGAGCAGGAGTTGCAACCGTTCTGGACAGATGTAATTGCTCTGCCCTTTCAGGGCCACGACACGAACCTTAAACCCTGCATCCTTGAGGTGCTGCGCCTCCTTGACGATCTGATTCTGTAGTTGCTTGGTGTGGGTGCTGATCACCACAGGCTTCCCAGGTTCGCCGCGCAGCAGCGCCGGATAAAGGTAAGCGCGGGTTTTTCCAGTACCGGTGGGAGCTTCGACCACCAAGCGGCCCGGCCCGCTGAGCGTTGCCGACACGCTTTCGGCCATCTTCAGCTGACCGGGCCGCGGCGAGGGCAGCATGTCACTCACCTGCTGAGGAAGTCGGCCTTCACTCCACACAGCGCTGACCTCTGTTAAGGCGCCTGCAGCGCGTGAAGAGAGCCTTTCCAATTCGGCCTTCGTAATAGATCGGGGCTGAAACGCCAGGGCCAGTTCAGGGACGGGAAGCGCCGAGATGAGGGCCTTCTGGTCTTCTGGAAGGGCCCGTAAGCGTTCGACCATGTAGGCAAGGAGCCGTGACGTCGCAGCGCAGTCCGCTAGTGTCCGGTGCGCATCGTCATGTACGTCACCGCAGAAGCGGGCGTGGAGTCCTTCTAGGCCGTAGCCCTCTACGGGAGGGACCACGGCAGCGAAGGCCAGCGGGGCGAGAAGCAGGGTGTCGAACACGAACGGCACCTGGAACTTCAGGCTCTGCTCCCGGCACAAGCGCTTTAGCAGCGGAACATCGAACCCCTGCGCGTTGTGCCCCACGACCGGTAAATCACCCATGAAGGCAAGTACCTGCTTCAGGACGTCCGGGAGAGGCTGACCATCACGGTCCAGTTCCTCCTGTCGGATGCCCGTCAGCTCCGCGACTTCACGGGGAATACGCTCACCGGAGACCAGCAATTGCAGCGTGTCGCAGATGCGGCCGTCCTCGACACGTACAGCCGCCACCTCAAGCAGGCGAGCTTCCGCGCGGTCTACTGAGGTGGTTTCCGTATCGAGAATCACGTATGACGTCACGAGCTTTGTGGGCATGCCATGCAGCTCAGCCACGCGCTCCTCGTGTCCCGATAGAAACAGGTACTCGCCCTGCTGACGCACCTGACCACGCCCCTCTTTTAGGAGTCGGGTCAAGAGGGCGCGCTTTAGGCTGAAGACATCTAGTACATCCTCTTCTAGTTGCGGCCCGTGCTTCCGGAGATAATCCAGGACGCGGCGCAACAACGGAGACATCAGGCAGTTTCCTCAAGCGAGGAGACGGTCAGCCAGTGATTGGAATATAAACCCACGTTACTCACATCAAGCTATCAGGTTTGCTTGCAGTCGCTACGAAAAATCTGATGTGTTGAGTGACAGTTAGGCAGGCCAGGAAGCCTCTCTGCCCAGTGCAACCGGGCTCCAGCCACACAGCGTCCAGCAAGTGTGGGAAGGCTGGAATCCAACAAAAACACTCGTAAGCGCTAATGTGTAGCAGGATAAAACTTCACGCGCGCTTCACTTGATTTTTAGGCTTCCCGGGAGAACGGATGACTCAAATTGCCAGCCTTACCCTCAATGCTTTGCTACAGCCCCGTGCGTCCGTGTTCGAGAACAACAAGAGCGAAACGACACTGGATATCAACGATCTCACCGAAGGCAGCATCAACCCGCAGACGTTCTTCGAAGAGAACGTAATTACGGACGGCATGCAGAATCTCCTGAAGCAGGGCTTCAAACGTCTCTCGGGACAGTCCAGCAACAGTGTGTTCTTCCTGAAGCAGAGCATGGGCGGCGGCAAGACCCACAACCTCATTACCCTAGGCCTCCTGGCAGCGCACACTCTTGTGCGGCCACAAGTCATCACGGACCCCGCCATGGAAGGCGTTCTGCGGGACGTAAAAAACGTCGAGGTCGTAGCCTTCAACGGCCGTGGTAATCCGCCGCACGGCTTATGGGGCGTTATCGCAGAACAGCTTGGTAACAAGGCCGCGTTCGCGAATTTTTACGCGCCACCGGACGCACCGGGCCAGGAGGATTGGGAAGCACTCTTGCGAGGCCGGACGGCCCTGATCCTCATCGACGAGTTGCCGCCGTACCTCGAAGCGGTTGAGAGCCGCGTGGTTGGGGACAGCAACCTCGCTCGCCTGACTGCCCGTGCTCTGACGAACCTCATGGCCGCCCTACAACGCCCAGGCTGCGAGCGCGTTGCACTAGTGCTGACTGATCTCGGCGGCGCGGCGTACGGCCGGGCCAGCTCGTACCTCCACGACGTCCTGAGCGACCTTACCAAGGAAACGCAGCGCCTCGCGCTGGAAATTGAGCCGGTGCAGCAGAACTCAAACGAAGTGTACGACATTCTGCGAAAGCGCCTCTTTGAGACCGTCCCGGACGACAGTGTCATCCGGCATCTGCAAGGACAATACGCACACGAGATCGACCAGGCTCGCAAGATGGGCCTCACCCCCGCTGACGGGCAGCAGGCCAGCCTGGCGCTGATCGACACGTATCCGTTTCACCCCAGCCTACGTGACCTCTACGCCCGCTTCCGCGATAACCCGGGCTTCCAGCAGACGCGTGGCCTGATTCGCATGATGCGCGCAGTCACCGCCCACCTGTGGGACAGCGGCCTCGCCTCGGAGCGCAGCACGATCGGTCTGCAGGACCTCGACCTGAACAACGACCGCATCCGCGGTGAGCTCTTGAACATCAACGACAAGCTCAAGAACGCTCTTTCGCACGATGTGGCCGACCAGGGACGGGCGGTCGCCGAGCAGAACGAGCCTTCGGACCTGTCCCGCCGGGCCGCGACGTTGCTGCTGACCTCCTCGCTCGCGCACGTCGTGGACGGCGTCGTCGGACTTCCGCCACAACTCGTGGCTGATTATCTCGCCCAGCCAGGCCTTGATCTGGCACCGCTGAAAGCCGTCCTCAACGACCTCGCACATAAGTCTTGGTATCTGCATAAAGACGGGGACAGTTACTACTTCAGCTCTACGCGGAACATCAACGCGGAGATTGAAGCGACTATTCAATCAACCAGCGAGGACAAAGCCCTTGACATCGTCCGCGAGCAACTGGCTATTCTGTTCAATCCACTGCCGGACGGAGCATACAAAGAGCTTCTGATCTTCCCGGCCCTGGATCAGATCGATCCAAAGCAAGGACACGTGCTGCTGGTCCTTTCTCGCCCACAAGGCAATGGCCTAAATCCGAAGCTCAAAGAGCTCTTCGACGCCAGCACCCTGCGCAACCGCATGATGTTCCTCACCGGTGAAGAGTCCAACTACCGTCTCCTGCTCGACCGCGCCAAGGCCCTGCGCGCCACGCAGTCCGCCCTCGGAAAACTGCGGCGCAGCGAAAAACCCAACCCGGACATGATTCTGGAACTCGAGGAGCGCGAGCAGGCCACAATGATGCACTTCCTCACGGCTGCCCAGGAGGCCTTCACGCACCTGCACTTCCCAGAACAGGCGGGCCTGACCAGCCTGGACTTCACCGGAAAGTTCGCCGAGAAAAACCCGGCAAGCCGCGGCGCGCAACAGGTACAGGAAATCCTCGAGGGCCGCAAGAAGTTTGTAAGGGCGCTCGACGCGAGCGAGGGCCGCAAGTTCGAGGCACGCGTATTCGGCAACGCCAAGCGCATGACCTGGAATGAGCTGCTTGCTCGCGCGGCGAACACCACCGGGTGGCCGTGGCACCCGGCCGGTGCGCTGGATCAGCTGCGCCGTGACAAGATCGACCGCGACGAGTGGCGTCAGGACGGGCAGGAAATCGAGCGTGGTCCCTTCCCGCTGGAGCCGACATCCGTCACCGTCCGCCACGACATTCTCGACGCGGCTGCGGACCGTTATCGCCTGACTGTGACGCCCAAGTACGGTACGCAGGTCCACTACGCTGAAGGCTCCACTGTCGATATTGCTGCGCCGGTTATGACGGACGCCTCCATGGAGGTTACCGGTCAGACCTTCACCTTCCTGGCAGTCGATCCCAGCTACAACGCAACTGCGAACAAGGGCCACCCGACTGGCCAGAGCTTTACTTGGCAGGCGCCCACTTTCTTGAAAGGCGTTTGGGAAAGTGGCGAGGTTCGCTTCGAGGCGTCACCAGACGTGGAAATCCGCGTCACCTTCGACGGCAGCGCACCGGAGAAAGGGCAGATCTACGAACCCGGCAAGCCGATTACGCCGCCGCCCGGCACGCACGTGGTGCAGGCCGTTGCCACCCGCGGCGGTGTGAATAGCACGCCTATCACTCTGAAGCCTGACGTGATTCCCCTGGATCCTGTTACGCCCGCTCGGTGGGCCCGCACTCATAAGACGACGGCCACGGCAGACAGCGTGAAGCTGATGGACCGCCTCGAGAAGCATGGGGCTAAGGCTGCCGGCGTAAAAGTCATGGTGGACGGCAAGGGAGACCAATACGGCACCGCGACGTTCTCCGAGGGAGCCGCCTTTACGGCCGATGCACTGCGTGAACTCAGCGAATACGTGCGTAAACTGGTGGGTCCTGAAACGAACCTTCACCTTGACGTGAAGGAAATTCGGTTCGAACGCGGGCAGAACCTCAGCGACTGGACCGCGGAGACAGGTGACAAGCTCAACATGAGCGAAGTCGCCCAGTGAAGAAACAACCGTCAGGAGACTCATCATGACGAAACAAGGCATAACGGCCACACCAGGGCACTTTGCTGCTCCGGATAGCGAACGGCCGCACATGCTGGTCAGCGTGCCCAACAGTAGAAAAGAGCTCGTAAATTTTTACGAGGTACGCGAGAACCTTGCTGGCCGCCTAACCCAGACCCTAAGGGGGCAACTAACTCACAAGCAGTGGGCCAACGTCGCCAGGACCGCCGAATTCGCATTCAACGAGCAGCTCCGGGAAGCAGGAGAGCGGCCTGGCCGCTTCCTAAAGACAGGTGATACTCGCCTGAGCATCAACAACCTGGGTAAGGAGTTGATGGTGCTCGTGTGGGCTGCCGAGGACGCTACCGAGGATGAGTTAGACGTGATTCGCGTAAGTTGGCAGCGCCTACACCGCATCGAGCGGTGGTGGCTGTTCAATCAGACGGTCGCCCTGAATGGCGACCCACGCGGACGTGGTAAAGGCTGGCGGGCCGCGCTGAGGCTCATGCTGGCCGCCACACCAACTGGGCCAGGCAATGACGTCAATGACCCGGACACCACCTTAAAATTGATGCCCACTCGCACCGTGAAAACAAAAAGCGGGAAGAACGACATGGAACCCATGTTCCGGAAGGCCAGCGCATGACTCAGACCCATCCCCTCCTCCCTGAAACACCACTAGCTGACCAACCTTCCCTCATCGAACACGCCTTCCCAGTGGCGAAACTTAGTGCCGAGAGTTACAAGGAACGCGATGCAAAGCAAGCCCAGCGTCTGTCCCCAGTTGGCAAGTGGTGGGGCCGTAAACCTCTTGTGTTAGTGCGCGCTAGTCTCCTGGGGGCCCTTCTGCCCGCTACGGATGACCCACAGAAGGACAACGAGGTCTTCGAACGTTTGATGGGTATGGACGAATTTGGCCTGTACGAGCGACGAACGCGCAAGGCGTTGACTGCTGGTCAATTTGCTGCGCTTTCATCCGAGGAACAACTCAAAGACGCTATCCTGGCAGAAGCCTATGAAGGCCCAAGCGATAAGGAAAGCTGGAAGTTTATAAACAACCACCTCAGGACAAACGCTTTCACACTTCAGGAACTCGTGGAGCAGTTAGGCATCATGCGCTTCGGTGAGAAGCCAAAAGTAGGGGATGTGTTCTCTGGCGGCGGCTCGATTCCCTTCGAGGCTGCCCGACTCGGCTGCGACACCTACGCCAGTGACTTAAATCCTGTGGCGGCATTACTAACGTGGAGTAATCAAACTCTACTATGCGCCACACCCAAAGATAAGGAACGTATCGACGCAGCCCAAAAGTGGGTGTACGAGGAAGTGGATCGCCAAATAACCAATTGGCGCATCGAACACGACGAACGAGGCCGCCGTGCTGACGCTTACCTATGGTGCAACGAAGTGCTAGATCCAGAAACTGGGTATATGGTACCACTCTCAGCGACATGGGTGATTAGCCAATCCCATCGTGTAGTTGCAGAACTGATACCTGACGAACTAAATAAAAGATATGAAATTAAAATTATAACCGGCGCCACAGATGAACAGTTACATAAAGCTAAATTTGGCACAGTAGTAAATCAACATCTAATACCGCCCCCAACACTTGATAATCCCCATCCTCACTCGACCCATATGGACCGCCTAATGGAACGATCAGGAATCAAACAATGGCAAGCTGAGGATATTTCGTCACGAGCGGAAGACTTATTTCAGGAGCGACTTTACTGCATTCGATGGGTTGAAAAAATAAAAAAAGTGGTTGGCAAAAAAATCAAAGTTAAGGAGGTTAGACACTATGAATCAGTGACAGCTGCAGACTTAGATCGGGAAAGGCAATGCTTTGAAATTTTGCTAGGAAAAATCAGTAACTGGCAAGAGCTGGGCTTTCTACCTACTCTGAAAGTCGAGCAGGGCAAAGAGATTCATAAGCCACAGAGCAGGCGCGGCTGGACCCATTGGCATCACCTGTTTACACCGAGACAACTCCTTATAAATGGTTTGTTTGCAGAGTCAGTCGCCAGAAGCTCCGCGCCCGCTGAACTATTAGCCTTAGTTGGCAAAGTAGCAGATTGGAATAGCAAACTGTGCAGATGGAAACCGATGAATAATTCATCTAGTCAGACTTACTCAGCACAATCCCTCTCTCCACTTTACAATTATAATGTGCGCGGTTTTCAAGCCTTAAGCACGGTGAGCATTACGACTTCGGATCTTAATTGCACTCCAACAAAAGTTGAACTAATTGACGCAAGAGGTGTAGAAAACGTCCGGTCAATATGGATTACCGATCCTCCTTATGCTGATGCTATTCCTTACGAAGAGATAAGCGAATTCTTCCTTGCTTGGTACGAGAAGAGGATCCCCAGGCTATTCCCAGAGTGGTATACAGATAGCAAGCGCGCGCTGGCCTTGAAAGGGAAAGGGGTTAGCTTTAACCAATCCATGATTGAGGTTTACTCAAACCTTTCCCAACTTATGCCTAATAATGGCATACAGATCGTAATGTTCACTCATCAAGACATAGAAGTTTGGGCCGACCTTGCGATGACCATGTGGGCGTCTGGATTGAAGGTGACTGCGGCATGGACTGTTGCAACTGAAACCACAGATGGCTTGAAAGGCGGCACCAACTCTGTCCAAGGCACTGTTCTCCTTGTTCTCCGTAAACGAGGCGCAGTCACAACCCTTTTCGATGATGAAATTCTCTCCTTAATGGAGTATGAGGTCTCGAAACAACTCAAGGACATGCAACTTCTCGAAGGGGCTGGTTTGCGCTGGACCGATGCTGATCTCCAACTAGCCACGTACGCTGCTGCTTTGCGCGTGATCACCACACACGACATCGACGGAGTTGACCCTCACCGTGAACTTCTGAAGGTCCGCGCTAAGGGCGAGAAATCCCCGGTTCACCGCCTGATCGAGCAGGCTTCGCAGGTCGCCAGCCGGGAGCTTATGCCTCGTGGTCTCGACGCGGGCATCTGGCGAGACCTCGGCGCGCACGAACGCTTTTATCTCAAGGGCCTCGAAACCGAAAGCCGTGGCGAGCACCGTAGTGGCGTCTACCAGGAACTCTCCAAGGGATTTGCTGCGAATTCTTGGCGGGACCTTCTGGGCGATGAACGAGCCAATCAAGTGCGCTTGATGACTGCCAGTGAGATGGGCAGCCGGTTTGTGAGCAACGGGCCACTTGCCGGAACATTGCTGCGACACGTACTGATGGCTATGCAGATTACGGTCCGTGAGCAGGACCCAGCGAAGGGCGTCGCATGGTTGCAAAGCGAAGTGCAAAACTTCGGCATGCAACAGACCCGGACCATTAAGCTCCTTGAGCATCTGGGAAAGCAGGCCCTCCCCCACTGGGCCGAGGATGCGGCGGCCGCTCGCCTGCTGCGCGGGGCGTTGATGAACGCCGGGGTGTGACACCCGAAAAAAGACCATGATGACGGGCACACCACCCAGGCCACTGTCGAACGCGCCCGCCCTGATTGAGCGGTGCTTCCCGGTCGCCAAACTTAGCGCCGAAAGTTATAAGGAGCGCACAGCCGGGTCTGCACAGCGGCTCACCGGGATGGGCAAATGGTGGGGCCGGAAACCTCTCGTGCTGGTGCGCGCCAGCATTCTGGGAGCTCTGCTGCCGGCCACCGACGACCCCCAAAGGGATATAGAGGTCTTTGAGCGCCTCCTGGGGATCGACGACACCAGCTTGCATCAGCGGTCGGGGCTATCCACCGCACAGTTCACGGCAAGTTCCACCCAGCAGCGCCGTAAGGATTCCAGTCTCGCGGAAAGCTACGAGGGCCCGACCGACTGGGCAAGCTGGATGATGATCAACGATCACCTCGGCACGAACTCCTCCAGCCTTCAGGAGTTGGTAGAAGAACTTGGCATCATGCGCTTCGATGAGAAGACGCGGGTTGGGGACGTGTTCTCTGGAGGCGGTTCGATTCCTTTCGAGGCTGCCCGGCTCGGATGCGGCACGCACGCCAGCGACCTCAACCCGGTCGCGGGTCTCCTCACTTGGAGCAATCAAGCGCTTCTGTGTGCAACGCCCAAGGCCAGGAAACGAATCGAAGCGGCCCAGCAGGGGGTGTACGACGAAGTAGATCGCCAGGTGATTGCTTGGGGCATCGAGCACGATGAGCAGGGCCGCCGCGCGGACGCTTACTTGTGGTGCAACGAGGTGCTGGACCCGGAAACGGGGTACGTTGTACCGCTCTCTACGACCTGGGTCATCTCGTTAAAGGACCGAGTCGTTGCTGAACTTGTGCCCGACCCGGTCCACAGACGGTATGACATCCGCATCGTGTCAAACGCAAGCCCTGAGCAAATGCAGCGGGCGCAGCAAGGCACAGTTATTGAACAGTACCTCGTTCCGCCCCGCACGCCTGAAGTTCCGGAGCCGCAGCGAACGCTCCTGTCCCGCCTCAGAACCCGGCATGATGACAGCCAAGGCCTCCGGCCGTGGACGAAAGACGACCTGACTCCCGCGCTAGGCGATTTCCTTCAAGAGCGGTTGTACTGCATCCGCTGGAGCGAAGACGTCCGTGTTGGCCGGAGATTCAAGAGTCTCAGGAGTTATGAGTCCGTCACGGCGGCTGACCTGGAACGTGAAGCCAGATGTCTGGCCCTTCTGCGGGATCGCCTCGACGACTGGCGGGCAAAAGGCTACATCCCCGAAGATTCGATCACAGTGGGAGACCGTAGACAGGACCGTCTCCTGAACGCGCGAGGGTGGACATACTGGCATCACCTCTTCACACCACGCCAACTTCTGCTCGGCGGTCTGCTGGCCGAAGCGACAGAGGCGTGTAGCGCAGCACGGGAACTTTTAGGCTTCGCGGGCAAAGTTGCCGACCGGAGCTCTAAGTTCTGTCTGTGGAGTAAGGCCACAGACACGCCAACCGGCACCTTCATGTCCCACCTCCTGACTCCCGTATACAACTGGAGTGCACGGGGCCTGCGCCTGTACAAGAGTCTGTATCTCCCCACATCGTCCATGCTGTCAGCTGACCTGCACGTGGAGTTGCGGGACGCTCGAGCGGTCGACACGCACAGTCATTTTTGGATCACGGACCCGCCTTACGCCGACGCTATCCGCTACGAGGACCTCAGCGAATTCTTCCTAGCGTGGTACGGCAAGAGACTCACCGCGCATTTTCCAGGCTGGTACGCTGACCCGAAACGTGCGCTGTCTTTGCAAGGCAAGGACACGGTCTTCAATACATCCATGATCGAGGTGTACTCCAATCTTGCGCGGCTCATGCCGGACAACGGCCTGCAGATCGTCATGTTCACGCACCGTGACGTCCAGATCTGGGCGGATCTTGCCATGATCATGTGGGCCTCTGGCCTGAAGGTTACCGCCGCTTGGACAGTAGCCACAGAAACTGAAAAGCGCAAGACGGGAGCCAATGCCGTGCAAAACACGGTGCTCCTGGTCCTCAGGAAACGCGGTGAGGTTGAGACGCTGTTTGACGATGAAATTCTCGCCCTCATGGAGCGAGAGGTTGCCCAGCAACTTGAGGACATGAAGTTCCTCGAGGGTGCGGGCCTGACCTGGAGTGACGCAGATCTGCAACTAGCGACCTACGCTGCGGCGCTACGTGTCATCACCTCACACGACATCGACGGCATCGACCCATGCCGCGAACTCCTCAGGGTGCGCGCTAAAGGAGAAAAGTCCCCAGTTCACCGCTTGATCGAACAGGCCTCACAGGTCGCCAGCCGGGAACTGAAGCCGCGTGGCCTTGACGCGGACATCTGGCGTGAACTCGGTGCGCACGAACGCTTTTATCTCAAAGGCCTCGAAGCTGAGCACCGCGGCGAGGAGCGGCGTAGCGGAGTGTACCAGGAGCTTTCTAAAGGCTTCGCCGCAAACGCTTGGCATGAGCTTGTCAGCGAGAGACGCGGCCAGGGCGCCTATCTGCTTACCGCCGCCGAGATGGGTGCCCGCGGCGTCCACACGGGTCCGCTCGCCGGGACACTGCTCCGTCACGTCCTAATGGCCGTGAATCTCACCACGCAGACCGGTCAACCAGAAAAAGGCATCACCTGGCTCCAGAAAGAGGTGCAGAACTTCGATATGCAACACACCAAAGCCATCAAACTTCTCGATTACCTCAGCAAGCAGACTCTCCCCCACTGGATGGCGGAAGCCGGAGCGGCCCGCATCCTGCGCGGGGCACTGATGAACGCTGGAGTCTGATGAGCCTGCGCCGCTTCAGCGCCCGTCTCGGCCGCATCGACGAGGACTTCCTGATCCCGCGCCTGACCGGGGCCAGCACGTACGACCGTCTCTGCGGGTACTTCACGTCATCCGTCCTGCACCTGCTTCAGGAGCCGTTCAGCACCGTGGGCCATATCCGCATGGTGTGCAACTCCGATCTGAACCCGTCCGACGTGGCCGTCGCAAAGATCGCTGAGGAGCAGCAGCGCCGCCGCTGGCACGCCAGCAAACCCGAGCTTCAACTCCTGCACGCGCCTCCGGAAATACGTGAACGCCTGCGTCTCCTCCACGCAGCACTGCTCAGCGGCCAGATAGAGATCCGGGTCCTGCCGGACGAGGCCTTCGGGTTCATGCACGGCAAGGCCGGCGTCGTCACCAACGGCACGAAAACAGCCTTCATGGGCAGCGTGAACGACACAGCCAGCGCCTGGAGTCGCAACTACGAACTGCTCTGGGAAGACGCCTCGCCGGAAGGCGTCGCGTGGGTCCAAGCGGAATTCGACGCCTTGTGGAATCACCACCAGGCGGTGCCGCTCGCCCGGGCCGTCATCGATGACCTCAAGCGCCTCGCCGGCCGGCATGACCTGACCTTGCAGGAATGGCGTGACCTGCTGCAGGGGGATCTGGGCAGCGGGGGTCACGACCTGAAGGAAGTGATGGCGCCGCTTATCGAAGCGCCTCTGTACACCAACGAGATGGGCCTCTGGCCGCACCAGAAGGCTTTCATCCACCAGACGATTCTGGCACACTCCGGCCCGTTCAAACGCGCGAGGCTCCTGCTCGCCGATCAGGTCGGGCTCGGCAAAACCCTGCAACTTGCCGTAAGCGCGCAGATCATCGCCCTGCAAGGTGAGAAGCCCGTACTGATTGCCGTCCCAAAGACCTTGCTTGGGCAGTGGCAGGCGGAGATGTGGGACCTTCTGCGCGTCCCGAGTGCCCGCTGGGACAGCAGCGTGAAGGGCTGGATCGATGAGCGGGGTCGCGTCACACGGGGCTTTCGGAACTGCCCTCGCCGCATTGCGCTGGTGTCCTCCAGCTGGTTGTCCTTTCTCGGCGACAGCCCGCACGAAGTCTTCGAGCAAGACTTCGAACTGGTGATCCTCGACGAGGCACACCGCGCACGAAAATCTGGCAAGGGAAAACAACGCCGGCCAAATAATCTTTACCGCGCCTTCTGTCGCCTCGCGGCGCGCAGTCGCAGCGTCCTCCTCGCAACTGCTACGCCTGTGCAGCTTGACCTCGTCGAGGCGCACGATTTGCTGCAGGTCCTCGCGCAAGGGGCGCCGGAAGTGCTCGGTGGGCCTTTCTCCTGGTGGAACATGCACGTTGACCAGGGCCTCGAACTGGCGGTAGGCCGCCAAGCTCCACCTACTGGGTTCATGGAGCAATGGGGATGGTACCGATCCCCGGTCGCGCAGAGCCGTGACGCACACGGCCGCCTCGACGCAGACCTGCTCGACATCCGCCGGAGTCTTGGCCTCCATAATGGTGAGTTCGAGGCCGGCAGCGACGGCTACAACCGCCTCAGCCCTATTGAGGAGCGGCACATCACACGTGACTTCCCGCAGTGGGTCCGGGATCAGAACCCGTACATCCGGCGGATTATCATGCGCACCCGCAAAGCTCTGGAAGAGCAAGGGCAACTCGAACGCATCGAAGTAGACCTTCAGGGCGACCGCGCAGACGAAGCGGTGCCCGTTGCAAGTGAAGTTGCCCGTGCTTATGAGATCGCCGAGAAAATTTGCGAAGTCCTGGGCACGCAGCACAACCTGACGGGCTTCGCCAAGACGGCCTTGCTACGCCGCATCAGTTCAAGCCTCGAGGCCGGATACATCAGCGTCAGCCGCATGCTACATGGCGAGGCAGTCATTCCCGATGAGGAAACCGAAGAGGACGAGGAGGAAGTCACCGTCCAGGCCACAGACGAGATGCGGCGTCAGCTTGAGGAGCTGAAATGGGTGCTCGGCCGGGCCCGCTCTAACGACCCGAAAATCAAACTGACCATTGACCTGCTCACTGGCGACTCTGCCGTCACGCGCGGGCAGAAAAGCTGGCTGCAGGACGGCTGCATCCTCTTCTCGCAGTATCTCGACACCGCCCGCGTGGTAGCTCGCAAGTTAAGTGCACACTTCCCAGACGTCCGCGTGGGCCTCTACACCAACGAGGAACAGAGCGGCTTTTACGACAATGGCGATTTCACTGGCTGCGAACGGCAGGCCCTCAAGGATCAGGTCAGAGACGGTACCGTTACCTTGCTGGTGGGCACAGACGCAGCGTCTGAGGGCCTGAACCTGCAACGCCTGTCGAATCTCATCAACATCGACCTCCCGTGGAATCCCACGCGCCTTGAACAACGGAAAGGTCGCATTCAGCGCATCGGGCAGAAGCACTCGACGATCCGCATCTACAACATGCGGTACCAGGGTTCGATAGAGGACCGCGTTCACCAGCGCCTCTCCGAGCGCTTCGGTGACATCGCTGCGCTATTTGGCCTGATCCCTCAGGTCCTTGAGGACAGCTGGGTAGAACTCGCGAAAGCTGAGGAGCAACGCGTGAAAGTGCTGCTCGACCACGTCGGTGAAGCCGAGAAGACCGCCCTGCTTCACCCCTTTGAGCGTGTGCACCAGCAAGTGCCGGACCTCAGCCACTGGGATGAATGCACGGCTGTCTTAAAGCAGACCGAAGCCGCAGCCCATCTGGAGCAAGGCTGGGGCACACACCATCAATAATCGCCGTCAACGCAGGCCCATCGGACTTACCTGGTCCTTCGAGCGGGACGAACACCTGCACTGCTCTTCACAGCTGCAGTTGGCAGTTCACTGAGGTCACGGGCCATCCGCTGCTGTAGCGCAGCGAAGTCCACTGGGGAAAGCTGCTCTTCAAGAATGAGTTGTAAACGGCTGAGCATCAGCGTGAACACCTCAAGTTGTCGAGCAGCACTGTCCTTGAGCCTCGTCTCGGCGCGGAGTTTGCTGAGTTTAATCAGGCGCTCGTGCCGTCGCTCAAGTTGTTCCGTAAACCCCGTGATATCCCGCAGGACACGTGCGGTTTCACGCACCAGATGCAATACCTCAGCCGGCGCTTCTGTTGCCCTACAAGCTGGCTCCGACCCCTTGTCTGGACTAGTCATACATCCTGCTTGCAACTGGCCTTGTAGAGCCTCAAGGGGAGCCGCCAATTGTCCGACGGAAGGGTGCACCTCTTTGAGCTGTTGCAGGTAGGCACGCAGATACAGCATGTCCTCATCGGTGTGGTCAGCATTTACCTGACGGGCCTGGTAGTCAGCAACAATTTCGTCGACGCGCACTTTAGGACGCCGCGAAT
The DNA here is from genome assembly GCF_000020685.1 of Deinococcus deserti VCD115. NCBI lineage: Bacteria > Thermotogati > Deinococcota > Deinococci > Deinococcales > Deinococcaceae > Deinococcus > Deinococcus deserti. Next base: position 767,386 of record NC_012526.1, on the reverse strand, counting down.
ACAGGCCTGTCTGCAAGGGTCGCCCAGGAGGCTGTGGAACAGGCTGACCTGCATTTCGGGCAGCATCACGCGCCTCTGGAGAACGCTGGCGAGGAGTCACGCCACCGTGTGAACGACACACGTACTTTCCGACCAGCGTCTCGCTGCTGGCGAACTGCCCACAGTAGGCGCACTTCCACGCCCACCCATTGGCTGTGCGCCTCACCATGGAGGGCCGCTGTTCCACGTCACTGAGGGTGACGGCAGGCAGTGTTGAACGCTTATGACGAGCCATAGAAACATCTTTCATGTGGCCGCGGGGTGAGCGCACCCCGGGGACAAGTGGGGATGGCCAGTTGTTGGTAGATGGGGACAACCCATGGGGTTAGGGCCCTTGGCAAAGGGTCAAGACATCACCACAACTTTGACTCTGGATGCTCCAACTTGCTCCTGCCCTCGGAGGGCTTGACGAAGGTGCTGAAGTGAGTGGCCCTGGCATGTGCACGAGCGTGCTCTTCCCGAATGGCTTGCGGCGCCGTACTTCCAAGGAAAGGCCGCAGCGCGTCTACCCGGTCACACCACGTGTTGAACTGCTCCAACCGACGGCGCCAACTGGCTTCTGGAAGCCGATGCTTGAGCTCTAGCAATGCGACGTGCTGCCGGGTCAGCACCTTATCGCGGCGTCGGCCCCCTGTTGCTGGAGGGGAAGCCAGTAGCGGCAGTGGCGGATGGCCAGTCAGCACGTATTCCAGCGCATGACTGGTATCCCACCAAGTCGTCGTGAGTGCGATATCGGTAAGGGCTTGGTGGAAGTCGAAAAGCACGCCGGAGAGTGGAACCTCGACTTCACGTAATCTACCCGGGAGATTTAAGGCAGTCCCAACTGTCCTGGCCAAAATACCGGTGCTCCGAACAAGGTCTCCGTCATCATCAGACGATTCGACGATCACCATAGGTGACGCGAAATTCGGAGCAGCGAAGAGCGCCGCACCCAGCTCAGGTGTCAAAGGCTGGCCCTGGTTCTGCCATTCCTGATCATCAGCGTAGCGCTCGGCCACCTCGCGGACATGACGCATCCACGCGCTTGCTTGAGATGTGGTCAATCGAATCACCAGCTCACACTCGAGGGTTGCACTCGGATCCTGTTGCTGCACCAACCACTCCTCAGCGTTTCGACGCGCCTCTCCATAGCCCAGGTCCAACCATGGAAAAAGGGGAGCTGTAGAGCCCGTCATTGTCAGGCGAATGGCCCGCACCTTGGTATAGAGCAGTTCGTTCTCTGCCGTCGCATAGGCCACCCCGTGCTTTGAGTCCAGCTGGCTTTGCTCGGGTGTCCGGTCAGGAAAAACTTCAAGGAGGCCAGCTTTCCGAAACGTCCGGCTGAAGCGTTTGACCATAGCCTTGACGTTCAGTTCGTAAATCTCCGCGTCGTCCCACTCCTGGCTGAGCACTGTCCATCTCTTCACCGCTCGCACGACATCAAGGACACCGAGGGCGGAGGGTTTAACGCCCTCGGCACGAAGCCCGCTTCGTACCTGTCTATGAAGAGTGTCATAGAAGTCCAACTCGTCTTGGGTCATAAAGCAATTAAGGCACTCAAAGTGCTTTAGGTCTAGTGGGTTTCGAAAGGAGAAGTTGAGAACCCATGACTAACCACATGACACCGCTGGACACCAAAGACCTCACCCCCATGACCGACCGGACCACGCTCGTGCCCCAGGTGTACACGCCGAAGGAAGCGGAAACGCTGCTGCGGCTGTCCAAGAACACCGTTAACGCCCTGCTGAACTCCGGGCAGCTGCGGGCCGTGCGCTACGGACGTAAGTGGCTGATCCCGCATGCTGCGATCGCTGAGTTCCTGCAGGCGGAGACCCAGTGAGCACTCCACCTATCAAGGGCATAAGCCTGACCGGATGGGCCACCGGCGACTACGCCCAGCACTACACCGACACGATGGGTTTTGGCCTGGTGCCCATCCCACAGGGGCAGAAGGGCCCGCGTGGTACCGGTTGGAACAAGCCAGAGAACGCACTGCGTGATTCTGTGCAGGCCGCGGCCCGCTTCGGACACAGCGGGGAGAACATGGGTCTGTTGCACAGCGTCAGCGGTACAGCAGTAATCGACGTGGATCATCAAGAGTATGCGCAGATGGCGCTGGCCGCAGTTGGGATTGATCTGGTGGCCCTTGTGCCGCAAAACCCTTGGCGTATTCACGGCCAGAAAGGCGAAAAGCCAGTGTATCTCGTGCCTGAAGGCATGCTTCTCCCCCACCACAAGCTCGTGTGGCCCTGCACGACTGGTGGGCCTGACATCACGGTCTTTGAATTGCGCTCTGCAGGTGTACAGGATGTTCTGCCGCCTTCTATTCATCCGCAGACGCAAAAGCCGTATGTGTGGGTCAATGGCGTCCCCCCGAGCCGGGAGGTCCTACCCGAGTTGCCGGCAGAGTTGGTAACGCTGTGGCAGAACTGGCATGAGTTGTTGCCCGTAATGCAGGCCGCTTGTCCCTGGAACAAGGTCAAACTCGCGCCTGAGATTAAGCCGACGCGGCACCAGCCCAAGACCAACGCCAGTGTGATCGAGGCCTACAACGCTCGCTTCACTCCGGGCGAAGTGCTGGAACGCTGTGGGTATCAGCGCACTGGGCAGAACGACTGGATGTTTCCTGGCAGCACGAGCGGCTCAGCGGGCGTACACCTGCTGCCGAATCAGGACCTTCTGCCCAAGGTGTTTTCGCATCACCAGGCCGATCCTCTATGCAACGGTCACGGGCATGATGCCTTCAGCGTGTTTTGCACGCTGGAGCACCAGGGCAACGTCCACGAGGCGGTGAAGGCGGCAGCACACCTGCTGGGGCTTTCCCTGCGTGACGACAGGACAGAGGCAGAAAGCTCTACTGCTTCTGCTGACGGTCAGGACACGGATCGGCGAATGAGCAAGAGCACACGTGCCCTGCAGCTGGTTCTTGACGCAGGAGAACCGTGGCGTGACGAGCACGGCCAGGCTTACCTGACAGTGCAGGCTCAGGGGCGTCGTGAGCACCACCGCCTGACTTCGAGAGGTGCACGGGACTATGCGGGCGACCTGTTCTTCGAGAAGGAGCAACGCATCCTGGGTAACCAGGCGCTCACTGAAGTGCTGGACACGCTGGCCGCCCGTGCCCGCCGTGAAGGTCAGGAATATCCCACGGGCCAGCGGGTTAAACACTGGCAGGGCAAGGTCTATCTCGACCTGGGCCGCGATGACTGGCAGGTGGTGGAAGTGGCGGGAGGGGCCTGGCGCCTCCTGTCTGCGGAAGAGTGCCCCGTTCGCTTCACGCGTTCGCCGCAGATGCTGCCCCTGCCTCTCCCCGAGGACCCGGGCACCCTGAGCCCGTTGTCTGACCTGCTGAATACGAACCGGCGTGGCCTGATTCTCTGTACCGCCTTTCTGCTGGGTGCTCTGTCTGCCCAGGGCCCATATGCCCACCTGGCTTTTAAGGGAGAGCAGGGCGTGGGGAAAAGTACCGCTGCCAGTACGCTGCAACGGCTCGTTGACCCGAGCACAGCCACCCGGCGCCGAGCACCCAGGAAGGAACAGGACCTGTTCATCGCAGCGCGCAGTGCTCATGTCCTGAGCTTCGACAACCTGTCCAGCATCTCTGCAGATCTGAGTGACAGCCTGTGCTGCCTGTCCACCGGGGGATCGTTTGCCACCCGGACGCTGCACACAAACGACGAAGAGACGGTTCTGCAGGCCATGCGTCCGGCCATTCTCAACGGTATCGCGGATCTGCTGACGCGGGCCGATCTGGCCGAGCGGACCCTGCTGGTGGAATTGCAGCGCATCGAAGCCAGCCAGCGCCTTACGGAACAGGAACTGGAAAACCGGTTTGTCCAGGCGCACCCTCAGGTGTTAGGGGCACTGCTTACTGCCCTGGCTACGGGGCTGCAGCGCCTGCAGGATACGCATTTGGAACAGGCGCCACGCCTGGCGGACTTTGCCAAGCTCCTCGTGGCTGCCGAGCCCAGCCTGCCCTGGGAACCCGGCGAGTTTCTGCAGGTCTACACCGACATGCAGGACGAAGCGGCCCGCGTAGTCCTGGAAGGCGATGACGTGGCCCAGGCGCTTCAAGACTTCCTGGACGAGAGGAAGTGGTGGGAAGGGCCAGTCAACCTGCTGCTGAACCTGCTGAACGAGCAGGAAGGCATCATGGCCGGGTTCAAGCGTCCTGCGCCTGATTGGCCCAAGAGTGCCCGGGCATTGGGAGAGCGTCTGCGCCGGTTGGCCCCTGCTCTGTCGAAGACGGGCTACACCACCGAGTTTCTGGGCCGGCGCAAGGACGGGCTGTACTACCGCATGCGGAAAACCGAGGCGGAAATGTTCACCACGTACACCCATGCCAAATAACCGCACCAGGCCATGGATGAGCGCCATCCCGCCTCCTGTACACATACACCGACGTACACCTTGGATGTATGTCCTGCCGAAGAAGTTTTGTTGTCCCTAACCGCATTTTCCCCCGAGGTGTACATAGTGAATGTCCTTGACACGACTTATCACCGCGGGAACACGAGGAGAACCACCATGTCCGACATCTTCAACTTTTTCGATATGCCTGCCCTGAGGCTCAAGCCGCTGCCCAAGAAACTTCAAGCGCTCGTCAGCGCCGCCGCGCAGAACAAGTTGCCGGTCGCTGTTCAGTTGGCAGATCGCGAAGTCCACGACCTCGGCGTGTGGGTGCTGGAGTGCGCGGCCAAGTACGCCACCGGCAGATACCCGGAGCGCCGGCTGCGCGACCTGTGGGAAGCCTACGGTGTCTGGAAAACGCATCCGATGAAGCCCTGAAGATCAAGCCGCTCAACCACTGGGGGAGCTCCACGGCTCCCCTATCATCTGAGCGGGAGGTCGCTGAACAAGGAAAGGAATCACATGAAAAAATCGGCTACAACCGCGAGCAGGGCTCGCAAAGAGAACAACGGCAATGGCGAGGGCAGCGTCTACAAGTACCGGAACGGGTACCGGTGGCAACTCCGGGAGAAATTCCAGGGAAAGATGGTGGTCGTGACCAGTGGCTCTGAAGCCACCAAGCTGGACGCCAAGCGAGCGCTCGCTCGCGCCATCACAGACCGGGAACGAGGCCTGCTGGTGGCCAGCGAGAAGGTTACCGTCGGGGAATGGCTGGACCGCTGGCTGCACCTGCGCAAACCCCACGTGCGTGAAACGACTTTCGAGCAGTACGAGTTGCGCCTGAGGCTCTACGTGCCCGAAGAGTTGAAGCGCCTGACTCTCAACAAGGTCAAACGGGCTCACATTCTGGAGCTTGAAGCGCAGCTCAGTGAGCATCTCCGGGCCAGTACGAGGAAGAAGGTGATGGAACATTTGAGCGCCGCATTCAAAGAAGCCATGCACCAGGACCTCCTGGTGAAGAATCCGGCCGACAGCATCAAGGTCTCGGCATCCCTGGCCGAGAAGCGCCAGCCCAAGCGGCGCAAGGCCCTGACCGATGCCGAGCTGGTCACCTTTCTGCAGGAGGCACAGAGCGATCCGCTCTTCCCACTGTTCTACCTGCTGTTCTCGCTGGGCCTGCGGTGCAGTGAGGCACTTGGCCTTCGTTGGGGTGACGTGGACTTCGAGTACCGCGAAATCCATATCGTGCAGGCGAACAAGCTGGTGAAGAACAAACCCAGGCTGGGCGAGCTGAAGACCGAGAACTCCCGCCGCACGCTGCCGGCCAGTCCGGATCTGCTGGCGGTGCTCAGGGCACATCAGCAGAATCAGAATGTCCTCAAGGCACAGCTGGGTGGGACCTGGCCGCCGCATGACCTGATCTTCACCACGGGTCTGGGGACGCTCCTGGACCGGCACAACGTGCAACGCAACATTCACCGGATCTGCGAACGGGCGGGGATCGAGAAGTTCGGAACCCATTCGGGGCGCCACACGAACATCACGAATCTGCTGCGCGCTGGTCACCTGCCGGAGGTGGTCGCCAAGATTGCGGGGCACTCCCGCCCCTCGACCGCCATGCTTCATTACCGGACGGTGATGCGGGACGAGATCCGCAACGCGGAGTTCAGCCTGCAGCGACACCTGACGTTGAGGGAGGCAGCTGACTGACCCCAAGAATGACTGGTGCACACATGGTGCACACACGCGCCTTCTCTGCCTCTGACGACGCCTGGGCATAAAAGGAAAAACCCCCGCCTGGACGGGAGTTCTGTTGGTAGACTCGAGGGGATTTGAACCCCTGACCCCTACCGTGTCAAGGTAGTGCTCTACCCCTGAGCTACGAGTCTGTACGGGTATTGATTGGAGGCGCTGACCGGACTCGAACCGGTGGTGGAGGTTTTGCAGACCTCTGCCTTACCACTTGGCTACAGCGCCGCTTGCATGGGCGGTTCATGCTGTCCCTTGCGTGGGGCTGGTGGGTCTCTCCTCTCCAGCGGAAGGAATGTTAGCACGGCACTGCCAAGCTGTAAACGGGTACGACCCCTGACCAGAGGCAAGAGCGCCCTTGGCTTGAAATATTGAGCCTGCACACCTGGGCTGCTGACGCCTCTGGAACTGCACCAGGACACTGTCAGACAGTCTCTCTGCGGCTCCGATATCCTGAATCAACGCCTACCAGAGCAGTAAAAAGCTGTGCCCAAAGAACATCATGTTCGTCTGCAAGAAGGCCGTGACCAAGGGCGCAACCACTGAAAGTGACATGGGTCCGCTCCTGGCTGCCCCGTTTACTCAACGGTGAATCAGGTCACGCACCTGCGTGTATACGGTGGTGCTCTGGTACAGCCGGCTGTGGCTCATACAGGCGGTCTGCGTGTTGAGTGCTCCGGACAGCAGCACACTCCGGTCAGGATTGATGATTTCGTCGCAGGCGGACCACCAGGTGGCGTATCGGACGAACCCCGGCGTTTCATCTTCGCTGTTCAGCGAATTCAGGAAGGAAGAACCTTCACGCATTTCGTAACAGGAACTGTACCAGCAGCCATTGGCGGTATTCGTACCGTGGTTAGGCCCACCCAGCGAGACCCAGGCATCCACTTTGCTTGTTCCCCCAAGGTTTTTGAGGAAGTAGCGGGATGACAGTCCGCCCATAGAATGCGAGATGATATCTACCCGGGCGGCTCCGGTCTGGGCCAGGATTGCGTCCACCTTCTGACGGATCAGTTCAGCGGTTGCGGAATTGGAGCGCGTGGAATCGTAGGACCAGTTGAACAGCTGGGCATCGGTCCAGCCGTCCTGTTTGAAATTGGCAATCATGGTGTTCCAGACTGACCCGCTGGACCTGTACCCGTGCACAAACAGGACCGGGTGACGCGTGATGATCTGCGGCGCGATTTCTGGGGCAGCCGGCAGGCTGGGCTCAGGAACCTCTGGAGGCGTAGTGCCGCAGGCAGAGAGCAAAGTGGCTGTCAGCGCAGCAGCCAGGGCCTTGGAGGGAGTATGCATAGCGTCTCCTTGGGCGGATCTTTGGAATGTTGGATCTGGTCCAAGGTAACAGAAAGGTCAGAGCCAACTTTCTGAGGCATCTTAAGTCCAACTTAATTCCCACTGTGATAATTGTTACACTGGGTCTGTGAATAAAGTTTTGCTGGGGCTGGTATGGGGAGTGGCATTGGCCCCGGTCGCGAGTGCGCAATTGTGGGAGACGCCCCAGGCGACCGTTCGGCAGGAGGTCCTGAAGGACTTCAGCGTTGCAGGCAATGTACTCCAAGGTCCCGAAACCCGCGTGACCCTGGATGTCAGCGGCGGACGGGTGGTGGGCGTACTAGTCGAGGCCGCCACAGGCACTGCCCTGGCCCGTGGAGTGGCCGCGGCCTGGGGAATGCGGGAAGCTGACCTGCCGCAACTTGTCCGGCAGCTGAGCAGCTCTGAACTGCTGGCCTCGGCCCGCCGTGGGTTCACTGAATTCACGGACGAGAGCGAGCAGGACATGATCACTGTCAAAGTTACTGGTCAGGGCGCGCAGGTCCGGTGGCGCGCTTATCTGGCCCTGAAAATCTGGCCGGATGCGGCTTTCCCCGCCACGCGGAACGTTTCAGGGCGAGCCGACGCGCCGAATAGCATCCGGATTTTCAGTGACTTCCAGTGTCCCTACTGCCGCGATCTGTGGCATGAGACCCTGCCCGGCTGGGCCAGGCAGACCACGCAGTACCGCGTGGCGCACTACCACTTTCCACTGGACTTTCACAAGAATGCCTTTGCCGCCGCCGAAGCCAGCGAATGTGCTGCGGCGCAGGGAGCCTTCTGGAAGATGGCAGATCAGATCTTCGCAGGGTTCGATGTCTGGAACCGGCTCTCCGCCCGGGACGCGGCCACACAGTTTCGCACCTACGCTGGCAACGCCAAGCTCACTCCAGCGACCTTTGAGAAGTGCATGACCCAGCGCTCGTCGCGCGCTGTGGTGGATGCACAGATCAAGGCGGGGCTGACCCTGGGGGTCAAGGGAACCCCGACCGTGTTCCTCAATGGGATGAAGCTACAGAACTACACCGATGCCTCTGAGTGGGCTCAGGTGCAGGCTGTCACGACCGCGAAGCCCAGCGCTGCACAGCTGATCGAATCGCGACTCGCGCAGTTCCGTTAACACGGGCGCGAGGCCTACACCCTGCGGCCTCACAAGCCCTTCCTGCCTCCGCACAGGTCTGCTCCCGGCTTCGCCCTGCCAGCAGAAAGGCCGCCTGAAAATCCAGGCGGCCTGCTGTGCTTGCGATGTTCAGATTCGGGCGCGGTAACGCTCCAGCAGTTCGGCGCACAGGTCGTCGAAGGCCACGCCCTTGCGCTCCTTGTGCCCTTCGACGCTGCGTTCGCGCACGCTGACCTGCCGGGCTTCCTGCTCCTTGTCGCCCACGATCAGCATCACCGGGATCTTGCTGAGCTCGGCGGTGCGGACCTTGGCCTGCATGCGGTTGGAACTGTCATCCACCTCGGCGCGCAGGCCTGCGGCATGCAGTTCGCTGCGCAACTCCTCAGCGTATTCGTTATGACGGTCGGCAATCGGGATGATCATGACCTGCCGAGGCGCCAGCCACAATGGGAAGTCTCCGGCGTAGTGCTCGATCAGGATGCCCACGAAGCGCTCCAGGCTGCCAAACGGCGCGCGGTGAATCATGATCGGACGGTGGTCCTGGCCGTCTTCGCCCACGTAGGAAATGTCGAAACGCTCCGGCAGGTTGTAGTCCACCTGAATGGTGCCCAGCTGCCACTCGCGGCCCAGCACGTCCTTGACCACAAAGTCCAGCTTGGGCCCATAGAAGGCGGCGTCCCCAGGCTCGATGGTGTAGGGCAGGCCGACCTCATCCACCGCCTCGAGAATCTGGCGTTCAGCGAGTTCCCAGTTCGCCTCGTCGCCCACGTACTTGTCGCTCTCGGGGTCGCGGGTGCCCACCCGGAAGCGCACGTCGTTCATGCCGAAGGTCTTCAGGACCAGCACCGTCAGGTCCAGCACGTCCAGGAATTCTTTTTTCAGCTGATCCGGGCGGCAGAACAGGTGCGCGTCGTCCTGCGTGAAGCCGCGCACCCGCGTCAGGCCGTTGAGTTCACCGCTCTGCTCGTAGCGGTACACCGTACCGAACTCTGCCAGACGTACCGGCAGGTCGCGGTAGCTGCGCGGCTTGCTGGCGTAGATCCGCACGTGGTGCGGGCAGTTCATGGGCTTGAGCATGTACTGCTCATCGTCCACCTCGATAGGGTTGAACTGACCATCGGCGTAGTACGGGTAGTGACCGCTGGTCTTGTACAGCTCCAGGTTCCCGATGTTGGGGGTGATGACCCCCTGGTAGCCACGGCGGAACTGCTGCTCTTTGAGGAAGCCGGCAAGTTCCTCGCGCAGCACCGTGCCGTTGGGCAGCCACAGCGGCAACCCCTTGCCGACAAGGGGATCGATGGTAAACAGTTCAAGTTCACGGCCCAGCTTGCGATGATCGCGCCGCTTGGCTTCCTCAAGCTGATGCAGGTACTCGTCGAGTTCCTTCTGGCTGGCAAAGGCCACACCGTACACACGCTGCAGGATGGGGTTTTTCTCGTTGCCGCGCCAGTAGGCGCCGGAGGTGCTCATCAGCTTGAACGCACCCGGCAGGCGGCCCGTGGAGGGAAAGTGAGGGCCACGGCACAGGTCCACGTAGTCACCCTGCTGGTAGAAGGTGATGGGCTCGTCGTCGGGCAGCCCCTGAATCAGCTCCTGCTTGTACGGGTCGTGTGGAAATTGCGCCAGTCCTTCGGCTTTGCTGACCTCGCGGCGCCTGAAGGCCAGGTTACGCGACAGGATCTCGCGCATGATCTTCTCGATCTCGGGCAGGTCCTCTTCACGCAGGGGCTCGGGCAGATCGAAATCCTGGTACCAGCCGTTCTCGATGCTGGGGCCCACGCCCCGCTTGATGCGGTCGTCGGAGTACCCCTTGGCGCGGTAGTACTCTCCGACAGCCTGGCTCATCACGTGGCCCAGCGAGTGCCGGAACAGCGGCGCAGCGTCACCCGGGTTCTTCTTGGTGATCAGGGTGATGCTGGCTCCGTCAGGCAGCGGCGTCATCAGATCCACCAGTTCACCGTTGGCGGTTGCAGCCAGCGCGTCCTGGGCCAGGCGTGGGCCGATGGCACTGGCCGCGTCCAGCGCGGTGGCACCCATGGGCAGTTCAAGTTGTTTACCGTCAGGAAGAACGACGTGCATGTGTTTTCTCCTTACATATTCAAGACAAGACAGACCCGGTCTGGCCGCAACCCAGCAGAACGCCTGAAAACCGCTTCGGGGTTCTCAGGCGCGCAGAGTTCGGGTAACCAGACCGGGAAGGTACGGCATTCGTCGCGGCCACACGCCACGCATCACCAGACCGGAGTGATGGGCGAGAGGCTTCATGGGGTCAGGATACCGGGTTGCAGCCGGCAGGAGCAACCCTGGAAACCTGATGCGGTGGCAGCTCCCTGCCCCAGGCCAGAGCGCCAGCCTCCGGATCCAGGGTGCACGGACGTCAGGAAAAGGCACTTGCCAGCTGGGAGAAATCGTGAGCCAGCCCTGCTCCTTCGAACCGTCTTGAGAAGGCTCAGAGCCTGCCAGCATATTCCCAGAGAAGGCATGAAGGGACTCTGGTCGCGCCTTAAGCTGTACGGATGCGCCTCCTGTTGTTCGCCGCCATAGGCCTGCTCTCTGCGTGTGCGCCCGCACAACTGCCTAGTCAGAGTCCTCTTCCCGACGTGGTGGCGGAGGTCGCTGTTCCGACTGATCCTGCGCGCATACGCGTGGTCGTCATGGGCGATCAGGGAACGGGGACCGAAGAGCAGCACAGGGTAGCAGCGGCCATGGCCGGGATCTGCGCCACGGACGGCTGTGATCTGGGGGTGGGACTGGGCGACAACTTCTACCCCGCAGGTCCCAGGAATCCGGCCTCTCCTCTGTTCCGCGAACGGTTTGCGGACGTGTATGGGCCTCTGAAAGTGCCGTTCCTGATGGTTCCAGGCAACCATGACGAGTCCTGGGTACGCGGCGGCGACGGAGCTGACCCGCGCGGCGCAGAGGCACAGGTGGCGTATTCACGAATCAATCCCCAGTGGGTCATGCCCGCCCGGACCTACCGGGCACCTCAGGGGTCTCTGCTGGAATTCTTCGCGGTGGATACGGCGCCGCTGGCCGCTTATCTGCCGGGAGTACGGGTCAACGAGCGGCCTGGTGGCGTCTGGGACCGTGCGCAGCGGGCCTGGCTTTCGGAAGCGCTCACCAGGAGCGGGGCGCGCTGGAAGCTGGTGCTGGGCCATCACCCCCTATTCAGCAACGGCAGGCATGGAAACGCCGGGACCTACGACAACCTGCCCTTGACCTTTCAGCGCGGGGGCGCAGTCCGCGAACTGTACCGCGTGGCCTGCAGCCGGGCTGACCTGCTGCTCGCCGGGCACGAACACGCGCTGCAACTGTTCGCACCACAGCCCGAATGCCCCGGCACCTGGACCGTGGTCAGTGGAGCTGCGGGCAAAGCGTATGGGGGCCGCGTCGGAACCCGGCTGGCTGCGTTCGAAACCTACAAGGTTCCAGGATTCGTCTGGCTGGACGTCAGACCCGACACCTTGACCGTCCGCTTCTACACCGTCCCGGAAACAGGCGTCACCACACTGGTTCACACGCAGACCCTGCGGAAGTAAGTCGTTTCAGTGAAGCAAAGCCAGCCGCCGCTCCCGCTGTGGGCGCGGCGGCTGGCTGAGTACCGACCTTACAGTCCGGCGGCGGCCAGGAAAGCGTCGAGCTTCTGAGGACGGAAGCCACTGAGGCTATGTGCGACGTCACCGCTCACCAGGGTCGGCACACTGCGCTTTCCACCGTTGACCTGCATGACGTACTGCGCAGCTTGATCGTCATTCTCGATGTTGATTTCCTCGAACTCAAAACCTTTTTGCTGCAGGGCGCGCTTGGCTACGTGGCAGTCAGGGCACCAGCTGGTCGTGTACATCTTGATCATGGTCCCAGTTTACTAAATAAAGCGGCGGGTATGGGTGCAGGTGTCTCTATTGAGCAGACCCCGGCCGCAGCAACAGAAAAGCGCCGCCCCACATGGGACGGCGCCGGCAGTCAGTTCCGGTGCAGAATCAGACGTTGGCGGGTGCTTCAGCCGCGGCAGAGGCGGCGGGCACAGGCTCGGTCTCTCCAGCAGAACCGGCCTTCTCCGCAGACTCCTCCGTGCGCTCCTTCTTGGGCGCCGGAGCCTGCTTGGGGGCCATGATCATGTTCATGTCCATGCCCATCATGCTGGGCATGCCCTCAGGCGTCCCCACGTCAGCCAGCGCTTCAGCGACACGAACCAGAATCCGCTCACCCAGTTCCGGGTGGGTCCGTTCGCGGCCACGGAACATGATGGTCACCTTGACCTTATGACCGTCATCAAGGAAACGGCGCACGTGCCCGGTTTTGGTCTTGAAGTCGTGGTCATCAATCTTCACGCGGAACTTGATGGCCTTGACTTCCTGCGAGCGCACACGCTTACGGTTTTCCTTCTCGTTCTGCTGCTGTTCGTAGCGGAACCGGCCATAGTCGAGCAGGCGGCAGACAGGTGGAACGGCCTGAGGGCTGACCATGACCAGGTCCAGACCCTTCTCGCGCGCCATATTCATGGCGTCACGAGTGTCGATGATGCCGATCTGCTCGCCTTCGCCGCCGATAAGCCTGATCTGGCGGACGCGGATTTGCTCGTTGACCTTGTGTTCTTTCGCTATGTTTATCACCTCCGCCGCGCCCGGCGCACGCTGGCATCCTGGGCGGCCTGTTGTCTCGCACGCGCCGCAAGAGGGCAGGAGTGGTTCAGACAGACAGGTTCACAGTTTACCACGGGCCCTTCCCTGGTCGGGGCGCGTCTGGTCTGGAGCGTTTCATCATGCTTGCTGCCATGCTGGACCGTATGACACGACTTTCTGCTTCCCTGCCGGCAGTGACACAGTTCTTCGGTCCGGGTCAGGCCCGCTGTCCGGACCTGGAAGTACTGCTGACCGACGGACGGGGCGGATTCTCACTGGGAAGTCTGGCTGGCGTGCCCACCCGCTGCTACTCGGCCCTGAATCTCAGCCAGCGGCCTCCGGTTCAGCGTTATGCGCACGTGGTCTCACCGCTGGAAATCCTGAGCACGAGCTGCGGCGAGGCCACACTGCATGCGCTTGAACTTGCTCCCAACGTATTTGAAGGGCAGGTCCAGGCCCTGCTGGCCGGCGCCACACTGCGCGACCTGCTGCCGGAGCGGGAACAGCTGTGGCGCGGCGCACGCGTGCGCCGCCGCAGCTGTATGCCGCAGGGCGCCGACAGCGTCGTGTATCTGTACGACGTGCAGGCAGACGAGCCCGTCACCCTGACGCTGGGAGGCTACTTCGTGGACCGGGACATGCATTCGGTGCATGCCAGCGCTCCTGCCCTGAGCCTGAGCTGCTCGGGCCACGAAGCCGTGATCGAGGGACAGCGGCAGACCCGGGTCCGCCTGCACGCTCCCGGTGCCGGGATTGAGGTGCTGACGCCTGCGCCTTTTCCCCAGCGGATTTATTACCGTCATGACGCCGCACGGGGCGAGGCGGAGTCCGAACTGACCCTGGGCGCGGAACTGTGGCGGGTCCGGCTGCCCGAAGGCGGAGGACAGGTCGCCCTGGTCTTTTCCAGTGGGCCAGCCCCCGGAGTGCCCGACCCCTGGGCGGCCTACATGGCTGAAGCCACCCGCCGGCGGACCCTTGCTGAGCAGGCGTGGGCGGCCACCGGGGTCCGCGACGACCTGGTGGCGACCCTGGCCGTGGCGGCGGACGCGTACCTCGCGCAGCGCTCAGCTCCGGCGGGCGTCACGGTGATCGCCGGCTACCCCTGGTTTGCCGACTGGGGCAGGGACGCAATGATTGCCCTGACCGGCCTGACCCTGGTCACGGGCCGGTATGCCGAGGCGCGTGAACTGCTGGGAACCTTCCTGGCAACCCTGCGCCGGGGTCTGATCCCAAATAACTTCCATGAGAACGGCAGCGGAGCCGGTTACAACACCGTGGACGGAGCGCTGTGGCTGGTGGTGGCGCTGGAGCGGTATGTGCAGGCCAGTGGCGATCTGGACTTTGCCCGCCAGTCTCTGCCCCAGGTGCGTGAGCTGCTGAGCTGGCATGTCCGGGGGACCGACCACGGGATCTGCATGGACCCCATTGACGGCCTGCTGCTGGCCGGCAAACCCGGCGTCCAGCTGACCTGGATGGACGTGAAGATCGAGGGCTGGGTCGTGACGCCCCGGCACGGCAAGCCGGTAGAAATTCAGGCGTTGTGGCTGGCTGCCCTTGGAGCCGAGTCCCGGCTTTCGGAAAGGCTGGGTGAAATGCCAGAATTCGCCGCGCAGTTCCAGCAGGCCCAGAAGAATTTCGGTGCTTTCTGGACCGGCACGGCCTTTGCCGACACCGTGAGCGCAGATGGAGTGCCGGACCTGAGTACCCGGCCAAATGTCGCCCTGGCCCTGGCGCTGCCGGACACACCGGCCACTCCTGCGCAGCTCCAGGCTGCGGCCGGGCTGGTGCGGCGGGAACTCCTGACGCCGCTGGGTCTGCATACACTTTCACCGCTTGATGCGCGTTACCGGGGCAATTACGGCGGCACGCAGGTTCAGCGGGACGCGGCGTACCATCAGGGCACTGTCTGGCCGTGGCCACTGGCCTCCTACGTGGACCTTCTGCTCTCGGGCGGGAACATTACGGGCGCCCGGGATGCGCTGCGTGGTCTGCAGGGGCACGTATGGGAGGCTGGCCTCGGCCACGTTTCGGAGGTTTTTAACGGGCTGCGGCTCACCCCCGGTGGATGCCCGTTTCAGGCCTGGAGTGTGGCCGAATTGCTGCGTGCCCATGTGAAGGTTGCCAGGGCCGAAAGACAGCCAGCAGGGTAACAACGCAAACCTTTGGTCCAAGCACGCGATAGCGCTAGGCAAGCCGGGACCTCTGTGACACTTAATCCTTGACGTCCTGTGGACACAAACCCTAGCATCCTGCCATGACGCCTCCTGCCACTTCGGCTGTACCGGCCATGCCCGTAGGTCTGGCGGTAGACGTGGCGGCCTTTGCCATGCATGACGGCGCTCTGCGGGTGCTGCTGGTTCAGCGGGGTGAACTGCCACACGCACGCGACTGGGCGTTGCCCGGCGGGCTGGTGCTGTCCGGCGAGGAACTGCACGAGGCCGCCCTGAGGGTGCTGCGCACCGAGACAACCGTGGAACTTGAACCGCGTCACCTGGAGCAGTTCCACACCTTCGGCGAGGTGGGCCGGGACCCCCGCGGCCGCATTGTCAGCGTGGCGCATCTGGCGGTATTGCCGCACGGAACGGTGGAGGTTTCGGGCGGTGGCCACACGCTGGGGGCGGAATGGTTCAGTGCGCACCAGCCGCCCGCACTGGCCTTCGACCATCAGAGCATTCTGGACCGGGCCCTGGCACGCCTGCAGCTGCGGCTGGAATATGCCAATCTGGCGCTTGAATTCCTGCCTGAGACCTTTACCCTTCCCG
Source organism: Deinococcus deserti VCD115 (assembly GCF_000020685.1). NCBI lineage: Bacteria > Thermotogati > Deinococcota > Deinococci > Deinococcales > Deinococcaceae > Deinococcus > Deinococcus deserti. The sequence continues at coordinate 751,451 of NC_012526.1, read as the reverse complement.
AGTTGCAGGGGGTCCACGAGGCGATCCTGAACCGCAAGCTCGACAAGCGGAACTTCCGCAAACGGCTGCTGGCTCAGGGCGTGCTGACCCCCAGCGGAGAGCGCCGGACCGGGGTGGGTCGCCCGGCACAGCTGTACCGCAAGGCCAAGAGTGCCCGCAGCGCCGCGCTTTGACCTGATCACCCTTCCCACCGGCACCTTCTTGACCGCGCCTGCCCGTTAGACTGCGGGTCATGGACATGAAGAAGCTGATGAAACAGATGCAGCAGGCCCAGGTGGCCGCCAACCGGATTCAGGAAAATCTGGCTGCACAGACGGTGGAAGGCTCGGCCAGTGGGCTGGTCACGGTAACCATGAACGGGCACGGCAAGGTGCAGGGCCTGAAAATCAAGCCTGAGGCGGTAGATGCCAGCGACGTCGAAGCGCTTGAGGACCTGATTCTGGTGGCCCTGCAGGACGCTGGTGCCAAGGCCGACGCGCTGCAGCAGGAAGCGACGCGCGGCCTGGGTATTCCCGGATTCTGATGGAACGGTCCGCTGAACAGGGCAAGGCATGAAATACCCTCCTTCCCTGGTGTCGCTGATCCGCGAGCTGTCGCGCCTGCCCGGCATCGGGCCCAAAAGCGCGCAGCGGCTGGCCTTTCACCTGTTCGAACAGCCGCGCGAGGACATCGAACGGCTGGCCGGCGCACTGCTCGCCGCCAAGCGCGACCTGCATACCTGCCCGGTCTGTTTCAACATCACGGATGCCGAGCGCTGTGACGTCTGCAGCGATCCCAGCCGCGACCAGAACCTGATCTGTGTGGTCGAGGAACCCGGCGACGTGATCGCCATCGAGCGCAGCGGCGAGTACCGCGGCCTGTACCACGTGCTGCACGGTGTCCTGAGCCCCATGAACGGCGTTGGGCCTGAAAAGCTGCATATCAAGCCGCTGCTGCCCCGTGTTCAGGAAGGTCAGGAAATTATTCTGGCCACCGGCACCACCGTCGAGGGCGACGCGACCGCGCTGTACCTGCAGCGCCTGCTGGAGCCACTGGGCGCTGTTGTCAGCCGTATCGCCTATGGTCTGCCGGTGGGCGGCGCGCTGGAATACGCCGATGAAGTCACGCTGGGCCGTGCGCTTACCGGCCGGCAGCGCGTAAGCAAGTAAGTTTGACGCGTACAAGCCTTCTTTATCCCCGCCTGGTCAGGCGGGGTTTTTCTGTTCAGCGCCCGTAGCTGCTCAGGAGCCGCCGGATCCCTGCGCGAAAGCCAATGTGCCCCGGCGGCAACTCATTCAGGGGAACGGCCTGGAGGCCACGCGCGGCCAGTTCACTCAGCAGGTGATCAAGAAGTTCCGGAGTTACGGCAGGACCGTCATGCAGCAGAATCACACTGCCCGCACGCACCCGCCTCAGGGCCTGCTCGGCCAGTGTGCCAGCGTCGCCACTGGTCCAGTCCCGGCCCTCTACGTCCCATAAGACAATCTGCCGGCCCTGCAGACACGCAAACAGTCGGGTCCAGGGGCTGTGCCCTCCGTAGGGCGGGCGGTAGAGGTGCGGCCCCGCCTCATGAGCACGGGGATGCCAGCGCACCTGACTCCACTCCAGCCAGGGAGGCAGCAGCAGGGCGTGGATGTGCCAGCGTCCGTGGGCCTCAAGCTGGTGCCCGGCGCTGCGCAGCGCTTCCAGTTCCGGCCTGTGAACTTTGGCAGCTGGCTCCGTCACAAAGAAGGTTGCGCGTGCGCCGTGCCGGGAAAGGACAGACAACAACTCTGCGGTCTGCGGACCCGGCCCGTCGTCGAAGGTCACCGCCACCCGCCGCCCCTCGGGATTCCCAGGTCCCAGGGCGCCCCAGCCGGCTGCGCGCCCCAGAACTTCAGCGGCAACCACCGATACCAGGAGCAACCCAGCCCAGGAGACTACCGGGCTGCGCAACCCCTTACCGCTACTTCGGGTGCTCATGCTGGTTCTGCCCGTCCTAATCGGCGCCTCCTGCCTTGACCGACGTATCGGCCTGAACTCCACCAGCCCCTGGTGGGCGCGACTGGAAATGTCGCCGGAACACCACGTAGCCCAGGGACGTCATCAATGCCAGGATTGCGCCCAGAGCAAATGGTCCACGGACCCCTACCTGCTGCAGCGCCAGACCGCCCAGCAGAGGGCCAGCGGCAAAACCAGCGTTTTCGACGGTCATCAGTACACCCCAGGCCGCCGGGCGCTGGGCCTCGGGCAGCGTCTGGGCAACCAGGGCGGCCCAGCCGGGGGTCAGAAAAGCGTAGCCCAGGCCAATGCAGGCCGCCAGAAGAAACAGGGCCCATACGGGAGGCATCAAAGCGAAACCTGCCATGCCGAGAGCGACCAGGGCGTATCCGACCGTAACGGCCAGCCGGGCCCGGCCACGGTCAGCGATCCGGCCCGTAAACGGCATGCTGCCAAAGGCCACCGCGCCCCCGACAACCAGCAGGGCCACCAGATCCCAGTACTCCAGGCCAAATTTAGGAGCCATACGAAACAGCCAGTTGCCGATCAGGGCCTGGGTCAGGGTCTGCATCAAGGCGGCAGGCAGCAGCGGCAACAGTGTAGGAAGCAGGCCCCGAGGCCGGCGCTGACGCTCGCTGTCATCACCGGCAGCTTCCACGTGTCGGCGCGCCGGCAGCAGCAGCGACATCATCAGGCTCAGGCTGAGCATACCCAGGGCCAGACTCAGCGCCCAGACATCGGGGCGGCGGGCCAGGGCCCCATAGACCATAAATCCCAGACCCGTCAGAGGCATCACGGAGGTGCTGACCACCGTCAGCACCCTTCCCTCGTATCCGGGGCGTGCCGCGTCGGCCGTGAGGTTCATGGCAGCTGGCCACATAGGTGAAAAGCCAATGCCATGCAGCGCGGCAACCAGCAGCAGCATCCAGGCGCTGTGGACCAGCGGCAGCAAACTCAGGGCCAGCAGGCTGACAGCGGCGCCAGCAAACGCCACGCGCCGTGGCCCGAACCTCTGGATCAGCCCTCCGGCCGGACCCCGCATTAGCGTGTCAGCCACCATATGTGATGTCCAGGCGGCCCCGGCTACGGCCACGGGCAAGTGAAACCTCGTGTCGATCACCTGAGTCAGGTAGGCGCCATACAGACCACTCCGGACAAATTCCGCACAGGCCAGCGTCAGCCCCGCAACCAGGACACCGCCGGCGGTGCCAGGACGCAGAGGCAGATGTTCACGCAGAGGTCGGCGGCTCATAAAGTCCCATTGTGACTCAGGTATGCCGGGAATGCAGCGTAAAGTCCTGCTAGCCTGTGCGGGTGCCCGAATTTTCGGTTGTGATTCCCGCCCGCAATGAGGCGAAGTACCTGCCCCAGACGCTGCGGGCGCTGGAACAGCAGCTTAAGCCGCCAGCCGAAGTGATCGTGGTGGACAACGGCAGCACTGACGACACTGTGCAGGTGGCGCGCGCCCTGGGGGCCCGGGTGCTGTGCTGTCCGGAGCGTGGAGTGGCGCGCGCCCGGCAGCTGGGCCTGGAAGAGGCGCGCAGTGAATGGATAGCCACCACCGATGCCGACTCGCTGCCCGTTCCGGAGTGGCTGCAAAAACTTAATGAGGCCGCGCCGGGCCGCGTGGCGCTGTACGGCCCCATGCAGTTCTGTGGGGTCTCGCCGGCCATGGTCCGGCTGTCGCGCAGCAGCTACAGTGCCTTTCTGCACACCTGCCGCCTGGTGGGCAAACCCAACCTGGCCGGGGCCAACATGGCCTACTCGCGTGAGGCGGCGCTGCTGGCCGGAGGATACCCGGTGGTGGAAGCCTATGAGGACGTCATCCTGGGTCAGGAGCTTGACCGCCTGGGCAAGGTGGCCTATGTGCCCGGAGCCCTGGTCGAGACCAGCGGGCGCCGGCTCGAAGGGGGACTGGCTCCGTTTCTGTGGCGTCACATACGTAACGTCACTGGTCATACACGAGGCTATTTCGGGGATGACCGGGCGCCGCCTCGGGAAAAGTAACCTCGCTCGGCATGCCCAGCACCTGGGCGTACACCTCCAGAACCTGCCGGGCCACTCCAGCCGGAGTGGTGGTCGCCCCAAAGGCACGCGCGCCAGCCGACAGCCGGGCCCACAACTGCGGATCATCCAGTACCGCGCGGGAGTGGCGAATCAGCCGGTTGACGTCGCCAGGCGGCACCAGATAACCGCTGCGTTCGTGGGCCACTCCGCTCAGGGTGCCGCGCGCGCCGACCGCCACCACCGGTACCCCCATCAGCTGGGCTTCCTGCAGGACCAGGCCCTGGGTCTCGGTATCGCTGGCGAACAGAAACAGCTCGGCCAGCCGGTAATACGCTCCGATCTCGGTCCAGGGCTTGACGCCAAGGAAGGTCACGCGGTCCGCGACGCCCAAGCGGCGGGCGTGCAGTTCGAGGTGTTCACGCTCGGGCCCTTCCCCCAGAATCACCAGGTGCGCTTCAGGTAACGCCGGCAGGGTGTCAAGGACATGATCGAACCGTTTCTCGCGTGCCAGACGTCCTACCGTCAGCAGGCGGCGGCGTCCCTCGGGCCAGGGACTGGCCACAGGCGGCGCTGTGCGCAGCACCCGGGGCTCGATGCTGGTCGGAATCACGATGGGATTGCGGGCGTTCATGCGGCGCAGCACGTCGAACATCCCGGCAGTGGGAGTGATGACAGCGTCAGCCCGGCCGTAATACAGCCCCGCTGTCCGGGTGACGGCGCCGGTATGACGCTGCACGGTCGTGGCCCCTGGAAGGTAATGCGTGTAGGCCTCGATATGGGTGTGATAGGTCGCGACGTGCGGCACCTTCCACTTGCGGGCCAGCCGCGCTCCGGCCAGTCCCAGCGTCAGGGGCGTGTGCGTGTGCACGATGTCGTAGTGGCGCTCAAAGTCCTTTCGGGTCGGCCACGCCAGCCGGTAGGTCGGCAAAAAAACATACTTGACGCTGGGAACCCGGTAAACGTCCGGGCGCGCTTCGACATGCTCAGGAAAGTCCGGGGCGACGATTTCGACATCGTGACCCTGGGCGCGCAGCTCGTCGCTGAGCAGCCCCACGCTGGTCACAATGCCGTTCTGGTCAGGCAGGAACGTGTCCGTGAACAGGCCGATGCGCAACGGCTTCATGCGTGGCACCTGCGTGACGCGCCTGACCCGAGGAAGTTTAAGAAAACCTGAAGCATCACTACAAAGGAGAATACGACGCCAGACATGAGATGAGGCCACAAAGCTGACGTTTCCCACAGAACTGCCCCTGGAACGCGTTGGGTCCTGCGCTACAGTCCAGGCCATGAATGACGCCGGGCAGGGACTGAATCCACGTGAGGCACTGCTGCGCGCCGGAGCGTTCGGGGCGTGGGCAGGGGGGCACGGTGGTGGGCCAGAAGTGGCGCTGCTGGTTCCGGTCGGCACCGCAGCTGAGCTGCACCTGAGCCTGGAAGCATTGAAGGGTCAGGGCATGCAGGCGAGTCTGGTCCTGCCGACCAGGCTGACGCAGCAGGCACCGGAACTGCTTCAGGAGGCCACCCTGGCCGGTCACGAACTGTCGGGCCGGGGCGATCCGACCGGGCTGGCCCTGCTGGAAGCTGTGGCGTCCCAGCCGGTCACCACCTGGGACGCTCGGGATCTGCCCTGGTTGGCGCTGAAGGTGCTGGCGGAACAGGGGGTCTCTCCTCTGCCCCGCCCTGTGGCCCGGCCAGAACCGGGCCAGACGCTTGAACTGCAGCCATCTGAACTGACCACCCGTCTGACCGCTCTGCGCCAGTCCGGGTACCGCCCGGTTCCTCTCCGCCAGCTGCCCGGATTGCGCCGCGCACACGGACACGATCTGGCGCTCCTGATCTACCGGGGGCTGGTCGAGGACCGCTTTGCTCGGGCCTTAGGCGTCATTGACCTGACACAACGCGCCGATGGAGTCATGCGGATCGCGCCACTCGACCACGCTCCGGCTCCGCTTCCACTGGCCCCTGGCACACCCACCGCCGAACTCCACCTGCACTCGCCGCGCATCGTGGGGTTGGCGAGCCGCGGCGCGCTGGGAGCCTACCGGGCCTACCAGCGGAGTCTGCGGGACGTGGCGCAGGCCCTGGAGGTCATGCCAGAGTTGCAGGAGGCACAAGCTGTATTCGCGGTGACCTTGTTTCATGCACCTCTGGCGCAGTCGGGCTTCACGCTGCTGGAGCTGCCGGCGGCCCGTGCCCACTGGTACGCCCTGGGGTTTCGGCTGATCCGCCTGATGTACGGCACGGCGCGGACTCCCAGCGAAGGAAAGCCGAAAATGGCCTGGATGCGCCGAGAAGCTTTTCTGGAACGCTACGGCCGCTGAGCCGACACCTGCCCTGACCAGTCTGCTCAGCTGGGCAGGTCAAAGATCAGGGTGGTGCCCTGGCCGGGAGTACTGTTCACGTCGAGCTCGCCTCCCGCCAGGGCGACGCGTTCACGCAGACCAATTAATCCCAGGTGGCCGTCCTGGGCGCGTTTCTCGGCCTGGGCCATGGTGAATCCCTGGCCATCGTCAGTGATGGCCACCCGAACGCCCGAATCACTGAACACCACGCGGATTGCCGCGCTGTGTGCTCCGGCGTGCTTATCCACGTTATTCAGCGCCTCCTGGGCCAGCCGGAAGACCGTGAGTTCCACGGTCGGCGTCAGGCGTCGCTCCGGACCGCTGACTTCCAGGCGCGTGTCGGTCTGGGCCTGGGTGGCCAGCCACTCCAGGGCCGGCAGCAGCCCCAGGTCGTCCAGGACACTGGGCCTCAGGTTGCGCGCAAACCGCCTCACACTCTCGATGGCGTCATTGAGGTCAACCAGGATGTCGTCGGCACGGGCGCGCTGTTCGCCCTCCAGCTCACGGGACAACCGCGCCACGCGGCGGGTGGTCGCAGTCAGCACCTGAGCCGTGTCGTCGTGCAGTTCGCGGCTGATACGCCGGCGCTCTTCCTCCTGGGCCTGAGTAAAGAGCGTCAGATAGGTGCGCAGTTCGCTCTGGCGGCTGGTGGCAGCTTCGAGGGCCTGCCCGCGCCGGGTGATTTCCTCGGCCAGCGTCTGTAGTTCGCTGAGGTCACGGGCAACCATCAGCACGCCTTCCCCGGCTTCCCCGCCCGCCACTCCGGTCCGCACAGCACTCAGACGGGCTTCCAGGCGGTAGGGCCCTACCTGGATATCGGCGCGGCCTCCGCTGGGGCGGGTGTGTGCCGCGTCCCAGGCAGCATACAGAGCGTCCCGGGTGGCCACGCTGCTGAGCTCCAGCAGGCTGGTGCCGACCAGGGGACCGGTGAGGGGCTGCAGCAGGCGGGTCGCGGCCGGATTGGCATAGGTGATGATGCCCTGCGGATCGGCGCTCAGGATGAGGTCATGGGCTCCCTCGGCCAGCTGACGGTACCGGGCCTCCTCCCGCGCCAGGGCGACAAGCAGGCGCTCGCGCGTCAGGGTCAGGGCCATCTGGTCCGCCACGCTGCGGGCCAGGCCCAGCACCCGGTCATTGGGCGCCTCGGTACCCGGGTCGTCGGCATACAGGAAGCCCAGTACGCTGCCTCTGCCCTGCTGAGCCGCGCCCTCGTTGCCCAGATCTGCGCGCAAGGGAACAATCAAGGCGCTGCCCGCCACCGGCAGGGCGTAGCGGCGGGTCAGTGGCCGTGGACCCCGGCCCAGCTGGGCGTACAGCGATGTCAGTTCATCTGCTGAAGGCGGATGCAGGTTGTAGGTGGCGCAGCGGGTCACCTGACCGTCATCACCCACCAGAGCAATCAGACCGCGCGCGGCATTCAGGGCCACGGCACAGAGGCGCGTGGCCTCTGTCAGAGCGCGGTCGCTCTGATCTTCGCCCAGCAGCCGGCCGACATTCAACAGCACGGCCGCCTCACGCTCGCGGCGCAGTTCTTCCTCGTACAGGCGCGCGTTCTCGATGGCCAGCGAGGCCTGCGCTGCAAAAACCTCGGTCAGGGCCAGATCATCGGCGTCCAGGGGCAAAGTGGCTGACCAGTACAGGGTCAGCGCCCCGAACGGGCCTGCGCGGGTACTCAGCGGCAGGGCCACCACGCCCCGGTACGGGTAGGTTCCCTGCGCCAGAAGCTGACGGGTGTAGCGGCTACCGGCGCCCAGATTCGCCGTCCGGACGTCAGGCGTGGTTACCCGTTCACGCCGCTGTACGGCGCGCCCGGTCACGCCCGCACCGACCTTGCTGCGCACCCGCAGCACGTATTCGCTGGGCAGGCCCACCGCATTGCGGATGGTCAGGGTCCGGCCGTCAGGCTGCAGCTCATATACAGCAGCGGCGTCGGCACCGAACAGGCTGGTCCCGCGCTCCAGCACGCCCGCCAGGGTCTCGTTGAGATGCAGGCTGCCGGCCAGTGCGGCGCCTGCCTCGCGCAGGGCTTCAGCTGCCTCCCGTTTGCGGGTCTCGGTGCTGTACAGCCGCGCGTTGTCGATGGCCAGGCTGGCCTGCTCGGCCAGGGTCAGCACCAGCCAGGTATCGTCGTCGGTCAGGCCGGGGCCCGGCGTCTGGCGGTCGACGTACAACACCCCCAGTGGCCGGCCACGCGCGCTGAGCGGGGCAATCACCGCCATTGCCGGGTTCAGTTCCGCCAGGCCGCCAGCCAGCGGGGAATTGGCATCACGCGCGCGGTCATAGACGATGACCTCCCCACGCTGCATCAGGCGCTCAAACGACACCGGCCCCACGCCGATGCCACCAGTAAAGGAGGCGTCCAGGCCATAGGTGAAGACCTCGCCCGTGCGGGCGCCTCGCTCGGTGAACTCGCTGAACAGGCCCACGAACGCCCGCCCGAATCCCAGCGCCAGGGCTGCACTCTCGGCGGTGGCCGTCAACACCTCGCCCAGGTCCAGGCTTCCGCCCAGACGGCGCACCAGCTGTTCTACGCTCTCGGCGACCCGGCCACGGCCCTGGCGCGCTTCCCTGGCCTGTACCCCTTCCAGGGCCAGCCCCAGCAGCGGAGCCATCTGGCTCAGGGCTCCCACCTCTTCGTGGTCGGCCCCCACGAACTCCAGCACCCCACACCCGAAAGGCACGGCGCTCAGCATGCCTTCGTCCAGTCGCGCACCTGCCGCCATGGCCTGTGCGGCCAGAGTTCCATCGCTCAGGGCCATGCCACGGCCATCGCAGGCCACTTCATTCAGCCGCCCGTCCTGCATGACCCACACCCGGACACCATGGGCCTGCGCCACCTTGCACGCAAACGCCGCCAGCGCCTCACCGAACTGCTTGGTGGTGGTGGCAGCGCTCAGGGCCGGAGGAAAGGGAGGCAGGGACATACCTTAGTTGGCTAACGTAGCGCACAATGCCGCAGGCCATGACCGCGTACAGCCACGTCTCCGGCAGCCGGAGTCCCTGAAAATCAGACGCTTCTGTACACCCTGCCTGAAATCAGTGCCTTCTTCACCCGGGAGCAGGTCTGGTTCTGGCTGCGGGGTGGGCACTGGACTTCCTGCTGGGCCCTAAACCCCGCGCCCATGGTGGCCTGGACCTGACGATCTGGCCGTGTCATGCCCGGCGGGTCCGCATCCTGCCGGAAAGCTTCAGTTACAGATACCGCGGCAGGGGATTCCGGACGCAGATGGATTTCATAACAACCGGGCAGGCGTCAGCGCGGTTCTGCTTCAGAGGCATCCAGATGGGGCAATGCGGTTTACCGGACCCCCGCCGAATGGCCCTGGCTGCTGGACACTCGGCCTCATGCCCTGCATGAACGGCGCTGCTGGACCCTTAGTCCTGACGTGTTGAGCTCTGAGAGACAAACATTTTCAGGGGTCAGCCACTTCGTCCCTAAAAGCACCTGAGCCTGGAGGCCTTAAAAGGTCTTACAGCGTCCTGGGGTCGATCCAGCCGCGTTTGATACCGTGCAGCACGGCCTCGGTGCGGCTGCCTACACCCAGCTTGGAAAAAATATTGGCCAGATGAACCTGCACTGTCCGCGGACTGATGTCCAGATCCCGGGCAATTTCCTTGTTGGTGCGGCCGGTGGCGGCCACGCGCAGCACTTCCAGTTCGCGGGGACTCAGGTCATCCTCCGGAGGGGTTGGGGTGGTATGGGTGCTGAAGCGCTCCAGCACCTTGCGGGCCACGCTAGGGTGCAGAGCACTTTCGCCGGCAGCCACGGCACGCACCGCACCCAGCAGGTCGTCTTCCGAGGCATTTTTCAGCAGATAACCCGCTGCGCCCGCTTCGAGCAGGGCAAAAATGTAGGCGTCGTCATCGTAGCTGGTCAGCACCAGCACGCCCACACCGGGCCGCTCGGCCTTGATGGCCTTGGTGGCCTCAATCCCGTTCATGCCGGGCATACTGACGTCCATCAGGATGACGTCCGGCTGCAGGTCACGTGCCTTGACCACAGCTTCTTCACCACTGCCCGCCTCGCCGATTACGTGCAGGTCCGTCTCGCCCTCCAGCAGCTCACGGGTGCCCTTGCGCACCACCGGATGGTCATCAACCAGCAGCAGGGTAATGGTGCGGGGCATTTCGGTGTCGGCCTCGGGCGGACGGGCAGCGTCGGACATGCCAGCAGCATAGCGGGGGCCGCCCCCACACAGACACGAAAAGGCCGCCTTCCTGGCAGGAAGGCGGCTTTTTGAAACGGGATCAGCTCTTGGTGAGGTTCTTCCAGAGGGTCCCGGTGGGGAAGGAAAGCATAGGGTTGAAGGTATCCTGACTGATGCCACCCAGGGCCTCGCGGTGGGCCAGAATCCCGGGGTTGCTGGGCATCATAATGAAGTACGCCTGGTCCATGGCCCGCTTGGCAATGTTGGTGTACAGCTCATTGCGGCGGTCGGTGTCGGTGGTGCTGCGCGCCTCGTTGATCCAGGCGTCAATCTGCTCGTCTTTGAAGTTCAGACGGGGCTGATAGTAGCCCTCGGAGCTGTAGAAGGTGTGTACGAAGTTGTCAGGGTCGGCGTAGTCAGGGGCCCAGCCGGTCATGACCATGGCTTCCTTGCCCTCGTTCCCGTCCTCCAGCAGCTTGCTCCACTCCTTGGCAACCAGATTGACCCGGAACTTGGGGTTGATGGACTCGATGTTCTTTTTCAACATTTCCATGCCTGTCTGGGCCGGAATGCTGTTGGCGCGGTAGGAGACGTTGAGGAGGAAACCGTTCTTCCATACCTCTCCACCCCAGGCCTTCTGGAACGAAGCCTTGGCCGCTTCGAGGTCAAACTTGGGCGCCTCCAGGTCCTTGTTGTAGCCAGGGAAGGTGTCGGGAAGCAGGAAATTGCGCGGCTCACCCTTCCCGCTCTGCACTTCCTCGATGTACTGGGGCACGTTGAAGGCCGCAACGAAGCCGCGGCGCACATCCACGTCACTGAAGAAGTTGGCAGGAATGCCCTTGCCGTCGAGCTTGCCGCTGCCGACCACGTCACCCTTTATGGCGTGGTTCATGCTGATCCCGAACGCGCTGGTATCGGGCAGATCATCCACGATGACAATGCCGGGCTTGCCCCTGAGCTGCGACTCGATGATGGGACGGCCACCGGTCTCGACAATGTCCGCATCTCCCTTTTCGAAGGCCTGCAGACGCGGCGCCTGCTCAGGAACCTTCTGCAGCAGAACGTTCTGAATGGCGGGCTTCTCGCCCCAGTAGTCCGCAAACGCCTGAGCGGTCACCGCGTTGGCATCTTTATTGAGCAGCTTGTAGGCACCCGTTCCGCTGGGGTTCTGCGCCAGAGGACTGCCGGTCAGGTCCTTGCCCACTGCCTCTTTCCAGGTAGACTCGGTGCCGTCCCACTCGCCGATTTCCTTGGCATGGGCGCTGTCCACGATACTCTGGCCGGTGTAGGCCAGCTTGCTGATAAAGGCAGGGTCAGCCTTGGGCAGCGTAAACACCAGCGTACCCTCGTCACACCTCACAGCGCTGGAAATCTTGGCCCAGGTGATGCTCTTGTCGTCGTTGGCGTTGCTGGCCGTGCCCAGCAGGCTCTCGGACAGGAACCAGTTGCCACTCTCCGCGGTGTTGGTGACCAGATTGCGGCGGAAAGTGTATTCAGCGTCCGCGCAGGTCATGGTATTGCCGCTGTGGAACTTCACGCCGTCGCGCAGGGTAAAGCGGTATTCCCTGCCATCCTCGCTTTCGGTCCACTCGGTGGCCAGCAAGGGTTCAAGCTCAGTCAGGCTGTTGCCTTTATAGGTCACCAGGGTTTCGTAGAGGTTCTCGACCACCTGTCCACTGCTGGTGTCGTAGGTGGTGCCGGGATCCATGGTGGGAATATCGGCACTGGACTGCACGACCAGAGTGGTGCTCTTACTGCCCGCCGCCGTCGTGCTGCTGTCGGTCGAGGTCTCGGTTGTGGTCGAGGTGGTGGTCTCGGACTTCTTATTGTCACAGGCCGCCAGCGTCAATGCCAGCGTCGTCAGCGCAAGCGCGCCGAGTTTGAAGTTATGCTTCATGAGTCGCTCCTTGGATGAGGTGTACGCGTCACAGACGGTCCCCTGGTAAACAGACAGATAGCGTAGGCCCGATGTATGAGAGTGCATTAGACTCGCTCTAAATCGTTGTAGAGGGTCAGCCAGCTATCGGTCAGACTCCCGGATACGGCCTTGAGGCCTTCGATCCCATCGTCGCCAGGTGTGCCCTTCATGGCCTTTTGAACAGACTGGGAAAATGAGCTCTGGCAGTCCATGAATGCAAGACCACCCACATCAGCCTTGAGTCCCCTCTTGTAGGGTTTCCTCATGACTGACGCCATTCCTGCTTCATTTGTTCTGCGTGGCACTGCGGCCGAGAACACCCTGCGCCTCGTGGGGATGGACGCAACACGGATCGTGGAAGACGCCCGGCTGCGTCATGGGCTGAGTAAAACCGCCACTGCGGTGCTGGGCCGGACCATGACGGCCTCGGCCCTGCTGGCCACGGTGCTGGGGAAACGCAGTGACAGCCGGGTGACCGTGCGCGTGCATGGTGGTGGTCCCGTGGGCCTGGTCGTTGCCGAGGGCAGTGTGGACGGCCGCATCCGCGGGTACGTGGGACACCCGGACGCTGACCTGCCGTTGCGAGAAAGTGACGGCAAGCTGGATGTCAGCGGTCTGGTCGGGACCGATGGAGAACTTGAGGTCACGCGCCTGCTCGACAACGGTGAGCCCTACACCGGCAGCGTTCACCTGATCAGCGGCGAAATTGCTGAGGACGTCAGCACCTACCTGGGAGTCTCGGAGCAGATTCCCAATGCCGCGCTGCTGGGAGTCTATGAGGAAGGGGGACGGGTCCACCGTGCCGGGGGGGTGCTGATTCAGGCCATGCCTGGGGTCAGCGACGAGACCCTGGCCCGTCTGGAGGCCAATATCCGGGCTTTCGGACAGATCACCGACCACCTGCGGCGGGGCAGCCTGATGGAAGCGATGACGGTCCTGACAGAAGGCCTGAATCTGACCCTGGCGCCCGAGGCCCAGCCGGCGGCCTTCCAGTGCCGCTGCACGCGGGAGAGGGCCAGCGACAGCCTGCGGTTTTTCAATGCCGAAGAACGCCAGGAAATGATTGATGCCGGAGGTCAGGGCGTGCACTGCCACTGGTGCAGCGAGACCTACCACATCACGCCCGCCGAGATCGCGGCCCTGGACGCCCAGATCGAACGCGCCCGCGCCTGAGTTTCAGGTCAGGCGCCCCAAAAGGCAGACAAACCCGGCGGAGCTTTGTCTGCCTCCTTTCCTGTATGTCTTCTGACCTTTTAAGGAAAACCGAGTCGGAAGTATTGAAGTTTCAGAGCGTGTTCGCCCCTGATCTCGCCTGCCGGCTGTGAACCGTGTTCTTTTGTTTCGGCAGATGGTAGACCTTACGTCAGGTGAAACTTGAAGCTTCGGTTATGTGAGAAGCAAACTGCGCCAGCAGCCGGATAATGCAGCCATGAAACGACCCCTGTTTGCCACGACGCTGGTGCTGGTGGGCCTGGGTCTGGGCGCCACGCTCCTGCGCGACCAGGTCCCACCAGGAACGGCTCAGGCTCCGGCAGTCCCTCAGGCTGAGCGTTCTGCACGGCTACAGAACGAACAGAACACCATGGATATCGTGCGCCGCTACGAGCCGGGACTGGTGTTTATCAGTACCGAGCAGCAGGTGGTACGTCAGGACCCCTTGGGCTGGATGTTCGGTGGCGGTCAGGAAACCCAGGTGCAGCAGGGTGTAGGCAGCGGCTTTTTCGTCAACAAGGCCGGGGACATCCTGACCAACTACCACGTGATCGCGGCCGAAAGCCCGACCGGGGCGGCGGACCGCATCACCATCCGCCTGATGGGCCGCGAAGAGAGCATTACAGCCCGCGTGATTGGTCTGGCGCCGCAGTACGACCTGGCACTGATCCGCGCTGAGAAGCTGGACCCGAAACTGATTACACCGATACCACTGGGAAACAGCGATACCCTGGCCGTGGGGCAAAAGGCCGTGGCCATGGGGGCTCCGTTCGGGCTGGACTTCAGCGTCACTGAAGGCATTGTCAGCAACGCTGCCCGCACCATCCCCATCGGTTTCAGCGCCTCGGGTGAGGGCATCATGCAGCGGGCCATTCAGACCGACGCGGCCATCAACCCGGGAAACAGTGGGGGTCCGCTGCTGGACAGCTCGGGCAAGGTCATCGGCATCAATACCCAGATCATCAGTCCCGGTGTGCAGGCTGGCGGTGTAGGACAAAACGCCGGAATCGGCTTTGCCATTCCCGTCAACGCGGCCAGAAACCTGCTGCCCCGGCTGCAGGAGGCGCGTGGTGGCGTCGTGAGTGCGCCGCGACTGGGCCTGGCGGCCGGGCTGGTGGTACAAAGTGCACGCGGTACGGTGCCGGCCGGCCTGAGCCTGCTGAGCAGCGAGGCCAAGCAGCAGCTGAAGCTGCCGGAAACGGGACTGGTGATCGGAGAGGTGGTTCCCGGCTCGCCTGCGGCCCGCGCTGGCCTGCGCGGTGCCCAGCAGGAGCAACGCTTCCCGGGGGGCAAGATCGCACTGGGCAGTGACGTGATTGTCAAAGCCGATGGCAGGGCGGTGGACGCCCTGGAGGATCTGCAGGCGGCGCTGCTCAACAAGCGGGAGGGCGATCAGGTGACCCTGCAGGTGGTGCGCGGCGGCGAGCGGCGTGAAGTGAAGGTCACGCTGGACGCCAGCGCCTTCAAGTGAGCCGGAGTGAGTCCATGACGGCAGCTTTTGCCGCCGCCGCATGGGACCGGCTGCAGCCGCAGGACCGGGCGTGGCTGACTGAAGTGGCCACACATGCCGGAGGCGGGCGCGTGGCGCTGGTCGGCGGCGCTGTACGTGACGCCCTGCTGGGGCACACCCCTCTGGACCTGGATGTGGTGGTTGAGGGAGCACCGGTGCTGGCCGTCGCCGAGAACACAGGCCTGCCTTTTACTTTTCACCCTGCTTTCCAGAACGCCACCCTGAGCCTGCCCGATGGCCGGTCTGCAGACCTCGTGCAGGCCAGGCGCGAAACCTACCCGCAGCCTGGGGCCAATCCCGTGCCGCACCCAGGCACTTTGACCGATGACCTCCGCCGACGTGACTTCGGCCTGAATGCGCTGGCTCTGCTGGTTCGTCCAAACGGTGAGCCGGTCTTCCTGGACGAAGTGGGCGGCCTGGACGACCTTGAGGCCCGGCAGTTACGTCCCCTGCACGCCTCTTCCCTGCGCGACGATGCCAGCCGGCTGGTCCGCGGCGCGCGGCTGGCGGCCCGGCTTGAGCTGCACGCCAGCCCGGAGTTGCTCGAACAGATCCCGGACGCCCTGCACATGGCTGCCATAACACCCCGGCTGTGGGCCGAGCTGAAACTCCTGCTTCAGGAGCCCCGACCTGGGCAGGCGGCCCGCAGGCTTCAGGAGTGGGGGGCCGGTGCCCTGTTGCCCGGGCTGAAGTTACTGGAAGCGTTGGACGACGTCCAGGCGTCGGGCACGGCCCTGCCCTGGCTGGTCTATGCGGCAGCCATGCTTTCGGCGAGTGATCAGCCGGCTGCCCTCGCGGCCCGCATGGGCCTGGGGGAACGTCCTGGCGCCCTGCTTGCCCGGGCCCTGTCCGACACCTACTTCCCGGATGGAACACCAGAGCTGCTCCTGCGCCGGCTGCTGCGCCCGGACAGCTATTCGCCACTGACCGGGCGGGATGTTGTAGCGCTGGGGGTAACGCCGGGGAAGGCTGTGGGCCAGGCCCTGGCTCACCTCGCTTCCCTGCGCCGCACAGGACAGGTGCACTCGGCTGAAGAGGAACGTGCGGCCCTCCAAAGGTATCTGTTGGCCAGATAACCGGGGCAATGGCCCGTAGAATGCAGCGCATATGGGCCTCATCAACCTGCTGACCAGCAACCCCACAGCGTTCGTGATCATCGCTGCCGCGCTGGTGCTGTCTTTGACCATCCACGAATTCGCGCATGCCTGGACTGCTGACCGTCTGGGGGACCCCACCCCACGCCGGTATGGCCGCGTGACCCTCAATCCCGGAAAACATCTCGACCCGCTGGGTACGTTACTGCTGCTGCTGGTCGGCTTTGGTTTTGCCAAGCCGGTGCCCATCAATCCCATGAACCTCGGACGTTGGGGCACGCTGTGGGTTTCGGCAGCCGGGCCTATCAGTAACCTGCTGATTGCCCTGGTCTCGGCGCTGCTGCTGAAGATTGTGCCTCCCTCGGACCTGACGCTGACGGTCCTGCTGACAGTTCTGACCGTGAATGTGGTCCTGGCGATCTTCAACCTGATTCCCATTCCTCTGCTGGACGGCAGCCGCATCCTGGGCGCCCTGGTACCCAGCCTGGGCCGCAGCCTCGCGCAGTTCGAGGCGATGCCCTTCAGCTTTCTGCTGGTGATGGGCTTTATTTTCCTGGCGCAGGAACCGATCGGTCAGCTGATAGGCACGGTGCGCGGATGGGTGTTGGGGTTCGTGGGCTTTGTCTGATTGAATCCGGTCCCAGCAAAAGCCCCCGCCTAACCTAGCGGGGGCTTTTCGTTTCACCTGCTCTCAGCGCAGGTGAAACATCATGGCGACGTGGGCGCCGGTGCCTCCCAGGACAAACAGGTGCCAGATCTCATGAAAGCCGAACACGCCGGGACGCGGATCCCAGCGCCGGGTGGCGTAAACGACGGCACCTATGGAATACAGCACACCGCCCGCAGCCAGCCATACCAACGCGGGGGCCGGGAGGTTGCGGCTCAACTGTGGCAGGAACACCAGGGCCAGCCAGCCCATGCCTAGGTACAGCAGGGTGCTGACCCAGCGCGGCAGGCGCATGGTCAGAAGTTTCAGGAGCACGCCAGCCAGCGCGATTCCCCACACCGCCCAGAGCACTGCGCCGCGCCAGATGCCTTCCAGGCCAAAGTAGGCGACCGGGGTGTAGCTTCCGGCAATCAGCAGGAAAATACCCGCGTGGTCGAGTTTGCGCAGCCACAACAGCCCCCGGTCGCCGGGGCGGAACGAGTGGTAGCTCGCACTGGCGCTGTACAGCAGCAGCATGCTGAGGCTGAACACCACAAAGGGCCACTGCGCCAGCCCTCGCGCCTGAGCCCACCACAGCAGCGGACCAGTGATGAACAGGGCGCCCAGCGCACCGCCCCAGTGGGTCAGGGCATTGACCGGCTCACGCGGAATCGTCAGGAGCCGCTTCATACGCCGCAAGGTAATCCCGGGTCCAGCATAAAAAGTAGGACCCGGGACGCAGTATGCCCAGAGGGGCTCAGCGACCGCCGTAGTTGGGCGCCTCGCGGGTAATGGTCACGCCGTGCGGATGGCTTTCAATCAGGCTGGCTCCAGTGATCCGCACGAACTGCGCGGTATCGCGCAGGGTCTGCAGGTCCGGCGCGCCGCAGTAGCCCATGCTGCTTTTCAGACCGCCCACGAACTGGTAGATCACCTCGCCCGCTGTGCCCTTATACGACACGATGCCTTCAATCCCTTCAGGCACAAATTTGCGGCTGCCACCCTGGAAATACCGGTCCGCGCTGCCCTGGTCCATGGCGCCCAGTGACCCCATGCCGCGGTAGCTCTTGTAGCGCCGGCCGTCACGCAGGATCGTTTCGCCGGGCGCCTCGTCGGTACCGGCCAGCATGCTGCCCATCATGACCACGCTGGCGCCGGCGGCGATGGCCTTAGGGACATCACCGGTCTGCTTGATCCCGCCGTCGGCAATAATGGGCACGCCCGCTTCCAGAGCCACACTGCTGGCTTCGAAGATCGCCGTGATCTGCGGGACGCCCACACCCGTCACCACCCGCGTGGTGCAGATGCTTCCAGGCCCGATGCCCACCTTCACGGCGTCCGCACCGGCCAGAATCAGGTCGCGGGTGCCAGCGGCCGTAGCGACATTCCCGGCAATAACGTCTACGTCAAAGGTCTCCTTGACCTTGCTCAGGGCGTTCAGGATGCCCTGACTGTGCCCGTGGGCGCTGTCGAGCACCAGCACATCAGCCCCCGCCTGCACCAGGGCACCGGCACGGTCCATCAGGTCGGCCGCCACGCCAATGGCGGCAGCCACCCGCAGGCGCCCCAGATGGTCCTTGGCAGCGCGAGGATACTTGATGCGCTTGGCGAGGTCCTTGATGGTGATCAGGCCGCGCAGCAGGCCTGCCTCATCGGTCACCAGCAGCTTCTCAATGCGGTTGCGCTTGAACATCTCGTGCGCCTCGTCCAGCGTGGTCCCCACCGGAACCGTCACGAGATTCTCGCGGGTCATGACGTCGCCGACCCGGGCGCTCAGATCATCCACGAAGCGCATGTCGCGGTTGGTGATGATGCCCAGCAGCTTGCCGGAAGGGTCGGTCACCGGCACACCACTAATGCGGTACTCGCTCATCAGGCGCTCGGCGTCAGCCACCGTGGCGTGCGGCGGCAGGGTGATGGGATCGACGATCATGCCGCTTTCACTGCGCTTGACCTTACGGACCATCTCAGCCTGCGCGTCGATCGACATGTTCTTGTGAATCACACCAATGCCACCCTCCCGCGCCATAGCCACAGCCATGCCGGTTTCGGTCACGGTGTCCATTGCCGCGCTCAGGAAGGGAATGTTCAGGCGGATACGTCGGGTCAGGGACGCCTCGACGCTCACTTCGTGCGGCAGCACCTGCGAGTGGCGGGGCTGAAGCAGCACATCGTCAAAAGTGATGCCTTCCTGACCGAATTTATAGGCGTAACGGTCAGCGGCGGCGGACGTAACTGCCGCGGCGATGTCGGTGGGGGTAGCAGGCGCGCTCATGCCCCCGAGTGTACCCGCAGCTTGGGCCGGGCGAAGTGACCGTATCCACACGCTATGAGCCTTCCGGCTTCTTCGACCTCACTTCAGCGCATCTTGTCTGCTGTCAGGCGCCATGCTAAAGTCTCTCTCGCCCGAATCCGGGTGATGGGGTCGTAGCTCAGCTGGGAGAGCGCGTCGTTCGCAATGACGAGGTCAGGGGTTCGATCCCCCTCGACTCCACCACAAAAACCCGCCCAAAAAGGGCGGGTTTTTCTTGGCATCTGGAAGCTGAGCCAGTTCAAGCCGAGTCTTCAAACCCGAACTGTCCGTCACCAGAAAGCCACAACGGATAGTTCAGGTCATGCTCAGCCGTTGACGCCGACAAGCTCGTGCCGCAGGCTCGGGTAGGTCGTGTACCCCTGCTCAGTGCCGCCGTACATGGTCTTCGGGTCCAGCTCGTTCAGGGGTGCATTCAGCCTGAAGCGTTCCACCAGATCAGGGTTGGAGATGTAGGCGCGGGCGAAGGCAATGGCGTCTGCCTGTCCAGTCTGCAGGGCGTGCTCGGCTGAGTCGCGGTCGTAGCCGCCCGCACTGATCAGGGTGCCCCGGTACGCTTCCCGGACCAATGCCGTGGGGCTTTGTCCCTGCAGGCCCACCGGAGGGTTGGTCTGTGAGGTCTCTACAACGTGGACATAAGCCAGGCCGAAGCGGTTAAGCGCATCCGCCACATAACCGTACGTCTCGAGCGGGTTGGCATCGCTCATGTCGTTGAAAGTGCCGCCAGGAGACAGACGCACACCCACACGGTCCGCACCGATGGCCTCTGTGATTGCCTCGGTGACTTCCAGCAGCAGGCGCGCGCGGTTCTCTGCGCTGCCTCCGTATTCATCGGTGCGCTGGTTTGTGCCCGTCTCCAGGAACTGATTCAGCAGGTAGCCGTTGGCACCGTGAATTTCCACACCGTCAAAGCCGGCCTGTAAGGCATTGACCGCAGCCTGACGGAAGTCCTCGACGATTCCTGGGAGTTCACTGACCTCCAGCGCACGTGGCGTTTCGAAGTCCACCATGCCGCCGTGCGTGTACAACTGACCGGCCGGGCGTACAGCAGAAGGCGCCAGAGGTGCGCTGCCACCCAGATAGGAGGAGTGGGAGATGCGTCCGACATGCCAGATCTGCGCAAAAATCCGTCCGCCCTCGGCATGAACCGCGTCGGTCACCCCGCGCCATGCGTCGACCTGCTCCTGCGTATGTAGACCCGGAGTATCGGGATATCCCTGAGCGCTGGGCGAAACCTGAGTTGCCTCCGTGATGATCAGGCCAGCGGACGCGCGCTGAGCGTAGTACTGCGCCATAAGCGGTGTGGGGACCGTCCCAAAGGCGCGGCTGCGCGTCATGGGGGCCATGATGACCCGGTTGGGAAGGGTCAGGGCGCCGAGTTGGATGGGTTCCAGTAACTTCATGTTTCCTCCGCCAGAAAACAGACTTGTAGTCAGGATCGAAATGGTGAGAGGCTGAAAAACCGAAACGAGGGCACTACCCAGGTGGGCAGGCACTGAAATTGCTACCGCGAAAGAGTATCAGTTACTCCGATGCAACAGTTTGAAAAACGCCTTACTTTATAAAACATAGTTAGTGATCCTGGGATGATCCAGACAAAGACTGCTCATATTCGGACGTCTGCCGAACTGTGAAAACAGGGAAAGGCCTGTGCCCTTCCCTGTTCAGGTGACGGATTTGCCCGCCTTCAGACTTTACGAACGGCTGGCGGTGGTTGGCAGTACGTCCGGGAATTCAGGCGGAGCGACGAAGGGCAGCAGCTTCGGCAGGTTCAGCGGGAAGGTCACGGTACGGCCAGCCAGTGACAGACGCACGCCACTGCCTGGTCTGGACAGAAGCTGCACGGTCGCGCCGGGTACCGTACTCAGGGCAGCCAGCGGCACATAAGGAACCCGGTCGAAGGTGCGCACTGTCAGGTTGTGCGACCTGGCAAGAACCTGCACGGTGGCGCTGCGGTTGGTCAGGCTGCTGACGCTCAGCCCAAGGGCGCCAGCAGCTTCACGCAGCGGCACAAACACCCGGCCGTCGGCCACACGGGCCGCAGCGGCAGCACTTGCTGCCAGCTGTTCAGGCGTCGCTGCTGGTGCCGGCTGAGCCACCGGACCTGTGGGCGCCGGTGGCCGGGCTGCCGGAGTCTGGGCTGCCGGAGTCTGGGCTGCTGGAGCAGGGCGGGCCGGCGTCGTCACGGGGGAGTTCGACGGCGCAGGAGTATTCGACGGCCGGTTGCTGGGCAGGGTGGCCAGAGTGGCCGTAGCTGCGGCCCGGCGCGCCTGAGCGCGGGTCTGGGCTTCCTGCGGAGTAAGCACCCGGCCCCAGCCGGCAGGGACGCCCCGGAAGGTGGTCCATGGGCCGTCGGCCAGAGGGCGCTGTTTCAGGATGGCATTCAGGCCGCCGCCTTCAGTCGTGAAGTACAGGCTGCCCTGATCGCTGACCGCCACACCAGTGTCGATCTTCTTCCCCGTCTTGATGATCCACAGTGGCTGCCCGGCCTTGCCGATGGCATGCAGGGTTCCGCTCAGATCTCCCACGACAATGGTGCCGTCACTCAGCTGCGCAGCGGCTGCGGCAATGCCGGTGCCAGCCTCATAGGTCCATTCCGGCTCGCCGGTCGCGTTGATGGCGTACACCTTGCCGTCATAACTTCCCACCACCACCAGATCATCACTGGTCACGATCGGGCTGGCATTGACAAACAGGGACGTCTTGACTGTCCAGCGCAGCTTCCCGGCTGGATCAACAGCATAGATCTTGCGGTCGCTGGAACCGAAGTAGATGTTGCCGCTGCGGTCGATTGCCGGACTACTGAACACCAGCGATCCCGCAGCAAAAGCCCACTTGAGCTGCCCTGCGGGAGTCAGTGCGTGCATGCGGTTGTTCTGGGCCCCGAAATAGATGGTGCCATCGGCAGCTACAGCCGGACTGCTGAATACGCCGGCACCCACCTTATAGGTCCACAGGATCTGCCCCTGTGAGGAAAGGGCGTAAACGGTCCCGGCTGCCGTCGCGGCAATGACACTGCCGTCGGCACGCAAGGCAGGGGTGGCAAAAATGTCGCCGTCCAGCTTCACTTTCCACACCTGCTTGCCCGCGGCATTTATGGCGTAGACGTGGTCGTCGTATGAAGCAGCGATAACCATACCCTGTGGCGTGATCACCGGATTGGCGCGGCCTATATCAGAGGTCGCGAAGTTCCAGATTTCGACTCCACGTGAGTCGGTGCGGTGAATGCGGTTGTCTGACCCCATGAAGACAAGGTCTCCATTGTCAGCCACCGATACACCGGACAGCACACGCAGTTCTTTGAGCCAGTCGACCTTGGGAGCAGTGAACGTAGGGGTTGCGGGAGCGCCTGAGGTGCGTTGTGCACCTGAGTACCCCCCACCAATCAACAGGAGAGAGAGAGAGAAAGTGAGGATGTTCCTCATGTAATAGTAAGCTCCTTTACGGTCCCTTTACGGGTGGGAAAACGATATGGACGCCTGACAGGGTACGGCCTAAGATGATTTTCGTTATGAAGAAGATTCTCATGCTGACCGCGTTCGCGCTCACCGGCCTCGCCGGAGCGCAGGACACCAACACCACCTCTACCGAAACGACCACCACGACCACGGAGACCACGACCACCACGGAAGAGGCTCAGGCTCCCAGCCCAGCTACCATGAGTGCCGGGGACAACTTCTCACGTGCGCAGGAGTTCGCGGTGCAGGCTGACGTGGCCTACCCCGTGCCCTTCTATGACCGCACGCTGTGGAAAGCAGCCGTGGATCATGCGTACTATGCCGCCACGCAGGAAGCCGGCAACCGCGATTACAACGCGTATCTTGCCCAGCTCTACACCAAGACCCAGTGGTGGATCAACGCCTACAACGCCTGGAACCGCCTTGGTGAGCTGAACGACGCCGAGAAGCAGTGGGCCAGCCTGAGTGCCGCCAAGCTCGCCTTCCTGGCGCTGCAGCGTGGCGACCGCGCCGCTGCACGCGTCTACGTCGAAAAGGGCATGAGCTGGGCCGACAGTGCCAGCCTGCAGGCCCTCATGAAGCGCCTCTGAGTAATCGTTCTAAAACTAAGGCCGGCTGTGGGGCAATCCTCACAGCCGGTCTCATTTGCAGTGACAGATGGACTTCCGGCTGTTATTAGGGCGTGGTGCTAGCCTTTCCTCATGAATGATTCTGCCCTGCTGGTCCCGGTCACCGGGTCTCTTTATGCCTTGCAGGTGCCGATTCCCTATCCCATGAAAACCGTGACGGTACTTATTGACGTGCCTCGCGGCGGACCGGTCACGCTGGTGGACACGGCCCTGAATACGCCAGAGGCCCGCTCGGTCCTCGAAGATGGACTCTCGGCCCTGGGATTGCACTGGTCGGACATCGACCGGGTGATCATCACTCACCACCATCCGGATCATTACGGGCTTGCCGGGCTGATCGAGGAACGCAGCGGTGCAGGCATTCATATGCTGGACGTCGAGATCGGGCGTGGGGAGCGGTACTGGCACCTGTGGGAAGAGTGGCTTCCAGGCCACCTGAAGCACATGAGAGACCACGGCCTGCCAGGAGCATCGCTAGAGGAGATGGGCGATGAACATCGCAAAGGCCGGGACCGTGTGCTCCCGGCCAGCCGTGTCCAGCCGCTGCGTGAGGGGCAGCAGGTGGCGCTGGCTGGTCTGGAGTGGGAAGTCCTGTGGCTTCCAGGACACGCCGACGGTCACCTGGGGCTCTGGCACGAAGAGGAGCGCATGCTTATCGCGGGCGACGCAATCCTTCCCCGCATCAGCCCGAACGTCGGGCTGTACGCCTATACCCGGCCCGATCCGCTGGGCGACTACCTGCAGACGCTGGGCAAACTGGAGGCCCTGAACCCGGCGCGAGCAGTAGTCGGCCATCATGGGCCGCTGATGGAGGGCGTGCAGGCCCGGGCCCGGGAACTGCGTGCCCACCATCATGAACGGCTGGACTTCATCAAGGCAGAAGCGGACCAGGCCCCCCGCAGTGCCTACGATCTGTCGCTGGCCATGTTTGCGCGGGAGCTGAATGTCAGCGGCCGGCGCTTTGCACTGGCCGAGACGCTGGCGCACGCCGAGCATCTGCGTCTGCTGGGACAGCTGTACCGCACCTGGGATGAGGCCCGCGAGGTCTGGATCTATCACGCATAAGCAGAAGGAAGGCAGTAAATGGCGCGTATTTCCGGTTGCCGGACGCGGCGCGCACTATACTTCGCGCCATGACGGCCCCCCAGTCAGAGTTGCAGCGCATCATGGACGCCCTGCAAGAGAGCGGCATGACCGTCGAAGCCGTTGAGGACGGCGCTCTTGTACGCGACGGAGAAACACGCGTCGCTCTGTTTGCCGAAAAGGATCATCAGGGCGGAGTGATTGTCCGCCTTCATCTTGATCTGGACCTGTATGTCGAGGAAGACAGCCTGCCAGACATCCTGATGGGGATGAACCTCATGAATCAGGGACTGGATTACGGCGCGCTGAACCTTGACCCGGTCGAGACTGACACCGAGGATGACGATGTACCTGTGACGTTTGCAGTGCTGGGCCGCAGTGTGTTGTGGCTCCGTGACCTGGGCCGCAGTGAGCTCGACCGTCTGCGCGAGCACCTTCGCCGCTTCGAGGCCGAGGTCACCGAAACTGTCGAGCGCACCCTGCACGGAAGTAAGGGCATGAGCGCCTAGAGCACATCAGGTCAGAAGCGCTCTTTAAATACAAACAAGGAAGGCCAGTGCTGTCCGCACTGGCCTTCCTTGCATACTCTGTCGTTACTGGCGGTCCTGAATATCCACGTAGTGCGCGTCGGTTGCGCCGCTATATACCGCGTCGGGCCGCAGCAGTCGGTTGTCGCGGGAGTACTCGATCACGCTGGCGCACCAGCCGCTGATGCGCGCCAGGGCGAAGATTGGCGTGAAGTACTCCTTACGGATGCCCAGATCGCTGTACACGGTCCCACTGTAGAAGTCCACATTGGGGTAGATGCCTTTGGACCCAATGCGGTCCACCACGACCTTCTCGATGGTTTCGAGAATCTGGTAGTAGTTGCTCTTGCCCTGCTTGTTGGCAACCACTTCGGCGTAGTCCCGCAGCACGCGGGAACGGGGGTCGAAGTACTTGTAGACACGGTGGCCGACGCCCATGATCTTTTCTTTGTTGTCGAGCTTTTTGGTGATGTATGCCTCGGCCTGCTCGGGGTTGCCGACCTCATCGAGCATATCCATCACGGCTTCGTTGGCGCCGCCGTGCAGCGGGCCCTTGAGGGCTCCGATGGCGCTGGTGATGCACGAATACATGTCGCTCAGGGTGCTGCTCGTGGCGATAGCGGTAAACGTACTGGCGTTCATGCCGTGGTCGGCGTGCAGCACCAGCGCGATATCAAACAGGCGGGCCTGCTCGGCGGTGGGCTCCTTGCCTGAGAGCATGTACAGGTAGTTTCCGGCGTGCGTCAGGTCAGCGCGGGGAGCGACGATCTCCTGACCTTCC
Source organism: Deinococcus deserti VCD115 (assembly GCF_000020685.1). Classification (NCBI taxonomy): domain Bacteria; kingdom Thermotogati; phylum Deinococcota; class Deinococci; order Deinococcales; family Deinococcaceae; genus Deinococcus; species Deinococcus deserti. Next base: position 725,826 of record NC_012526.1, on the reverse strand, counting down.
TGAGCCCGGTTGATGGCCGCGATAATGGTCGAGAACTGCGCGATCATGCGTGTAGCGATGGCGCGCCGGGCCTCGGGGGTCACCTCTTCGGCCTGAGGGTCAAGCAGGCCCAGGTACGACACGGCGGTGCGCAGCGCCTGCATAGGATGTACGCCGCGCGGCATGTTCTGAATGACGTCGATCAGCTGCTGCGGAACGGCGCGGTTGGCCCTGAGCTCCGCGTCAAAGTGGGCCAGTTCGGCGGCAGTGGGCAGCTTGCCGTCCAGCAGCGCAAGACTCAGTTCCTCAAACGTGCTTTTTTCAGCCCACTCCTGAATCGGAATGCCCAGGTGGGTCAGAATGCCTTCCGAACCGTTGATGAACGTAAGTTTGCTCTCGGTAAAGAGGACGCCTTCGAGCCCCTTGGCAATATTCGTCATGATGGCCCACGATACCACCGGAGACTGTTGTGGTCAGGCTTCAGTCACGTTCCCAGAAGGGTGACAGTGAGAGCGGTCAGCCTACAATGCCCGGCGATGAACACCGCCTCCCCGGCCCCGATGCCCACCCTGGCCCTGGACACTGCTACGCCCTTTCTGACCCTGGCACTGGTCTGGCCGGGAGGGCACAGGCAGCTGTCGAAGGAAGTAGGCCGGGCTCATGCTGAACAGCTTCCCGGCATGGCGCGTGGCCTGTTCGCCGAAGCCGGCCTGCCGTTCCGTGCCCAGACCATCGTGATCGGAACCGGCCCTGGGTCATACACCGGCGTACGGGTCGGTGCCAGTTACGCGCTTGGTCTGGCCAGAGTCTGGGAATCACCTGTAAAGGGAGTCCCAACCCTGGAAGGTCTGGTCCAGGGAGACGGAAGGCAGGCTGTCTCCCTGGACGCCCGCAAAGGTCACGTGTACGGTGCGGTCTATGACGTCAGCGGTGGCGTCGTGACCAGCGTGATCCATCCACCGCAGAAATTATCAGCGGGAGACTTTGAAGCACTGGCGGGTCCGGTGCCTCATCACCAAGGCGGTGTTCCGGATGGTCTGGCTCTGCTGCACGCAGGCTTGGCCCATGGCCAGACGGACTGGTCACTGGCCTATCTCTGAGGCGGCAGAACTTTCCCAGAGCATAAGTACTGAGCTCCTGGCCCAGCGGCCGCACGTCTTGAAACTCATTCCTTTTAATATGTCCTGCTTTACTGGACGTTTGTCGATTCACGCAGGTGCGGATGACCAAAGTCTTTCTGCCTGGCACACGCAGGAAACCAAGCAGAAACTTCCATAGTCACCCTGATCTCTATCAGGACAAAAACAGGGCGCCCTGATCAACACCGGGCGCCTTGATTCTTTGCTTAAACCCTTTAGTCCGCAGCGTCCCCCTGGGCGTACTGCAGGCGGTTCAGTTTGGCGTAGTAGCCGCCCTTGGCCAGCAGTTCCATGTGGCTGCCCTGCTCTACGATGCGGCCCTTACGCATCACGATGATGCGGTCACAATGCTCGATGGTACTCAGCCGGTGGGCGATGATGATGCTGGTGCGCCCGCGCATCACCTTGGTCAGGGCGTCCTGGATACGCAGTTCCGTCTCGGTATCCACGTTAGCCGTGGCCTCGTCCAGCACCAGGAGGATGTCGGGGTTCTGAATCAGGGCGCGGGCAAATGCCAGCAACTGCTTCTGACCGGTAGACAGGGTGGCACCGCGTTCACGGACCTCGGTCTGGTAACCGTCCTCAAGGCCCAGGATGTATTCGTGGACCCCCACGTACTTGCAGGCCTCCACCACGCGCTCGTGGGGGATCTCAGGGTTCCCCAGCGTCAGGTTGCCTTCGATGGTCCCCGCGAACAGGAACACGTCCTGCAGCACCACACCGACGTGGCGGCGCAGATCGTACTGCTGGAGGTCCCGCACATCGGTGCCGTCCACCCGTACTGCGCCGCGCTGCACGTCGTAAAAGCGGCTGACCAGAGCCGTCACACTGGTCTTGCCGGCACCAGTAGCACCCACCAGCGCCACGCTTTCGCCCGGCTGGATGTGAAGGTCCAGTCCGCGCAGGATCCACCGGTCATCGGTGTCTGGGGTGTCTGAGCGCACGCTGCCGTCATAAGCAAACCAGACATCGTCAAAGTCCACCCGGCCTTCAAAGTTCTTCAGCGGCTTGGCGTCCGGCTTATCGGTAATTTCCTCGGCCGTGTCGAGTACTCCAAAGATCCGTTCGCTGCTGGCCATGGCGGCCTGCAGGTTATTGAACACATCGGCCAGATCCTGAATCGGCTGGAACAGCTGCTGGGTCCACTGCACGAAGGCGAACAGCGTTCCGACCGTTACCGCAGCGGCCACGCCGGTCCCCACCGCATCTGTGCCAAGAATCTGGCGGGCAGCGAAGTACAGCACCAGCGCCACCGCCACCTGACCCAGCACCGCCACCGTCGGCATGAACAACGAGAACCAGCGCACGCTGTTCTCACTGGCGGTCAGCAGCGCGCGGTTGCTGTGGTCAAAGTCCAGCGCGCTGCGGCGCTGGCGACCGAACAGCTGCACCGTCAGCATGCCGGTGATGTTCTCGTTGAGCTTGCTGTTCACGATGGCCTGCTGGGTGCGGGTGACCCGGAAGGCATCGCGAAGCCGGGTCCGGAAAAAATTCGTGGCGACAAAGAGGATCGGCAGTACGGTGAAGGAAATCAGCGCCAGCTGCCAGTTGACGGTCAGCATCACGGTCACAAACACCAGGATCAGGAAGGAGCTGGTGATCAGGCTGATCAGCCCGCCGGTAATGAACTGGTTGATGGCGTCGACATCACTGGTCACACGCGTAATCAGGCGCCCCACCGGGTTCTGGTCGAAGTACGACAGCTGCAGGCGCTGCAGCTTGGTAAACACATCGGCGCGGATGTCGCGCAGCACACTCTGGCCCAGGTATCCGATTGCGATGGTACTGGCGTAGTTCAGGATGAACTCCACGATCTTCAGGCCGACGTAGCCCAGAACAATCAGGACCAGCCCGCGGTACAGCACGTCCGGGTTCAGGCTGTTGTCCTGGACATACGGCACCAGATACTTGTCGATTGCGCGGCGCTGCAACAGGGTTGGCAGCGGCTGCACCATGGCCGTCAGCAGCGCCAGCCCCACCCCGCCTACCGCCAGCTTCGTGTAGGGCCGCAGGTAGGCCAGGATGCGCCGGGTCAGCTCCAGGTCAAAGCCCTTCTGGTCGATATCAGCTTCGGGGGGAGTCATCGCGTCACCTCACTGGCACGGGGAATGTCATGTTCCAGGCGGTCGGCCGCGTCCTCAGGATCGGCAACCGCCTCGTCGTCACGGTCCAGGTCACTGGCCAGGCGCTGCAGCCGTTCGAGCTCGGCGTAGTGGCCGCCCAGGGCCAGCAGCTCGTCGTGGGTTCCTTGTTCGGTCAGACGGCCCTCTTCCAGGACCACGATGCGGTCAGCGTGACGCAGGGTGCTGATGCGGTGGGCGATCAGAATCACCGTGCGGCCCTGGCTGATCTCACGCAGACCGTCCAGAATGCGGCGCTCTGTTTCGGTATCCACCGCTGAGAGGCTGTCGTCCAGAATCAGGATCTGCGGCTGACGCACAATGGCGCGCGCAATGGCGGTGCGCTGACGCTGCCCGCCCGAAAGGGTCACGCCGCGTTCGCCCAGCATGGTACCGAAGCCCTCCGGGAACGCCTCGACATCTTCGAGCAGTCCGGCCAGCCGCGCGGCCTCACGCACCCGCTCAGGGTCCGGGCGCTGGGGCAGGTGAGGTGGCAGCGGCATCCCGACCACGCTCACACCCGCCGGAACCACCGGCAGTTCCTGGTCTTCCACCCCGAAACCGATGTTGTTGGCAATGGTGTCACTGAACAAGAAGGGTTCCTGGGGAACCACGCTGATGGCCTCACGCAGCACCTGCAGGGGAATAACGCGGACATCATGGCCGTCGACCTTCACCACGCCGCTCGTGGCGTCCATGCTGCGGGTAATCAGCTGGGCCAGGACGGTCTTGCCGCTGCCGGTGGGACCAGTGACGCCCAGGAAGGTGCCCGCCGGAATATCCAGGGTCACGTTCCGAAGCACTGTTGCCTGTCCATATCGGACGCTGACATTGTTGAAACTCACGTCACCCCGAATGCGGCGAATACCGTAGTCCGTGCGCCCCGGAACGTCAAAGACCTGGGGACGGGCATCAAGCATTTCGCGCAGGCGCACCCAGGACGCCAGGCCACGCTGCGTGACACCGGTAATCCAGCCCACCATCAGCATCGGGAAGGTCAGCCGCTCCAGCGTGATCAGGAACTGCACCAGCATGCCGGGAGTAAAGCTGCTGCGGTCACTCAGGATCATGCGGCCGCCGTAAAGCAGAATCAGCCCAAAGGCCAGTCCCAGCAGCAGGCTGGTAAACGACCGCAACGGGCCGTCCACCTTGGTCAGGGCGATGTTGCGCCGCAGCAGCTCAAGGTTCATGTTGCGGTAGTCCTCGATTTCACGGTCCTCAATGGCGTAGCCCTTGACCACCCGCGCGCCACTGAAATTCTCCTGCGCCCGGGCCGCGATCAGCGAGTTCTGCTCCTGGGCCAGCTTGTGCCGGGCGTTGATCAGACGTGCGAGGTAGGACAGCACGCCGACAATGATCGGCAGCACGGCAATGACGATCAGGGTCAGCTGCCAGCTCAGGCTGAACATGACTGCGAACGCAGTCAGGAACCCCGACAGAATATTGACGATCTGCCAAGCGCCAAAGCCGAGCATCTCGCGTACCGCGCTCAGGTCACCGGTCAGGCGGTTCATCAGGTCACCGGTGCGGGCCCGGTCGTAGTAGTACTTGTCCAGAGTCTGCAGGTGGGAAAAGATGTCGCGCCGGACCTCATATTCGGTCTGGCGCGAGGCGATCACGATCATGCGCCGCATCACCAGCATGAAGCTGCCGGCTGTCGCCGCTGCGGCGACCATGCCCAGCGAATACCATCCCACCTGAGACAGGGTCAGGCCGGCAGTGGCAGGGTCGGTGTCAATCTGCCCGGTCAAGCCATCAATGGTCAGGCGGATGAGATATGCAGGGAGCAGGCTGACGCTGTTGGCGACCACCACGGCCAGCAGACCGATGATGTACTGCCGCCGGTGCATCAACAGATACGGCCAGAGCGTGCGGAAACTGTCCAAGGGAAACCTCATTGAGGGAGAGAAAGAAGGAAAAAGCAACAGGCGGGATCGCTCAGCAGCCGGGGAACAGGCTCGTATCCGGAGACTGGTATGGCGGCCAGCATACGCCGCGTGGCCCAGTGCGGTATGCGCCGAATGGCTCATTTCACCGGCTCATTTCGACTTCCCGGAGGACATGATTGACACCTCCTATGCCCGGTGCTACTATTCCCAGCCGGAAGAGATCGCGCCAAGCGAGAACTTCCGCACTCAGAGGCGAGCATTGTCGCTACCTGTCTGCCTCAATGAAGGTGCCACCCTAGCTCAACTGGTAGAGCACCCGACTTGTAATCGGAAGGTTGGGAGTTCGATTCTCCTGGGTGGCTCCACCTCGCTGCAAGGCGGGACAATCAGGGCCGAGAAAAATGGGTAGGTGGCCGAGTGGTTAAAGGCGACAGACTGTAAATCTGTTCACGTACGTGTACGGCGGTTCGAATCCGCCCCTGCCCACCACCGAATACGCGGGAATAGCTCAGTTGGTAGAGCGTCAGCTTCCCAAGCTGAAAGTCGCGAGTTCGAGTCTCGTTTCCCGCTTTTTCACTTGCTTCTGTAGCTCAGCGGTAGAGCACTCCCTTGGTAAGGGAGAGGTCATCGGTTCAAGTCCGATCAGAAGCTCCAATCACCCGGCGCGGCCTGCTCTCCAGTAGGCCGCGCTTCTTCTTTTGTAGTCGCACCCTGTTGCGCTTGGCGTTTACGGGGTAGACGAGTAAACTGGCAACGCTTGCCCCGCAGCGGGCAGACCCCATCAGGAGGAAACCATCATGGCAAAGGGAACGTTTGAGCGCACGAAGCCCCACGTGAACGTGGGGACGATTGGACACGTCGACCACGGGAAGACCACGCTGACGGCAGCGATCACCTTCACGGCGGCCGCGATGGACCCGACCATCGAAACGCTGGCCTACGACCAGATCGACAAGGCGCCTGAAGAGAAGGCCCGTGGCATCACCATCAACACCAGCCACGTGGAATACAACACGCCGACCCGTCACTACAGCCACGTGGACTGCCCCGGCCACGCTGACTACGTCAAGAACATGATCACCGGCGCCGCGCAGATGGACGGCGCGATCCTGGTGGTCTCCAGCGCCGACGGCCCCATGCCCCAGACCCGCGAGCACATCCTGCTCGCCCGTCAGGTTGGCGTGCCGTACATCGTGGTGTTCATGAACAAGGTCGACATGGTCGACGACGAAGAACTGCTCGAGCTAGTCGAAATGGAAGTGCGCGAACTGCTGAGCAAGTACGAGTTCCCCGGCGACGACCTGCCGGTGATCAAGGGCAGCGCGCTGCAGGCCCTCGAAGCCCTGCAGGGTAACCCCAAGACCGCCCGCGGCGAGAACAAGTGGGTCGACAACATCTGGGAACTGCTCGACGCCGTCGACAGCTACATCCCCACCCCCGAGCGTGACCTGGACAAGACCTTCCTGATGCCCGTCGAAGACGTGTTCACCATCACCGGTCGTGGCACCGTGGCTACCGGCCGTGTGGAGCGTGGCATCGTCAAGATCCAGGACGAAGTCGAAATCATCGGTCTGCGCGACACCAAGAAAACCACCGTGACCGGCGTGGAAATGCACCGCAAGCTGCTCGACAGCGGTATGGCCGGCGACAACGTGGGCGTGCTGCTGCGTGGTGTGGCCCGTGATGACGTCGAGCGTGGCCAGGTGCTGGCCAAGCCCGGCAGCATCAAGCCCCACACCAAGTTCGAAGCCAGCGTCTACATCCTGTCCAAGGATGAAGGTGGCCGTCACAGCGCCTTCTTCGGTGGCTACCGCCCCCAGTTCTACTTCCGCACCACCGACGTGACCGGTATCGTGGAACTCGCTGAAGGCGTCGAAATGGTCATGCCTGGTGACAACGTCACCTTCACCGTGGAACTGATCAAGCCCATCGCCATGGAAGAAGGTCTGCGCTTCGCGATCCGCGAAGGTGGCCGTACCGTCGGCGCTGGCGTCGTCTCCAAGGTCCTGGAGTAAGACACCACTTCTCAAGGGGAGGCCACAACGGCCTCCCCTTTTCGGTGCCTCGGAAGTATTGCCAGTGATGAACAAGCAGCTTCAGCACATTTTTTTGTCGCAATTGCCGTGCCAGACAGCCGTCTCGGCGTGTCACCTCAAGGCATGGACAGCCTGCGGGTCTTACAGAGAACCGGGTGATATGTCTCAACGTCACTGGGAGCGGCAACGAGACAACAGCCCAGCTGATACAGTCGCCCCGCATGACCCTGCTGTTCTGTTCGCTTGAGGGCGCTCCCCTTATCCTGCGGCTCCACGGTCAGGCCTCAGCAGTGTGTCCAGGCAGCAAAGATTGGCCGGCGCTGACGGAAACATTTCCGTCACCGTCCGGCGCACGTCAGATCTATATCCTGAACGGGGATCTTGTGCAGACGTCATGTGGCCTGGCCGTTCCATACATGACGTGCCAGGCTGAGCGCAAGATCCCAACGACATGCAGCGCCGCATAGGCCAGGAGCAGATCCATCATTCCTGGCAGCGCAGAAAAACAGTGGGCATTGACGAATTCCCTACAGGTATGGCAGAGGCAGTGGACACCTGAGGCCTTGGTGCTTATAATCGGAATGTTGCCCGCCAGAAGGCGGGCTTTTACCAGCGAAGGATCAAGCCGCTAAAGCGGACGCTGGGAGCAGGATTCCGCCTCCAGGCGGGTCTGCGAAAGGAGCATCACATGGCTAAGGACGGCCCCCGCATCATCGTGAAAATGGAAAGCACCGCAGGCACGGGCTTCTACTACACCACCACCAAGAACCGCCGCAACACGCAGGCCAAGATGGAACTGCGTAAGTATGACCCCGTCGCCAAGAAGCACGTGGTCTTCAAAGAGAAGAAGGTCTGATTCCAGGCCATGACGTTGTCCCTCAAGAGGGACAGCGTTGCCCTGGCACCCGACTCTCGTTGCTCTTGATCCAGGTGACTTCATGAACTTGATTCAGTACTTCCGGGATTCCCGCGCGGAACTCTCGCGCGTGTCCTGGCCCAGCCGGCAACAGGTGCTGGACGGCACGCAGGCCGTGCTGATCTTTGTCGTGGCCCTGACGCTGATTGTTTTCGCGCTGGACCTTCTGTTCAGCAACCTGATTAAGGCGGTCCTGGCGTGAGTATCGAATGGTACGCAGTGCACACCTACGTTGGTCAGGAAGACCGCGTGGAGCAGCATCTGATGGAACGCGCAACCAAACTCGGCATGCGCGGCACCAAGATCTTTCAGGTACTGCAGCCCACTGAGGAAGCAGTAGAACTGCGTGACGGCGGCAAGAAGGAAACCGTCCAGCGCAAGCTCTTCCCCGGGTACGTCTTTGTGCAGATGGACGTTGAGGATGACGACGCGCCCGGAGAATTGGGCGAGTCGTGGGAAGTGGTGCGCGGCACCAGCGGCGTCACCGGCTTTGTCGGCACTGCCACCCGTCCGGTCCCCCTGTCCACTCAGGAAGTGGACCGCCTGCTGGCCTCAGTAGGTGTGGCGACTCAGGCGCCTGTAGAAGAAGCACCCCGCGTGAAGATTGACCTGAAGGCAGGCGACATGGTGCGCGTCACCAGCGGACCCTTTGCCGACTTCAGCGGTGTTGTTAGCGAAGTCAACCTGCCCCAGGCGAAGGTCAAGGTGCTGGTCAGCATCTTCGGCCGTGAAACGCCGGTGGAGCTGGACTTCTCGCAGGTCAGCAAGTAAAGACTGTCTGCCCAGCCCCCGCGCTGTTCCCTCTTGGCAAAGGGCCGGGCAGACAGTACAGTAGAAAAGTTGCCGCCGCGACATGTGCAATGTCGTGATCGGAACTTAGCGTCAGCACCCCGCTCAATACCGTGTGTATCGAGCTCCGGGGGAGCTAAGGAGGAAATGCATGAAGAAAATTACCGGGATTGTCAAACTGCAACTCCCCGCCGGGAAGGCCACACCAGCCCCCCCCGTCGGTCCCGCGCTCGGTCAGTACGGCGCGAACATCATGGAGTTCACCAAGGCGTTCAACGCCCAGACTGCTGATAAGGGTGATGCGATCATTCCCGTGGAGATCACCATCTTCGCGGACCGCTCCTTTACCTTCATCACCAAGACGCCTCCCATGAGCTATCTGATTCGCAAGGCCGCTGGCCTTTCCAAGGGCAGCGCCACGCCGAACAAGGCCAAAGTGGGCAAGCTGAACTGGGAGCAGGTTCTGGAAATCGCCAAGACCAAAATGCCTGACCTGAACGCCGGCAGCCTGGAAGCCGCCGCCAACACCGTGGCCGGTACCGCGCGCAGCATGGGCGTCACCATTGAGGGGGCCCCCAATGCCTAAGCACGGCAAGCGCTACCGCGCACTGATTGAAAAAGTTGACCGCAACAAGCAGTACACCATTGACGAAGCTGCCGCCCTGGTCAAGGAACTCGCCACTGCGAAGTTCGACGAGACCGTGGAAGTGCACTTCCGTCTGGGAATCGATCCCCGTAAGAGTGACCAGAACGTCCGCGGCACTGTTGCGCTGCCTCACGGCACGGGCCGCACCGTGCGCGTGGCCGTGATCACCAAGGGTGAGAACGTTGCTGCCGCCGAAGCAGCTGGCGCTGATGTGGTCGGCAGCGATGAGCTGATCGAGCGCATCGCTGGCGGTTTCATGGAGTTCGACGCCGTGGTGGCCACCCCTGACATGATGGCGGCCGTAGGCCAGAAGCTCGCCCGCCTGCTCGGGCCGCGCGGCCTGCTGCCTAACCCCAAGAGTGGCACCGTCGGCCCTGACGTTACCGGTATGGTACGTGGCCTCAAAGCTGGCCGCATCGAGTTCCGTAACGACAAGACCGGCGTGGTTCACGCACCTATCGGCAAGGCCAGCTTTGATCCCAGCAACCTGAGCGCCAACTACGGCGCGCTGATCAGTGCGCTGGAAGCGGCCAAGCCCGGCACTGCCAAGGGTGTGTTCCTGCGCAGCGCTTACATGACCACCACCATGGGACCCAGCATTCCGCTGACCCTGAGTGGCGGCGCACAGGCCTAACGGCCTTGGGTCCAGGAGTGATCTGACTTCCCTGGACCCTCCTAACCTCAGCACCCCGGTGCACCTCGCACCTTTTTAATAGGCCCCAATTCCGGCACCCAAGACAGCGGGGACCCTTGCCAGGTTTAAACATCCCGCCGAGTTGCCAGGCTGCGAATGTGCACCTGGACTTGTTCACCAGCAAAGGAGGTTCACTGCATGGCGAACGCAAAGAACCAGCAGACCCTCAGCAGCCTTCAGGGCAGCCTTCAGGGCATTGAGACGTTTTACGTCGTCAATTACCAGGGCCTGACCGCCGGCCAGCTGAGCGAGCTGCGCAAGAGTATCCGTGAGAAGGGTGGGCAGCTGATCGTTGCCAAGAACACCCTGATCAACCTCGCCCTTCAGGATGGCGGCCGTGACTTCGGCGACGCCCTGAAAGGCCCCAGTGCCCTCGTACTGGCCCATGAAGACCCCGCCGGGGTTGCCAAGGCCCTGAGCGACGCGGCCAAGAAAAACGACAAGGGTATTCCCGCCATCAAGGGCGGCTTTGTCGAAGGCAACAAGGTCGACGTGAAAGTCGTCGAGCGCCTGGCCAGCCTGGGCAGCAAGCAGAGTCTGCAGGCCGAAATGGTCGGCGTGCTCAGCGCCCACCTCAGCAACTTCGTCGGGATTCTCGAAGCGTACCGCGAGAAGCTCGAAGGCGAAAACGCTTAATCCAAAGCAAGATCTGGTGCGCTTCAAGTGCGCCACCCCACAAATTCAAATTCGGAGGAAACAATCATGGCTTACGACAAACAGGCTCTTATCGACCAGCTCGGCCAGCTCACCATCATGGAACTCGCGGACCTCATTGACGGTCTGAAGGAAACCTGGGGCGTGACCGCTGCTGTCGCCGCCGGCCCTGCCGCTGCTGGCCCCGCCGCCGCTGCTGAAGAGAAGACCGAGTTCGACGTCGTTCTGGTTGACGCCGGCGCCAGCAAGATCAACGTTATTAAGGAAATCCGCGCCATCACCGGCCTGGGCCTGAAAGAAGCCAAGGACATGAGCGAGAAGGGCGGCGTCCTGAAGGAAGGCATCAGCAAGGATGATGCCGAGAAGATCAAGGCCCAGCTCGAAGGCGCTGGCGCCAAGGTTGAGCTGAAGTAAGCCAGCCCCGGCTCCCCGGAGCCGCAGGCCTGCTTTTCGCTACACCGGAGTGCACCCCCGACCGTAATGGTCGGGGGCTTTTTTGTTTTTGCTGGCCAGCCGTTTTGGCCCAGAAACCATCAGTCTCTGGGGTTGCGGGAAAGCACTGGCAACGAACCACTGAATAGAGTGCCGCATATTGTCACGCCAGTACAGCATAACCTTATGGAATCCGAACCCGTCACCCGCATAGAGGGTACGGTTGGCCTCCTCCCTTCCTGGGAGATTGACACCCGGTCTCATGAGACAACGGTCGGTCCGCCTACAAGACAGCCGCGTTTGATCGGCTGACGGGCTGGCCTTGTGAGCCTCATCAGTCAGACGGCGCCGAGCAGCAGTACACCTGTTGGCTTTCAAGTCAATACCAGTAGCAGAGATGCAGTGGCTCTTCCCGATCCACGACGCCCGGATGGGGACGCCCTGGCCCAGGCGGCCGGACTTGATGTGGCGCCTCAAGCTCAAGCATTTCTTCCAGAGATCTGTTTCGGTTCACGACCATGCTCCGTCCGGTCTGATCGCCGAAACTTAGCTGGGTGGAATGACCTTCAGGAGGCTGGTTTTAGAGATGCGCCAGTCATCCCCGAAGAAGGGCGCCAGCAACACGGCAGTTTTCAAGAAAAGCTGTGTAAGTTTCGTTCTCTTCTATGTCTGATGTTCCCCAGGGACATAACCGGCTAGGGGCACCGCTGAAACCTACTTCAGTTCACGGCGCAATCCGGCAGCCAGTTGGAACCACTCACGCTCCTGACGGCGGTAAAGCGCTGTTGCCCGCTGCTCTGTACGGGCCAGTCCTTCAAGTATCGGCCGGGCTTCCTCGGCTCTCCCCTGCCGGATCAGGTACGCCGCATACCGGGCGCGCGGCTCCTCACTGGTGGCACCCTGCATGGCCTGCTGGTAAGTCTCGGCGGTCTCCAGCTTCCCCTGAGCCTCCTGCGCGCGCGCGAGCAGCGTCAGGCTACGGGTACGCGTGGCCGCGCTGGTTCGCAAGTCCACCCGGCTCAACTTGGCCTCGGCCTCAGCTGGCTGTCCCCTCTGCAGGTCCAATTCAGCGCTGGTCAAGAGCACAACGGGGTCGTCGGCATAGATCCCGTGCAATAGCGGTTCCAGGACTGCCTGCGCGTCGGCCTGACGCCCTGCTCGTGACAGCAGAGCTGCAAGGTCAGCGCGGTTTTGCAGAGTGTCACTCTCGTTCAGGCGTGCCTGCGCTTCCCGTATCCGGGTATCGAGCGGCTTGATGGCCTCCACACCCCGCTGCACGGCGATTCCGGCGCCGCGCCGGCTGCCGCGCAGACTTGGCAGGAACTCCATGAAAAAGTACAGCAGTGTGGCCAGAAAACCGCCGAACATCAGGTTGATTCCCAGAAAGACAATCCAAAGCAGGCCACGGCGCGTCGCGACTGCGTGTATCAGGCAGATGATGTTCAGGATATAGAACAGCGTGAACAGCCACGGCGCCTGCGCAAAGATGGACCCAGGAGTCATGCCCTGAGACTACGTGAAGAACCTGGTACGTGAAGAAAGATGAGAAGCATCTGCAGTGGGCAAGTCGTGAATGGTCTGCTATGCTCCGCCCCAGCATTCAGCGACCTGCACCATCAGTCGCATTTGACGGGCTGCGCCGTACAGGTGTAGACTGATCTGTGGCCGACCATGATGGGTTGGGCAGGAGTTCCTTGCAGGAAGCTGGACTTCACAACTGAGTTTGAACAAGCGGAACGCAACCGGAGGGGTTGCGTTCCCAGCCGCGTCTTTTTCAGCCCCGGGGAGACGTGTGTGAGTGCAGGGAGCACGCAAGCGAGGTGTGCATGAGTTTCAACGGTATCGAACCCCGCATCGAGCGTTTCGGTGACATTAAAGAAGTCATCCCGCTCCCCAATCTGACCGAAGTACAGGTGAACTCCTTCCGGGCGTTCCTTCAGGCCGACCGGGCCCCGGACCGCCGTGAAGACGCCGGACTCCAGAGTGCCTTCAAAGAAGTCTTCCCGATTGACGAAACTGAAAAGGGCCGCTCGACCGGTCTGGTGCTCGACTACCTGGAGTACCGCCTGGGTGACCCGCCCTACAGCCCTGAAGAGTGCCGCGAGAAGGACCTGACCTATCAGGCGCCGATGTACGCCAAGCTTCAGCTGATCCACAAGGACAGCGGTCTGATCAAGGAAGACCAGGTGTTCCTGGGTGACCTGCCGCTGATGACCGAGGACGGCTCCTTCGTAATCAACGGTGCCGACCGCGTGGTGATCTCCCAGATCCACCGCAGCCCCGGCGTGTACTTCACGAGCTCCTACAAGGGCATCAAGAAGATGTACACCGGCGCAATCATCCCCATGCCCAAGCGTGGCCCGTGGATCGAGCTGGAGTTCGCCGGCGGCGTGCTGGAAATGAAGGTCAACAAGCGCAAGTTCCCTGTGGCGCTGCTGCTGCGCGTCCTGGGCTACGACGACGCCCAGCTGCGCGCCCTGTTCACCGAGTTCGAGCCCGACGTGGAACTGCCTGAGGACAAGAGCGCCGGTATGGGCGCTGACGAGGCGCTGCTGCGTCTGTTCACGGTGCTGCGTCCCGGTGATCCGCCCAAGCGCGACAAGGCGACCCAGTACCTGTACGGTCTGCTGGCCGATCCCCGCCGCTACGACCTGGGCGAGCCCGGCCGCTTCAAGATGAACACCAAACTGGGCGTCAACCGCCCCGAGCGCACGCTGCTGAAGTTCGAGGACGGCAAGTTCAGCGACGCGGGTCTGGTGGACACCATCCGCTACCTGATGGCGCTGCAGCAGGGCCTCGAGACCGTGAAGATGGTCGACGAGGACGGCGTGGTCACCGACGTGCCGGTGGGCGAAGACGACATCGACCACCTCGGCAACCGCCGCGTGCGCACCGTGGGCGAACTGCTCGCCGACCAGCTGCGTGTGGGCATGGGCCGTATGGCGCGTGGCGTGCGCGAGCGCATGCTGCTGGGTAACCCCGACGCCGCGACCCCCACCAAGCTGGTCAACAACCGCCCCATCGTGGCAGCCATGCGTGAATTCTTCGGCCGCAGCCAGCTGTCACAGTTTAAGGACCAGACCAACCCCCTGTCGGACCTGCGCCACAAGCGCCGTATCTCCGCACTGGGCCCAGGCGGTCTGACCCGCGAGCGCGCCGGCTTCGACGTGCGTGACGTGCACCGTACCCACTACGGCCGTATCTGCCCGATCGAAACGCCTGAAGGCGCCAACATCGGTCTGATCTCCTCGCTGTCGAGCTACTCCAAGGTCAATGACCTGGGCTTTATCGAGGCGCCTTACCGCCGCGTCGAGAACGGCCGCGTGACCGACGACGTGGTGTACATGACGGCCGACATCGAGGACCGTTACACCATCGCTCAGGCCAACAGCCCGCTGAACGACGACAACACCTTCGCCGACGAGCGCGTTCTGGCCCGCCGCAAGGGTGACCCGCTGTGGTACACCCCCGAAGAAGTCGACTTCATGGACGTGAGCCCGAAGCAGATCGTCTCGATCAACACCTCCCTGATTCCCTTCCTAGAACACGACGACGCCAACCGCGCGCTGATGGGTTCCAACATGCAGTCGCAGGCCGTTCCCCTGGTGCGCGCCGACAGCCCCGCCGTGGGCACCGGCGTGGAGCGCCGCGTGGTGACCGACTCGGGCACCAGCGTCGTTTCGGACGTGACCGGCCGCGTGACCTACGTGGACGCCCGCGCCATCCAGATCACCCTCAGTGAGGACAGCGCCGAGGCCGGCATGGTCAAGGGCAACGTCCGCACCTTCGAACTGGTGCGCTTCACCCGCTCCAACCAGGGTACCAACCTCGACCAGGCGCCCATCGTGAACGTGGGTGACGAAGTGGTGGCCGGACAGGTCATCGCCGACGGTCCCGCTTCCGACCTGGGCCGCCTGGCACTGGGTCAGAACATCACCATCGCGATCATGCCCTTCGACGGCTTCAACTTCGAAGACGCGATCTGCATCAGCGAGGGCCTGGTCCAGAAGGACTTCTACACCAGCGTCCACATCGAAAAAGACGAGATCGACGCGCGCGACACCAAGCTCGGACCGGAGAAGATCACCCGTGACATCCCGGGCCTCAGCGAAGCCGCGCTGCGCGACCTCGACGAGGACGGCATCGTGCGCGTGGGCGCCGAGGTCAAGCCCGGCGACATCCTGGTCGGCAAGACCAGCTTCAAGGGTGAGTCTGAGCCCACCCCCGAAGAGCGTCTGCTGCGCTCGATCTTCGGCGAGAAGGCCCGCGAAGTGAAGGACACCAGCCTGCGCGTCATGTCGGGCCAGGGCGGCATCGTCGTGAAGACCGTGCGCTTCCGCCGCGGTGACGAAGGCGTGGACCTCAAGCCCGGCGTGCGTGAAATGGTGCGCGTGTACGTGGCCCAGAAGCGTCAGCTGCAGGTGGGCGACAAGGTCGCCAACCGTCACGGAAACAAGGGCGTGGTCTCCAAGATCATGCGCCCCGAGGACATGCCTTACCTGGAAGACGGCACGCCCGTGGACCTGGTGTTCAACCCGCTCGGCGTCCCCAGCCGCATGAACCTGGGCCAGATTCTCGAAACCCACCTGGGTGAAGTGGCCCGCCTGACCGGCCAGAAGTTCGAGACCCCCGTGTTCGACTCGGTCACCGAAGCGACCATCAAGGAAATGCTGGAAGTGGCTGCCGCCGAGAGGTTGCAGGCCCGCAAGGACGAGGGTTTCGAGCTCGACAAGCGCGAGCAGGAAGTGCTGGACCGCGCCGGCAAGCTGGGCGTCATCGACGCTCCCGGCAGCGACTACGAGCGCGCCCAGATGCAGCTGGCCCGCACCGGCAAGAGCATCCTGTACGACGGACGCAGCGGCGAGCCCATCAGCGGCCCCGTGGTCGTGGGCACCATGTACGTCATGAAGCTCTACCACATGGTGGAAGACAAGCTGCACGCCCGCTCCACTGGCCCGTACAGCCTGATTACCCAGCAGCCGCTGGGTGGTAAGGCCCAGAACGGTGGTCAGCGCTTTGGGGAAATGGAAGTGTGGGCGCTCGAAGCCTACGGCGCGGCGCACACCCTGCAGGAAATGCTGACGATCAAGTCCGACGATATCGATGGACGCGACGCCGCGTACCAGAGCATCGTCAAGGGCGAAGAAGTGTCGGGCAGCACCATCCCCGAAAGCTTCAAGGTGCTGCTCAAGGAGCTGCACTCGCTGGGCCTGGACGTCGAGGTGCTCGACGCGGGCGACCGTCCCGTCGACATCTTCGAAGGCATGATGCCCAAGCGCTAAAGCGCTCAGGGGAGGAGTCCCCCCTCCCCTGCCCTCCCGGCTCAGCCCGCTTTGACCCCGACAACAAGCCTCTCTCACAGGAGAAGCCGTGAAAGATTTCAGCAAAGTCCGTATCGCCATTGCCAGCCCGGAAAAAATCCGCGAGTGGAGCTTTGGTGAGGTCGAGAAACCCGAGACCATCAACTACCGCACCCTGAAGCCCGAGCGCGAAGGTCTGTTCGACGAGCGCATCTTCGGGCCCATCAAGGACTACGAGTGCGCCTGCGGTAAGTACAAGCGCCAGCGTTACGAGGGCAAGGTCTGCGAGCGCTGCGGAGTGGAAGTTACCTCCAGCAAGGTGCGCCGCTACCGCATGGGCCATATCGACCTGGCCACGCCCGCCGCGCACATCTGGTACGTCAAGGACACGCCCAGCAAGATCGGCACGCTGCTCGATCTGTCGGCCGGTCAGCTGGAGAAGGTGCTGTACTTCAGCTCCTTCCTGGTGACCCAGCCGCTGAACGCCCAGAAGGACGGCCGCCCCCTCAAGCGCGGCGAACTGCTCAGCGACGACGAGTACCGCGAGCTGCGCTATGGCCGTCAGGAAACCTACGCCCTGCCAGGCGGCACCGAAGCTGTCATCCGTGACGGCGAGTACGTCACTCGTGGCCAGATTCTGGGCGGCAACGTTGTGGCCAAGATGGACGGTCTGGCACAGTACCGCTTCCCGCGCCGCGCCGAGATCGCCTACGCCGAACAGGTCGAGGCCAGCCTCCCCGTGCCCGCCGACGCGCTGGTGCAGCAGGAAACCTTCCGCGCCGGTGAGATCCTGGCCGAACTGGAAGCCGACGTGCAGATCACCGCTCCGGTGGACGGCACCGCCTTCCTGCACGACATGGGCGAAGACAGCGTGATGGTCGAGCTGCGCGAGTCCGTAAGCGACAGCGAAGACGATACCCCCGCCCAGGGCGAAGTGCTGGCGCGCGTGTACATCCCGCACGGCATGAACGTGCAGGTTGCCCACGGCGAGATCGTGGAAGCCGGCGCGCTGCTGGCCGAAGCCAGTGCCGGCGACCGCCTGCGCCTGAGCCGCGACAGCCGCCTGTCAGGCGTTACCTTCCCCAAGAAAGGCGACGTGAAGGTCACAGCCCACTGGACCCGCCGCGCCGAGTACCCCATCAACCCCACCATGCACGTGCTGGTCGGGGACGGCTCTGAAGTCCGCAAGGGCCAGAAGGTCGTGGGGGCCATCGACAAAGAAGAGGAGATCATCGCGGAAGCCGACGGTGTGATCACGCTTCACACGCCGGCCAGCATCATCGTCTCCAAGGCCAAGGTCTACCCCTACCAGGACGAGCCTCTCGTGGTCATCGGTGACCGCGTCGAGCCCGGTGACGAGCTGGCCGACAGCGGCAACGTCCGCAGCGAGATCAGCGGACGTATCGAGATCGACCTGGTGCGCAAGCAGGTCCGTGTCATTGAGTCCTACGACTTCGAAGCCAAGATGGGCGCCGAAGCCGTCAAGGAACTGCTCGACGAGCTGAACCTCGACGAGCTGGCCGCCGAACTGGGCGAGCAGATGAAGGACTCCTCACGCCACAAGCGCGCCAAGGCCCGCAAACGGCTGGAAGTCACCCGCAGCTTCAAGCGCAGCGGCAACAACCCCAGCTGGATGATCCTCAACACCGTGCCGGTGATGCCACCAGATCTGCGCCCCATGGTGCAGGTGGACGGCGGTCGCTTTGCGACCTCGGATCTGAACGACCTGTACCGCCGCCTGATCAACCGCAACAACCGCCTCAAGAAGCTGATGAACCAGGGCGCGCCCGACATGATCATCCGCAACGAGAAGCGCATGCTCCAAGAAGCGGTGGACGCGCTGATCGACAACGGCCGCCGCGGCAGCCCCGTCACCAACCCCGGCTCCGACCGCAGCCTGCGCAGCCTGACTGACCTGTTGGGCGGCAAGCAGGGCCGGTTCCGCCAGAACCTGCTGGGTAAGCGCGTGGACTACTCCGGCCGCTCCGTGATTGTGGTCGGCCCGCAGCTCAAGCTGCACCAGTGTGGTGTGCCCAAGCGCATGGCGCTCGAACTCTTCAAGCCGTTCCTGTTCAAGGTGCTCGAAGAGAAGGGCGAAGTCACCAACATCAAGCAGGCGCGCAAGATGCTCGAACGCTACCGCGATACCCGCGACAGCGTGTGGGACGCCCTGGAAGAAGTGATCGAGGACAAGGTCGTGCTGCTCAACCGCGCGCCCACCCTGCACCGACTGGGCATTCAGGCGTTCGAGCCGGTGTTGGTCGAAGGTCAGTCCATCCAGCTGCACCCGCTGGTCTGTGAAGCCTTCAACGCCGACTTCGACGGCGACCAGATGGCCATTCACGTCCCCCTCTCCGCGCAGGCGCAGGCTGAAGCCCGCATCCAGATGCTGGCCTCGCACAACTTGCTTTCGCCCGCCAACGGCGAGCCGAACGTCAAGCCCAGCCGCGACATCATCCTGGGGATCTTCACGCTGACGCAGCTGCGCAAGGACAACCTGGGCGCCGGCACCGCGTTCACCAGCGAGCAGGACGTGCTCGACGCGCTTGAGAACGGCACCATTGCCCTGAACAGCGCCGTCACGCTCAATGGCCAGGACATCACCCCCGGCCTGATCAAGTACGTCTTCTCCAACCCCGACGAGGCCATCATGGCCGTCGAACGCGGCGAGATCGACTACCAGGATCACGTGCGCATCCGGTTGAACGGCGTGACCCACAACACCAGCGCCGGCCGCGTGATGTTCCGCCGCATCGTGCAGGAAGCCCTGGGCACCCAGGCCAACCTGGTCGATACGCTGATGAACCTCGACACCGCCTACGAGAAGGACAACCTCAAGGACATGGTCATGGCCTGCTTCAAGGAGCTGGGCATCGAGGCGACCGCCGGTCTGCTCGACGCGCTCAAATCCAGTGGCTTCAAGCTGTCCACCTCCTCGGGCATCACCATCGGCATTGACGACATCGTCATTCCGCCGAACAAGCCCGAAATCCTGGCTGCAGCTGACGAGAAGCAGCGCTCCATCGAGCAGAACTATGAGTTCGGCTTCATGACCGAAGAAGAGCGCTACAAGCAGATCGTGCAGCTGTGGAACGACACCACCGACGAAGTCAAGAGCGCGGTGTTCGAGAACTTCAGCCAGAACTACCCCTTTAACCCCCTGTGGATCATGAGCCAGTCGGGCGCCCGTGGTAACCCGCAGCAGGTGCGTCAGCTGGCCGGCATGCGCGGCCTGATGGCCCGCCCGGACGGCAGCACCATCGAAGTGCCGATCCGCGCGAACTTCCGTGAAGGTCTGACCGTGCTGGAGTACTTCATCTCCACCCACGGCGCCCGTAAGGGTGGGGCCGACACCGCGCTGCGTACCGCCGACTCCGGCTACCTGACCCGTAAGCTGGTCGACGTGGCTCACGAAGTCGTTGTGCGCGACGTGGACTGCGGCAGCACCGACTACACGGTCATGGCGCTGGGCGCCACCGACGAGCGTACCGGCGAGTGGCGCACCCGCAAGGGCAGCGAAATCGAGACCAGCATCTACGGCCGCACCCTGACCGCTGACGTTGAACTGTCGAACGGCCACACCATCCGCGAAGGCGAGATGCTGAGCCTGGAAGACGTCAAGGCCATCACTCAGGACGCCAAGGCTCTGGGCGAGATCTACGTCCGCACCCCGCTGAACTGCCGCGTCAAGAGCGGCGTGTGCCAGAAGTGCTACGGCTACGACCTGTCGCAGGCCAAGCCGGTCAGCATGGGTGAAGCCGTGGGCGTCGTGGCCGCCGAGTCTATCGGTGAGCCCGGCACGCAGCTGACCATGCGTACCTTCCACACCGGCGGGATCGCCGGCGGCGGCGACATCACCATGGGTCTGCCCCGCGTGATCGAGCTGTTCGAAGCCCGCAAGCCCAAGGTGCCGGCACTGATCGCCGACACCACCGGGACCATCCACATCACCGAAGAGGAAGAACGCTACCTGATCAAGGTGGAAGCTGATGACGCGCAGTACAGCGGCAAGCTCCACAAGGTGTCACGCGCAACCCGTCTGCTGCCCGAAATCAAGGACGGCGCACGCGTGGAAGCCGGTCAGCAGCTGACCCGCGGCGCAGTCAATCCCCACGACCTGCTGGAGCACAAGGACAACGAGTCCGCCCAGAAGTACCTGGTGGACGAAGTGCAGCGCGTGTACCGCAGCCAGGGCGTGAAGGTCCACGACAAGCACATCGAGGTCATCATCCGCCAGATGCTGCGCTACGTGGAAATCGTTGACGGCGGCGACACCGACCTGCTCGAAGGCCAGACCGTCGAGCGCTGGGAAGTGGACCAGGCCAACAGCGCCCTGGCTGAAGGCCAGACGCCCTCCAGCTGGAAGCCGGTGCTGCTGGGCATCACCAAGAGCAGCCTGACCACCAAGTCCTGGCTGTCGGCCGCGAGCTTCCAGCACACCACCCACGTGCTGACCGAAGCCAGCATGAAGGGTCAGGTCGACGACCTGATCGGTCTGAAGGAAAACGTCATCCTCGGGAAGCTGATTCCCGCCGGTACCGGCCTGCAGACCGTGCGCGACATGCAGGTTGCCGACGACCGCACGCTGGAGAAGTACGGCGAAGGCAGCACCAGCACCGATTCGGTGACGGGCAACCGCTCCTACGACGACACCCGCCCCGGCGTGGTGAACGACAACGTGACCTACACCAGCTGAAGCTGATACCGAACGCTCCCGCCTGACTCAGGCGGGAGCGTTCTTTTAGTCTTCTCAGTTATCGCCAGAAGGGCTGTCAGTTCGGTGGACTACTGCAGAGATAGACCGGAATCATGCGCCAGCCGGTGCTCTGGTTACCAACTCCGCAACAGTATGCAGATCATGTCCCCAGCCGTGGACACCGGGACGAAATACCAAGAGGGCGAGCCTTTCGAATGCTAAGCACGGGCAGCGAAAGCGCGCTGCATGCCTCAGGGCTATCTGGTGACGGGCAGACCGGTCTGCTCAACCTTGCTGTCATACAGGTCTGCGTAGTGCTCGCCTAGGCCCACCAGAAACTGCATCTCCTCCCGGGTGGTGCGGGCGCTCAGGCGCGTTTCGAAACTCAGCAGCAGTGCTCCGTACGCCAGAGAAGCCGCCCCGGCAATGGCGAGCAGCACCGGGGCTGGACCGTGCGCCTGGTTCAGCAGCGCCGCGCTGCCGATCAGGATGCTGGTCAGCACCAGCAGCGCCACCGCCAGATACAGGGCGGTCATGGCCCGTACGATCATGCGGCTGCGCCGGGCCAGCTTGGGCAGCTGCTGAACGATCATGCGTTTTTCCTCGCGGGCCAGTGGCTCGAGCTGTCCTTCCGGCGTCACCAGTACTTTGAATCGGGCCGTCAGATGCCGCACCCGGTCGGTGACCCGGCCCAGCCTGCTGCTGGTGCTCATCAGCAGGGTGCCAGCCCCGCTGATCAGCACGGCGGGCGTAATCATGGCAGTCAGAACCTGGAAGCTGGCGTCGGCCATGCCTGTCAGGGTACGCGCAGTGAGAGCTGCTGTGTGGACCCTTGCCCACCCAGGTCATCAGCCACCGCCGGTTGCTAGGCTGGAAGCATGTGGGCTTCAAAGCGGGCGGCAGCGGTGCCGGGCAGCGTTTTTGCGTTGATGGACTCAGCCAAGGGACGCGCGCGAGCAAACGGCAGGCAGATTATTGATCTGAGCATCGGCAGCAGCGACCTCTCGCCGCCGGACGTCGTGCTGGCCGAGTTGCGTGAGGCGACCCGTGATCCATCCACCTACCGCTACCCGCTGTTTTCCGACACGGCTCCGCTGCGTGAGGCAGCGGCCGCCTACCTGCAGCGGCGATTTGGCGTCCAGGTGGATCCGAACACGGAGGTGCTGCCGCTGATCGGAGCGCAGGAGGGTCTGGCCCACCTGCTGCTGGCCGTCACCGATCCCGGCGATACGTTGCTGCTGCCTGATCCTGGGTACCCACCCTATCTGGGCGCCGCAGCGGTGGCGGGGCTCAACGTAGAGCCTCTTCCACTCCTTCCCGAGCTTGGGTTCCTGCCGGACCTGGAAGCTGTGCGGCAGGATCTGGCGGTGCGGGCCCTGCTGCTGAACTATCCGAACAACCCGACGTCGGCCGTGGCGGACCGGCCTTTTTTTGAGCGTGCAGCCGGCTGGTGCCGGTCCATGGGCGCTCTGCTGATCCACGACCATCCGTATGCCGAGCTGACGTTCGGAGACTACCGGGCGCCCAGTGCGCTGGAAGCTGGCCTCAGTGGCGTGGTGGAACTGCACTCGCTCAGCAAGACTCATCATATGGGGGGTTTCCGGGTTGGCTTTGCCGCCGGGGACGCCGACGTCATCGCTGCGCTGGCACGGGTCAAGGGCGCGGTGGATTTTCATCCTTACCTGGGCATTCAGCGTGCGGCGGCGCTGGCCCTGCGTCTGCCCGAAGAAGTGGGGCGCGCCGGAGCTGCCGAGTTTCAGGCACGGCGCGACGCACTTGTGCCGGCCCTACGCGACCTGGGCTGGGAAGTCGCGTTGCCCCAGGCCAGCATGTACGCCTGGGCACGCGTGCCAGGCCTGACGAACAGCGTGGCGTTCGCAGTCCGGGTCGCAGAGCAGACCGGCGTGGCCCTCAGCCCGGGGAGGGCCTTTGGGGCCCAGGGCGAGGGATTCGTGCGTTTTGCCCTGGTGCAGCCACCAGCGGTACTGCGTGAGGCAGCCCAGCTGCTTGGAACGGTAACCACACCATAAAAACAAGCGCTGCCTTGCAAGATGCAGAGGCGGCGCTTGTTTTATGAGACTCAGGCTGGGGGGGTGGCCGCCAGGCGCTCGAGCACGCTGGGGTCTTCCAGGGTGCTGGTGTCGCCCTCAATCGGCTTGCCGGCAGCGATCTGACGCAGGAAGCGGCGCATGATCTTGCCGGAGCGCGTCTTGGGCAGGGCGTCAGACACGATAATGGAATCCGGACGGGCCAGAGCGCCAATCTCCCGGCTGACATGCGCGCGCAGTTCGGTGGGGTCCACGGTATACCCGTCCTGGGTCAGCACGAACGCCACGACGCTCTCCCCTTTAATGGGGTCAGGCTTGCCGACCACAGCAGCCTCGGAAACGCTCGGATGCGCCACCAGGGCAGATTCGATCTCCATGGTCCCCAGGCGGTGGCCGCTGACGTTCAGCACGTCGTCCACACGCCCGACGATGGTGTAATACCCATCTGCGTCACGGCGCGCACCATCACCAGCGAAGTAGACCCCCTTGATCTCGCCCCAGTAGCTCTTGCGGTAGCGCTCGTCGTCGCCATAGATGGTGCGCAGCATGCTGGGCCAGGGGCGCTTGATCACCAGCAGACCACCGTCATCCGCGCCGAGTTCCTCGCCTTCACGCGTCATCAGGGCAGGCTCGACACCGTACATCGGCACACCGGCACTGCCGGGCTTGCTTGAGAAGGCCCCAGGCAGCGTGGTCAGCATGATTGAGCCGGTCTCCGTCTGCCACCAGGTATCCACCACCGGGCAGCGCTCGCCACCGATCACGCGCCAGTACCACATCCAGGCCTCGGGGTTGATCGGTTCGCCCACCGAGCCCAGCAGACGCAGGCTGCTCAGGTCGTAGCGACCCGGAATTTCATCGCCATGCTGCATAAAGGCCCGGATGGCGGTGGGCGCGGTGTACAGGATGGTCACCCGGTGCTTTTCGATCAGGCTCCAGAAGCGGCCCCAGTCCGGCTGGTTGGGTGCGCCCTCGTACATCACCACGGTCGCGCCGTTCAGCAGCGGCCCATAGACGCTGTAGCTGTGCCCGGTGATCCAGCCGACGTCGGCGGTGCACCAGTAGACGTCGTCGTCACGCAGGTCAAAGACCGTCTGGGTGGTCAGGTAGGTGCCCACCATGTAGCCGCCGGTCGTGTGCTGCACGCCTTTGGGTTTGCCGGTGCTGCCTGAGGTGTACAGGATAAACAGCGGGTGCTCGCTGTCCAGGGGCGCAGCCTCGTGCTCGTCGCTGGCAGCCTCGATAGCCTCGTGCCACCAGACGTCGCGCTCTGGCTCCCAGGCAACCTCGACTCCAGCCCGGCGGACCACCAGCATTTTTTCCAGGGTGGGGGTGTTCTGCGCAGCCACATCGGCATTTTTCTTCAATGGAACCGGCTGTCCACGGCGGTAGCCTGCGTCTGCCGTAATCAGCACCTTGCTCTGGGCATCGTTGATGCGGTCCGATAGCGCCGAGACTGAGAAGCCACCGAACACCACGCTGTGCACCGCGCCGATCCGGGCGCAGGCCAGCATGGCGACTGCCGCCTCGGGAATCAGGGGCATGTACAGGGTGACCCGGTCACCGGGCTGCACGCCCAGGGCCAGCAGGACGTTGGCTGCCCTCTTGACCTCGCGCAGCAGTTCGGCATAGGTGTAGGTGCGAACCTCTCCGTCCTCCCCTTCCCAGACAATGGCGCGCTTGTCGCCCAGCCCACGCTGCACGTTGCGGTCCAGTGCGTTGTAGGCCACGTTGGTCTGGCCCCCCACGAACCACTGGGCATGCGGCTCCTGCCAGTCGAGCACCTGCTCCCAGGGCTTCGTCCAGTGCAGTTCACCGGCAACCTCGCTCCAGAACTGGTCGGGCTGCTCCAGACTCTGGCGGTAACGCCGCTCGTACTCCTCACGAGTAACGCGCGCGCGCGCCTGGAATTCTTCGCTGGGGGCAATGACGCGGGTCTCGTGCAGCATCGCGTCGATGTGATCGTGGGAATTGGTATGGGGCATAGGATGACCTCCGGAAAAACAAGGTAGGACCTGGCAGGCGCAGGACGCGAGATGATCACGCTGGGGTATGGCTGAGATTTTACGCCTCCGGCAAAGCTCCGCGGATGTCGTTACCAGAGGGGTACTGAACCCGGTTCAAAGTCCACAGCGGGCAGAACCAGCAAAAGTACATCGCAGACGCACAAAATTCTGCTCAGCTTTCCGGCTGCCACACCGGAGCTGCCTGTACAGGTCGGCACCTCTTGCCGGTGTGGCTTACCCTGAGGCAATTGTTCTCCCCTTCCCGCACGGAGGTCACCCATGCTTGGACACGCCAGTCAGGTCGGGCTGCACGACCACGAACGCTTTTTACGGGCATATCCACCCTATGGCACGCTGGACGCGGCCGATCTGCACGCACTGGTAGCCAGTCTCCAGGTCAGATTCCTGCCACGCGGTGCCAGCACAGATGTGACCGGAGGTGTATTCATCGTGCGGCGCGGAGAGCTGGACCTGGGCGGCGAACACTACGGGCCCGGAGATACGCTGGGCGGCGGGGTGCGCACAGGCACGGCCCAGGCGACCACCGACAGCTGGCTTTACGTCCTGCCACCGGAGCAGGCAGAGCGGTGGCTGAGCCATCCGGCCCTGCACGAGTTCCTGACTTCCGAGCTCTCGGCACGGCTGCGCGCCGCCGACGCTGGTCTGGACCTGGAAAGTTTCGTGGTGCATGACCTGATGGTGCCGCCCCAGCTGGTGGCTCCGGACGCCACGGTCCAGCAGGCGGCCGCCCGCATGCGCGACGAGCGCGTCAGCAGCGTGATGGTGCCTCTGGAAGGCTTTTTTGGCATCCTGACCGACAAGGACCTGCGCAACCGGGTGCTGGCCGACGGCCTGCCTCCAACCACACCCGTGCGCGAGGTCATGAGTGCCCCGGCCCTGACCGCGCCTGACAACGTCACGGCCCTTTCAGCGCTGAATCTGATGTTCCGTCACAACATCCGGCACCTGCCTCTGATGCGTGGCCCGCAGCTGGTCGGCATGGTCGGTACCGCGCAGCTGCTGCGGCTTCAGACGCGCGGAGTGGGGTTTCTGGTGCAGGACCTGCTCGACGCCCCCGATGAAGACGCACTGGTCGCACGTGCCCACGGCATCCAGGAGCACGCCGCACAGATGCGCATCAGTGGTCAGCGGGCCGAACAGATTGCCCGCATCAGCAGCTACGCCTACGACGCGCTGTACCGCCGTGCCATCGCGCTGGCCGAAGGAGCGCTGGGTCCGCCGCCAGGACCCTACGCCTGGGTGCTGCTGGGCTCCATCGCCCGGCGCGAAAGTGGCCTGAACCCGGACCAGGACCACCAGCTGCTCATCGAGCGCGAGACGCACCGCCCCTACTTCGAGGCGCTGGCACAGCGGGTCGAGACACTGCTGGAACGCGCCGGGCTGCCAGGGTGCAGCGGGGGCGTAATGGCCAGCCGGCACCTGCTGACCCGCGAGGCTTACGCCGCGCAGATGCGCCAGTGGTTCCGCACTCCCGAGCCCCAGGCCCTGCTGAACGTCACCATCTTCTTCGACCCACGCGTGGTGGCCGGAGATCTGGATGTCCGCGAAGCGCGCAACGTCCGTCTGAGTGCCCGGCAGCATCCGCTCTTTCTGGCGCACCTCACCCGCCTGGCCGCCAGTCACCGTCCGCCGCTGGGCTTCCGCCAGCGTATTCGTGCCGGGCCTGGCGACACGCTGGACCTCAAGACCCAGGGGCTGGCCCTGATTGTCGATCTGGCCCGCCTGCAGGCTCTGTCTACCGGCGAAGCGGGAGCCAGCACCTTTGTGCGGCTCCGTGAGCCCGGTCAGGACCGCCTGCTCCATCCCGACACCTGCGCTGACCTGCGCGCAGCCTACAGTTACCTCATGGACCTGCGCCTGGAACTGCAGGTGGCGCAGCTCAGCGCCGGGCAGGCCCTCAGCCAGCGACTGCCGCTGCACAGCCTGAGTGGCCCGCAGGAGGTCCATCTGCGTGAGGTTTTCAAGTTGATTGCCCGGGTGCACGCCACGCTGGCTGCACAGGTCGGCGGCCCCTGACATGGTGGCACCCGGGCGGTCCTGGCTCGAAGCTTCACTGGTGGCTCTTGATTTCGAGAGCACCGGCATGAATCCAGCGCACGACGAGGTCATCCAGGTTGGACTGGCACCGCTGGACGCCGGAGCGGTGGACCTGGGCGGCGCGTGGGCGCAGTGGGTGCGGCCTACCCGGCCCTTTCGGGCAGACACTGTGGCCATTCACGGCCTGAGTTATGAACTGCTGCAGGAGGCGCCCGCCATCTCCACAGTCAGGCTGGAACTGGGAGCACGGCTACAGGGCCGGGTCCTGGTGGCCCATTACGCAGCCCTGGAGCTCGGATTCCTGAAGCGCTGGGGCCTGCGCCCAGCGGCCACCCTGGACACCCTGATGCTGGCCCTGGCCCTGGACCGGCAAAGCACTGCCACTGCCCGGCGTGACGCCTACACCCTTTCAGCGCTGGCCCGCCGTTTTGGCGTGGAGGTCTACGGCGAACATGACGCTCTGGCCGACGCCCTGATCACAGCTCAGGTGTTCCTGGTGCTGGCGCATGAGCTCGAAACGCAGGGGCGGGCAGACACCCTGCAGGATCTGATCCGGCTCAGTGGGCACAGGCGGCCATTTGGCCTGTTCAGCTGATCAGGCACTGATCCAGGTCCAGGTGGGCAGGTCACCGCACAGGACTTCCAGCATATGCGTGTCCGAGGCGATAAACAGGTGCCGGTACCGGGGGCGGTTAACCATATTCAGCCACATCTGCTCAAGGTGCCCATTAAACCGTTTCACTTCGTGTTGTGCCTGTCGTGCCGTACCTACAACATGTCGTCCGTCGCTGCCCAGAGGGGCGTCCCGCCTGAAGAAACGTCCTGTGGGAGGTGGCCAGGACGAATTCCTGGCGAGCGTCTCCTGCCGCGCCATGACGGGCGTGCCACTCATAGGAAAGACCCCGTTATGCGAGTTGTCGGCCAGAAGTTCCTCAATCCAGGGGTCCGATTCATTGACGATTTCGTGCAGGAAACGCCGGGGATTGTCCGGTTTCCAGCTGTAAGTCTGAGCATAGGGACCGGAGTAGAACTCGTTGTAACTTTCGAGCGCGTAGATTTCCGTCTCGAAGGCCTGCCAGCTCAGCCGCAGGGTCTGCGTCAGTTCTCCGGCGTCAGCATCCCGCAGATCTACTTCCAGAGCGACACTCGAATGAAAGTGCTGCTGCACACGAACGATCACCGGGCGGTGGAATGCGGCAGCCGCCAGAAGTTCCTGATCTGGCCAGGGGGCAAATTCATAGCGGAGAAATCGTTGCAGGCGGCCCATGAGGCATGCTGGCAGAAAAAACCCCCGGCAGATTGCCGGGGGCCAGATGCTAGAGACGACTCAGTCGTGTGCGGCGACGGTACCATCCATGCCTGCGCCGGTGTAGGCGCGGTACTGCATTTCCTCGAAGGAACGTTCGTCTTCCTCGCGGCGGCGGCCCAGCAGGGTGCCCAGCACAGCCAGCGCAAATCCGGCAGGAATACTGATGATGCCGGGATTTTCCAGCGGGAAGATTGCCGGGGCCTGAATCACGTGGCGGCCCGTGGTCTTCTCAGGCGGGTCAACGCCCATGATGTTGGGGCTGATGG
The DNA here is from genome assembly GCF_000020685.1 of Deinococcus deserti VCD115. NCBI lineage: Bacteria > Thermotogati > Deinococcota > Deinococci > Deinococcales > Deinococcaceae > Deinococcus > Deinococcus deserti. The sequence goes on along the minus strand of NC_012526.1, from coordinate 696,849 downwards.
CAATGAGTGCCAGCGTAACTGCCAGACCACCCACAATGCCCCACACCGCGCCGTTGGCATTAAAGCGGCGCCAGAACAGCGTGAACAGGATGACCGGCAGGTTGGCACTGGCGGCAATCGCGAATGCCAGGGCCACCAGGAAGGCCACGTTCTGGTTTTTGGCCAGCAGGCCCAGCAGAATCGCCACGATACCCACTGCCACGGTAGCCATACGTGCCACCCGGAACTGCTGGGCCTCAGTGGCCTGTCCGCCGCGCATCACGCCGTTGTAAATGTCGTGCGTGAAGCTGGTGCTCGCGGCAATGGTCAGACCGGCCACCACTGCCAGAATGGTTGCGAACGCCACAGCCGTCACGAAGGCCAGTCCGAACTCCCCGCCAGTCGTGCCAGGTCCGCCGAACAGATACTGCGCGAGCATAGGCGCGGCCATGTTGCCTGCGGCGTTGGCCTCGATGATGCGGTCCTTGCCCACCAGCACGTTGGCAGCGTTGCCCATGAAGGCGGTCATCACGTAGAACGCGCCGATCAGAATCATGGCCCACACAACGCTCTTGCGTGCGTCCTGAGCGGTAGGCACGGTGAAGAAGCGCACCAGAATGTGCGGCAGACCGGCGGTACCCAGCACCAGCGCCAGGCACAGGCTGATCAGATCCAGCGGGTTTTTGTACTTCACGCCGGCACCGAGATATTCCACGCCGTTGCGGGCCTCGACCTGGCCCAGCAGCTCGCTGAACGAAAACCCGAAACGCGCCAGGATGAACAAGGTCATCACGATGGTGGCGAACATCAGCAGGATGGCCTTGATGATCTGTACCCAGGTGGTGGCCAGCATGCCGCCGACCACGACGTAGATGATCATTAGGATACCGACCAGCGGAATGGCAACCTCTGCCTTCAGGACACCACCAGACAGCAAGCTGATCAGGCTGCCTGCGCCCACGACCTGCGCGATCATGTAAAAGGTGCTGACCGTAATGGTCGAGAGCGCGGCATAGAAGCGGACCTTGGGGTCCTTGAGGCGGTAGACCAGCATGTCAGCCAGGGTGTACTTGCCCAGGTTGCGCAGCGGCTCGGCCACGATGAACAGCACAGTGAGGTACGCGATAAACCAGCCCACCGAGTACATGAAGCCGTCATAGCCGTTGAGGGCAATCAGGCCAGTAATGCCCAGGAAGCTGGCGGCGCTCATGTAATCCCCGGCAATGGCGATCCCGTTCTGGGTGGCGCTGATGCGGCCACCGGCCACGTAGAAATCAGAGGCGCTGGTGTTGCGCCCGCTGGCCCAGAAGGTGACGCCCAGGGTAATGGCCACGATGATGGCCGCGAGGAGAAGGGTCATTGCTGTGCCTCCAGGGCAAGGCGGTCAAAGGTGCGCGCCTTGACCACGTAGATATAGGCCATAACCCAGCCCATCACGAATTCCAGGAACGCCAGAACGTAACCGAATGTCACGTTGCCAAACACTTTCTGAGCCATCAGAGGCTTGTTGTAGCCGGCCAGCACGGGCAGCAGAAAATACAGCACCAGGAAGGTCAGCGTCATGGTGATGGTAAAGCGGGTCCGTTGCGCTACGAGCTGCTTATACGCGGCGTTGCGGACATGGGGCGGGGAACTTGCGGGCGCTCGGGACATGGTCATACAAACCTCCAGGACGGGGCAACTGAATGAGGGCGCGGGGACAGACGGGAATCTGTCAGGACGAGTGAGCAGAGCGGACTGAGAATTGGGCTAGGTGCAGAGTAGAAGCGGTTCCACACAAAATCAATAAACCCGGTTCAACATTTGCGTTCCGGACGCAGAGACGCCTAGATAGCTGAAGGCGACCACCCACGTGTCACGGTGTGTTCCTGGCGAAGAGCGTATGCTGCGGCCCATGCTGGTGGACCAACTGGGACGACCCCTACGTGACCTGCGCATCAGCGTGACGGACCGCTGCAATCTGCGCTGCACGTACTGCATGCCAGCCTCGGTGTTTGGTCCCGATTACGCGTTTGTACCCCGGTCAGAGTTACTGAGCTTCGAGGAAATCGAGCGGCTCACGCGGCTCTTTCTGATACTAGGTGTACGTAAGTTGCGCCTGACAGGCGGAGAACCGACGCTAAGACGCGACCTGAGCGACCTGATCGCTCGCCTCGCGAGACTTGAGGGCGTAGAGGATCTGGCCATGACCACCAACGGTCTGCTGCTTCCCCGCCTGGCCCGGGAGCTCAAGTCTGCCGGACTGCGCCGCGTCACCGTCAGCCTCGATAGCCTGGATCCTGATGTGTTTGGTCAGATGAACGGCCTGGGCGTTCACCCACAGCAGGTACTCGACGGCATTGAAGCGGCGCTGCAGGCAGGGCTGGGCGTGAAGATCAATACGGTAGTGCAGCGTGGCGTCAACGATCAGGGCCTGCGTGAATTGTGGCTGGCCCTGCGCGCCCAGGCGCCGGTGCGGTTCATTGAATTTATGGATGTGGGCAACCACAACGGCTGGAACATGGACAGTGTGGTGCCGTCCAGTGAGGTCCTCGCTCGTCTCAGCGAAGGGAGTGAGACGTCGGTCTTCGATTCTCTGAGCCCGGACTACCGCGGTGAGGTGGCCGCCCGTCACCGCGACGCACAGGGCCACGAGGTGGGGCTGATTTCTTCTGTGACAGCTCCCTTCTGTGGCGACTGCTCCCGGGCACGGCTCTCGGCAGTTGGGGCGCTGTACACCTGCCTGTTTGCCTCCGCAGGTACTGATCTGCGTGCGCCCCTGCGCGCCGGCGCTACCGACGAGCAATTGATGGGCCTCCTCACAGGAGTATGGTCTGGCCGGAGCGACCGCTACAGCGAGGAGCGGGGGGAACAAACCCGCCAAAGCAAGGTGGAAATGTCGTACATCGGTGGCTGACTACCCCGCAGCACTGCGCTATCTAGATTTCCATTACCCCTGTGTGGACAGGACGGTTAAACTTTTTTCACCAAATTCAGGGCCTTTTCGTGGCGTTCCCGTTGTCTCGCACCCGGAGACAGCGTTCGTCAGCTTGTGTGCAGCGTACACAAAACCCTAAGATGAGCCTACAGCGGCTCCCGCCCGCCAGCGGGACCGTTTGGAGGGATGCATGGCGAAGTACCCGCTCATCAAGACCACCTTGAAAGACCGCCTGCTTGGCGGGCATTACACCGAAGGGTTACCGCTGCCCAGCGAACCTCAGCTTGCCCGGGAGTTTGAAGTTTCACGCATGACAGCCCGGCGTGCCATTGACGAGCTGGAACGCGAAGGCTATGTCTACCGCGTGCAGGGCGCAGGCACGTTTCCAACCGGCAAACGCTTCCGCCAGGGGATGTTCCGGGTGCGTCCGTTCAAGGAATGGGCCCGTCACCCTGAGCACCGCACGACCGTGCTGCGCGCCATGGAGATTGAAGCCACACCGGAAATTGCCATCGTGCTGCAGATTCAGCCTGGCGATCCGGTAATTTTCATTCACCGCCTGCGCATGGCTGGAGACGAGGCGCTGGTCATCGAAAAGCGCTATATCAATGCGGCGCTGGTGCCTACCCTGCTGGACCATAATCTCAGCACCGAGAGCATCCATGAAACCATGGTCAGTCTGGGCGTTCCGCTGGCCCGCGTGGAACAGAATCTGGAAGCCGTGAACCTGCGCCAGGAGGAGGCTGATCTGCTCCGCGTTCCTCTGGGCACCGCCGCGTTCCTGCTGCGCCGCACCACCTTCAGCGGCCAGAAGCGCGCCAGTTATGTCAACTACTGGGTGCGCGGGGACCGGTATGCCTTCCAGGACACCTTCGAGCCCTGAGGCTGCGTGAAGACCAGGGCGCCGGGCGTCCTGGTTTTTTGCTGTATGCGAGTAACATAAACAGCAGCGCACAGGACTGAAAAAAGCCGTCCCACGAGTGGGACGGCCTGAAAAACTTGTAGTCCGGGCTTACTTGCCGTTCTTGGCAGCGTCTACCAGGGCCTTGAAAGCCTCGGGCTCGCGCGCGGCGATGTCGGCCAGCACCTTACGGTTGAGGTCCACACCAGCACGCTTCAGGCCACCGATAAAGGTGCTGTAGTTCATGCCGTGAAGGCGAGCGCCAGCGTTGATACGCTGAACCCACAGGCGACGGAAGTCACGCTTCTTGTTGCGGCGATCGCGGTACTCGTAGGTTGCAGCGTTCAGCAGCGTCTGGAAGGCGTTGCGGTACTGCTTGCTGCGGCTGCCCTCGAAGCCCTTGGCGCGCTTCAGGACCTTCTTGTGACGACGACGACGGACGGTGCCGGTCTTAACGCGTGGCATCTATCTCACTTCCCCTTCGGCAGCATGAGTTTCATGCGAGCCCATTCGCTCTTGGCGAGCACGAAGCCCTTGCCCTTGCCACGGATCTCGTCGCCGCTCTTGCCGGTGTTCTGGTGGCGTTTACCACTCTTGAACGCCATAACCTTGCCTGTGCCGGTGATCTTGATCCGGCGCGAGGCGCTTTTCAGAGTCTTCATCTTGGGCATGGAGCCCTCCTTCGTAGTCCAGTCACACGCCTGTGGCGGCTTCTGTCTGGGGTGCGGGCCGCCTCCGGGAGGCTGTTGGTCGCCCTGCCCCACTTGACCAAGCAGGAATTGTACGCGTGTAGAGGGCTCCAGGTCAAGGCCAGGAGGCTCGGCTGCTCCACCCGGCCCTCAGCGCTGATACCTCAGAGTTCGGTGAGCCACATCGCCCGGTAGGGCTCCAAGCGCAGTGTGGGGCGCGCGAACGTCAGGCGCCCGCCACTCAGGCGGTCCTCGGCCTGCTCACCCAGGTGCTCCCGCAGAGCCCAGGTGGGGAAGCTCACGTCCTCATGGCTGAAGTTGTAGACCCCCAGCATGACTCCCATGGGGTGGTCGCGGCGCAGCAGCAGCACGCGGTTGTCTGGGCTGTGAACGGCCCGGCTTTCCACGCTGGCATGCAGATGGGGCGTTGCAGCACGCGCCTGCACCAGCTTCTGCAGCCAGGCATACATGCGCCCGGCCGGGCTGTTGACGTCGTCCCGGGCCTGCTCGGCCAGGGCCCAGTCCATCAGCGGGCGGTGCACCCAGCGGTTGTCGGCGGCATGCTCGGGCACCCACTCGAAACTGTAGTCGTTGAGCATGGCCAGTTCGTCCCCCATGTACACCAGCGGTACGCCTCCAAAGCCCAGCACCACGGCGTGCAGCATCCGCAGGCGGGCAATGGAAGTGCTGATACCGACCTCGTCCCCGGTCTCCAGCGCCGCTTCCAGTCCGGCGAGACTGGCCGCCATGCCACTGATGCGCCGGTCGCCGGTGGCCGGGTTGTACTGAAACACCATGCCGCGCGCAAAAGTGCCCGGGAAGGTGCCGCTGTAAAAGTCGCTCAGAAAGCGGCGGTGCGCGTCTCCGTCCAGGCCGGCGCGGGTGGCGTCCTCATCGCTGATGGCCCAGCCAATGTCGTCGTGGCACCGGGCGTATAGGCCCCAAGTGGCAGTGGCGGGTTTGGGAGGAAAGGCCTGCAGGGCCTCCCGGAACAGCGTGGTATCGCGTGAGGCGAGGCTGCTCCACAGCTGCACCATCAGGCTGTTGTGGTAGGCCATGTCGCTGACCTTGCCGTGGTGCGCCCGGCTGCCCAGGTAATGAATCAGCTGCGCGGGAGCCACGATGGCCTCGGCCTTGAAAGCCACGGCGGGCGCCACGATGCGGGTAGCAGCGCGCAGGGCGCGGGTCAGCCAGTGCACTTCCGGCTGGTTCTGACTGTCGGTCCCCAGCCGCTTCCAGATAAAGGCGATGGCGTCGAGGCGGAACACTTCTACACCCCGGTTGGCCAGGTACAGGATGATGTCCAGGAACTCACGGAACACGTCCGGGTTTGACCAGTTCACGTCCCACTGATAGGTGTTGAAGGTGGTCCACACCCAGCCGCCGGCCGCCTCGTCCCAGGTGAAGTTTCCGGGGGCGAAGTCCGGAAAGACTTCCGGCAGCGTGGCCTCAAAAGCGTCAGGTTGGGTGCGGTCAGGGTAGATATGGAAGTACGCCTTGTAGTGGGGATCACCGGCACGCGCTTTCTCGGCCCATTCGTGTTCACGGGCCACATGGTTGAGCACCAGGTCCAGCACCAGGCTGATTCCCTGGCCCCGCAGGTCGCGGGCCAGCGCCGAGAGGTCGTCCATGCTGCCCAGGTCAGACCGCACCGAGCGGTAGTCCTGCACGGCATAGCCTCCGTCATTCTCGCCGTCACGGGGCTTGAGCAGCGGCATCAGGTGCAGATACTTCACACTCAGGCCACGCAGATAGTCGAGCTTGCCGCGTACCCCCTGCAGGTCTCCGGCGAAACGGTCCGTGTAGGCCACATAGCCGATCATGTCCGGGCTCTGCAGCCAGTCCGGACGCAGCAGCCGAGCCTCGTCAAGGCGGCGCAGGTCCGCTGGCCGGTTATGAAACGCATGCAACATAACTTCAATCAGCCCGTCGAGCAGCGCGGGGGCCTGATCACCGTAGACCTGCTCCAGGCTCTCGACCAGATCGGCGCCATAGCGTTCGAGACGCAGCAGAAAGGTACCCGCGTCACGGTCGTCGTCAAAGGCGGTGCGCAACCGCGAGGCCAGTTCCGTGTGCAACATGCCTTCTAGAATAAGTCAGTTTGATCAGCTGGAACCGTTTCCAAGGCCAAGCCTTGTGATTATAAGAAAGTTGTTCGCTCTCCGGCTTTATCGGGCTTCAGCCATCTCTGCAGCAAGGGCGCGCAGGTCAGCTGTATCTGCCGTGGTCAATGCCCCAAGGGCTCTGCGCGTGAAGTCGTCAGGCGCAGCAGGAAGCGACCCCGCCCGGAGCAGCGCACCTTTTTCATTGAGCAGCCAGACCCGGTGGCGCGCACAGACGACCTGCACCATGGCCATCAAGGCCTGATACACACAGCCCTGGGCGTAATGCCGGTCGCCGCGACGCATGCCCTTGTCAGCCGCGTCCAGCCAGAAGCCGGGCTGCCAGCCGTAATGCGCCTCCAGGGCAGAGGCCAGAGCCGCCGGATAGACCCTCACCTGAGTCTGGAGCCGCGCAAGTTCGCCTGATGGATCGTGCAGCAGCTGGCACGAGGCAAGTTCGGCTGCGTAATGATGCGCGTGGATGCCGTGTGGGTGACCAATCTGGGTATACAGTTCGACGCGCCCGGCGCAGGCATCCTGCACGCTGCGCGCCACGCGGCCCACCTCTCGGTAGATCACATCCACCCGCTGCCCCTGTACGGTTAGCCAGGCGCCCCCATTGACCCAGGGTCCCCAACCACCCGGAACACTCGCCTGGGCCTCGCCGGTATCGTCCAGTTCCTGGCACAGGGCGTTCAAGGCGTGCAGGTCAAAGGGGTGGCGGACGTCATAGGCCAGGCACAGGTCTATGTCGGAGCCAGTCACAGCGGTGCCAGTGACATGGGAACCACCCAAGGCTACGCCCCGCACACCAGGCACTTCCATCAGGCGGGCAGCCACCAGCGGAGCCAGCGCAGGAACAGACATGGGGTTCATTGTGCAGCCACCACGCCCCACAGCCGCTATCGTCCACCCGGCCTAGCACCCGGTGCCAGGTTTGGCCCATAGCCCCGGGCGTCACGGCAGGGCTATCCTGCCGGGCATGACTCAAGACGGCGGGAAAAAGGACAACAAGGGGGCGCAGGGCAAGGCTGCCCAGTACGGCGTGACGCCCCAGAGCGTGGATTTCAACGACTGGTACAACGAAGTCGTGAAAAAGGCCGATCTGGCCGACAACAGCCCCGTGGCGGGCGCCATGGTCGTGCGGCCGTACGGCTCGGCGCTATGGGAGAACATCGTGCGCTGGCTCGACGACCGCTTCAAAGCGACCGGGCACGAGTCGCTGGTCTTCCCCACCCTGATCCCCATGGGCTTCATCATGAAAGAGGCAGACCACGTCGAGGGCTTCGCACCTGAACTCTTCACGGTCAGCAAAATCGGCACCGAGGAACTGGCCGAGCCTTACGTGATGCGCCCCACCAGTGAGACCATCATCGGGCACATGTGGAGCGGCTGGCTCAACAGCTACCGCGACCTGCCCTTCTTGCACTACCAATGGGGCAGTGTGTTCCGCGCCGAGCTGCGCACCAAGGCATTTTTGCGCACCAGCGAGTTCTTCTGGCACGAGGGCCACACCGCACACGCCGATGAGCCCGAAGCGCGCGGCGAAGTCCGGCAGATGCTCGACATCTACCACGAGTTCTGCCGTGACGTGCTGGCCCTGCCCGTGGTCCGCGGCGAGAAAACGGCCAGTGAGCGCTTTGCCGGTGCGGTCGCCACCTACTCCATCGAAGGCATGATGCGCGACGGCAAGGCGCTGCAGTCGGGAACCTCACACTACCTGGGCCAGAACTTCAGCCGGGCCTTCGACGTAAAATTCCAGACCCGCGAGCAGAAGGAAGAGTACGCGCACACCACCTCCTGGGCCATTTCCAGCCGCATCATCGGGGCGATCATCATGACGCACGGTGACGATTTCGGCCTGATCATGCCCCCCCGCATCGCACCCATTCAGGTGGTCGTGATTCCCGTGGGCCGCAAGGACAACTTTGACGCCATGGTCCAGGAAGCCGAGCAGCTGGCCGGGGAGCTGCGTGCGCTGGGCCTGCGCGTGAAGGTGGACAAGCGCGACGGTGTGACCAACGGGTTCAAGTACAACGACTGGGAACTCAAGGGCGTGCCCGTGCGCATCGAACTGGGGCCGCGCGACCTGGAACAGGGCGTGGTCGTGGTTAAGGGGCGCAACAGCGAGGAGAAGGAAACTCTGGAGCGCGCGGAAGCCGTCTCTGGTATGACCGCGCGCCTGGACGGCATCCATGACTGGCTGCTGGAGCGCGCCACCAGCTTCATGCTTGAACACACCCTGCCGGCCGATACATACGACGCCTTCCAGGAAGCCATTGAGGCGGGCAACTGGGTACGCGCCTATCACTGCGCCCAGCCGGAATGCGAGAAAGCCATCAAGGACGACACCAAGGCGACTACCCGTAACGTGCCTCTGGACGACGCCGAATTCTTCAATGAGCAGGGCGAGGGCCAGTGCGTGAAGTGTGGTCAGCCCAGCGCATACGGCAAGCGCGTGATTTTTGGACGTCAGTACTGAAGGAGCAGGTTATGAGGCCGCTGATATAGAACCAGCGGCCTCTGTGCTTTGTCGTTACACGAAAAAACCCCGCAAGAAGCGGGGTTCCTCGGTTGGTGGCGATGCGCGGACTTGAACCGCGGACCTAACGATTATGAGTCGTTCGCTCTAACCAGCTGAGCTACATCGCCATATAAGTTGCCCCGGTTTGACCCGGGGCTTCACTTGGTGGAGCTGAGGGGATTCGAACCCCTGACCTTCTGAATGCCATTCAGACGCGCTCCCAACTGCGCCACAGCCCCTTTTTCTGGTGCGCCTCTTTCAAGGCTCAGCTAGGTTACCAGCGACTTTCAGTGTTGTCAACGGGGGACGGCCAGGTGCTGAGAGGCCAGGTCCACATAACCCTCAATCAGATGAATAATCACGGGATTATGGGTGTGAACCCCATGCGCCTCGCCAGCACCGCCCTCCTCGATAAAGTGGGCAATTAGTGCGGCCTCGCCGTCACGGGCCAGCAGAAAGGCCCGCTGTCCATGTGCTGCGATGGCAGGCAGATTGGTCAGGTGGGTCCGGTGAAGCGTGACGCCTCTGGGTGTCAGGCGCTCGAGCATGTCGGCCAGGGCCGGTTCTCCAGCCATGTAAATATGCTGCCGTGCATTGAGCGTCAGGTCCTCGCACAGGCTGCGGATAGCGGCCTCCCCGTACAGGTGGTACACCGCTTCAGGCGCCGGATCGGGCGCCAGCCGTGACAGGTCACGGTCCAGGGCGCCCAAGCGGTCGTCGAAGGAACGCCGGGCACGGGCGAGGTACTCGCGGGCACTCAGGGGAGCGTACTCCAGGGGGTTCTGGCCCACCTTGGCTGCCAGGCCGCGGCCTTCCAGACGCTCGAGCGTCTCGTAGATCTTCGGGCGGGGAATGCCGGCCTGGCGAGCCACGCGGGCCGGCACCGCACGTCCCAGGGCCAGCAAGGCGGTGTAGGCACGGGCCTCATACTCGGTGAGGCCCAGCGCTTGGAGGTGAATCACGGCACTCATCTATGGCCCAGCATACGGGATGAACTGCTAAAAACCTGGGATTGCCGTTCCTGTTCTGCTGCCTTTACACCCGGTGCAAAGCTGTCCCGTTCATAGCAGCACGGACATACGTCGTTTGCAGCGCTCTTTAGCTGCGTCGTCCATTCGCCTTCAGGAGCGCTCCAGCCCAGCTCAGGTCGCCTGCCCAATTTGGCCAACAGAAGGTGCCTTCAGGTCAGAACTCAGGGGCCAAGAAATGCGAAAACCTGGGCGCCAGCACATTTGTTTACATCAACACCAAGGGTGGCTGTCATCTGTCCGCTTCGACCAGACCTGACGTGAACGTGGAGAAGCACAACAATATGCCGTACACGAGCTTCAGGAGGATGCCAGGAAGTACAGCGAGAACGTTACTCAGGATGACGGCGTCATCAGGGCAACACAGCACATCTGATGGCTTCTGAGGAGCCGTTCTGCCAATGCAGTTGCCCCGAAAGTGCCTTGGGCGCTTTCCTGCCCCTCCCTCTGCATACGCTCTCTGCCGCCTTTTCGCAGTTCGTCTCAAGCTTGGCACAGGACCCTCATATGAGGCAGATGGCCGGGCCGTGGGGAACATCAGCCCCCACCATTCCAATCATTAAGATAAGACAAAGAATAATGGGGTAAATTCCCCGCACGACTATGCTGACTGTGAAAATGCACTTAGCCGGCGGCGACATCATCGCCTTGAACATGACTCCCTCGCAGAAAAACCGGCTCAGCAAAACCATCAATCAGGCCCAGCTGCCGACTCTTCCCTTCACCGCGAATGTTGACGGGGTTGATGTAGAAATTCCCTGGCGTTCCATCTCGTATATTTCCTCGTACCCACAGGTTCAGTCTTCTCCGGTGCTTCGCGAAGCTGCTATGTGAACTGTAGTAAGACCCCACCTGGAGTGGGGTTTTTTCTCGTTCGACCCTGAACTTTCCCCTGACCAACGGAGTGGCAAGCGTCACGCCAGGAGGTCGATGAGCCAGCACAGCACCCGGCTTCCCCCAGGTGTTGTGCTGTCGTGTAGTCAGGAATGAAGGGGCCGAGTCCAGAGCTTCTCAGTGCTAAGTCATGACCACACAGTCCACTTGCCTGCCCGAGCCGCTCGCACGCGCTCGTGGTACGCCGCCACTTCGTTCATAGCGCACAAGCATGCAATAAACAGCTATTCATGTAGCCACGATTTCAGACAGGAAGCACTATCCTGATTACACCTTCAGAGCCACGCTGAGTCAGGGCAACATTCTCTGCGCTGATCTTCACCTATCTCGAGGAGAACCCAGGATGCTGTCTCGCAAGTCGAACCCCACTGTCCATGAAGAGCAGCGCGTCAGCATGCTCCGCAGCCTGAACATTATGGATACGCCCAAAGAACGGTCCTTTGATCTGATTGCCGAAGGGCTCGTTCAGCTGTACGCCGTGCCCATGGCACTCGTCAATTTCATGGACGGAACCCGTCAGTTCTGCAAGGCCAGCGTCGGACTGGAACTCCAGAGCATGCCGGTCACTCAGTCCCTGTGCCGCTACGCGCTGGCTGCCGACGATGTTCTGATCATTCCGGATACACGCCTGGATGCCCGCTCAGCTTCACATCCCTTCGTGATTGGACAGCCGGAACTTCGGTTTTATGCCGGAGTCCCCATCATGACCGAAGGCTTCCGGATCGGGACGGTCTGCATTCTTGATACCCAGCCCCATGCGGCAGGGGAATTCGACCTGTCTGCGCTGACCTATTTTGCAGGGATGGTGGCGGTCACCCTGCAGGCCCGTAAGAAGAATTCTCGCTCAGGAGTGGACTATCCCCCCTACCGGGTGTGGCGGACCAGGGCTGAGTTCAACTAAGGGAAATAGGTTTTCGGTCCCCACGTCCAGCGTTCTCGCCAGCTGTACCTTTCTGTGAATTTACTCAGGCAATAAACCCGCCGGCCACTCCAGGCTGAACAGTGCGTGGGCAACAACACAAGCTCGGAATCACACCGCACGAAACGCTCATGCCCCAGCCAGCAAGGTCAGTACGTCCAGGGGTCAGCCGTGCACCTGATCGTCATACGGGCCCCGTCTTGCCTTCCAAAGGCCACTTCAGTTTCATAATCGCTTCCCGGCACCATCAGACAGGACAGATTGAGGAGCCCGCCATTTGTCCACGGAGCCCTGCACCTGAACCTGACGGTGCTTGAAAGGCAATCCACAACTTGTGTGCGTCATCAGGTGCCTGGGAGGTACACCTGGGCGGAACAGACCCGCATGCATTACTCGCCCGCAACTCCTCACAAGCAGCCCACAACGAAAAAACACCCGGTGAATGCCGGGTGTTTTTTCTATCGTGCTTGTGGTGGAGGCTTGGGGATTCGAACCCCAGACCCTCCGCTTGCAAAGCGGATGCTCTCCCGCTGAGCTAAGCCCCCTCAGCGCTGGGAAGCTTAGCAGAGCAAAACGCATCTGGCAAGCTTTGCTGTTTCCCCCTGGGCTCCATCGCAACGTAAACCGCTTTGAGACGGGCATGGAAGCCTGTCCAGCCGACTTGGGTGCCTGCCGTACCGGTGCCTTGAACGGCTCCAGGTCGGGACAGCACGAAAGGGTCGCTAGCATAGGCCCATGTTCCGCCGTCGCCCGCCCCTGCCTCCATTCCCACCCAGCGCGCTGCTGGTTGGTGGCGCGGCGCGTGACTGGCTTCGTGGCGTCGCTCCCAAGGACTTTGACTGGGCCGTGCCGGACCCGGCCGCGGCTGCGGCGCAGCTTGCCCAGGAAACCGGTGGAGCCGTCTTCCCCCTGGATGAGGTCCGCGGGTACTGGCGGGTACATGCCCCAGGCGAAATCCAGCATGATTTCGTGCCGCTTCCCGCAGAGGTCACGGCGGATCTGCTCCGGCGTGATTTCACTGTCAACGCACTGGCCCTGACAGCCGACCGGCAGGTGCTGGATCCAGCCCAGGGTCAGCAGGACCTGCGGACAAAGCAGCTGCGCATGGTTTCAGCAGACAACCTGTGGGCCGATCCCCTACGGGTATGGCGCGCGGCGCGGTTCGAGGTCACCCTGCGGTTCCGTCTGGAAGCCGAAACCGAGAGGACGGTGCGCGAGGTCACCACCGCCCTGGCATCTGGGCGCCTTTCGATGCCGGCCGCAGAGCGGATCCGTGACGAACTTCACGCCCTGCTTTCCCATCCGAACTCAGCACTGGGTATCCAGAGACTGGAAGACCTGGGGCTGCTGAGCCTGACCATGCCTGAACTGCGCGAAGGGCGCGGAATGCTCCAGGGCGGGTTCCATCACCTGGATGTGTTCGATCATGGTGTCGAAGCCCTGCATCAGCTGCTGGCCCGGCGCCCGGACGCAGACCTGCCGCTGCGGTGGGCCACCCTGCTGCACGATGTGGGCAAGCCACGGACTCGGGCCACCGACCCCGACACAGGCCGCACCTCTTTTCACGGGCATGACAGGTTGGGCGCTGAGCTGACCAGCGCGGTCCTGACCCGGTTGAAACTGCCAGCCGGGGACGTGCGGCGGGCCGCTGCGCTGGTGGGCGCACATATGGTGCCGCTGCCAGCCACGGAGCGCGAGGCAAGGCGCTTCGTTCACAGGCGGCGCGAGCTGTTGCCTGACCTTCTGAGCCTCATGCTGGCTGACCGCGAGGCGGCCCGTGGACCTATGAGCAGCCCGGCCAGCCGCCGGGCCTACGCGCAGGGCATGGACCGGGTGCTGGCGGCCCTGGAGGAGCAGCCTGCACCGCCGCCACCTCTGCTGAGCGGCCAGGAGGTCATGGCCCTGCTGAATACGGGTCCCGGTCCGCGCGTCGGAGAGGCGCTCCGGGCCGTGGCCGAGGCCGCCGCTCTGGGGGAGGTACGCAGCGCCCAGGAAGCGCGGGACTTTCTGTCTGCCTGGAGCAGACATGCGCCGTGACAATCCTGTAGGTCGTTCCCGCTATGCTGCCGCCCGATGACCCCGCAGGACCATACGCATGACGCTCACCCTCTGACACCCGACTGGGTGAAGGACGCCGTGTTCTACCAGATCTTCCCGGACCGTTTTGCGCGCAGTGGCCGCGTCACCGGACTCAACCTGCAGCCCTGGGGAGATACGCCTCATTTCAACAAGTACATGGGAGGCGACCTGTGGGGCGTACTGGAGCGGCTGGATTACATCCAGAGTCTGGGCGTCAACGCCATCTACTTCTGCCCGGTCTTTCAGTCGGCCAGCAACCACCGGTACCACACCCATGACTACTATCAGGTCGACCCCATGCTGGGGGGCAACGAGGCGCTCCGGGCGCTGATCGATGCGGCCCACGCCCGCGGTATCCGGGTGGTGCTTGACGGTGTGTTCAACCATGCCAGCCGTGGCTTTTTCCAGTTCAACGACCTGCTGGAACAGGGCGAGGACAGTGCCTACCGCGACTGGTTTCACGTTGAAGGCTGGCCGCTGCGCCCGTACGACGATTCCCGTCCGGCCAACTACGCGGCGTGGTGGGGCAACCGCGCGCTTCCCAAGTTCAACACCAGCAATGCGGCCGTGCGGGATTTCCTGTGGGACGTGGCCGAGCACTGGATCCGTTTCGGGATTGACGGCTGGCGACTGGACGTGCCCAACGAGATTGACGACGACAGCTTCTGGCAGGAGTTCCGCCGGCGGGTCAAGGCCCTGAACCCCGAAGCCTACATTGTCGGGGAGATCTGGGGCGACGCCCACCGCTGGCTGGCTGGCGATCAGTTCGACGGGGTCATGAATTACCACTTCACGCGCCCATGCTTGGCTTTTTTTGGTGCTGAAACCCTGGATCATGCCATGAACGAGCGCAGCGGCACCGGTCTGGTTGCCGCGATGACCGCCGAGGCTTTCGGGGCGCGCATGACCGAAGTGACGCGTATGTATCACCCGGAAGTGGTGCAGGCACAGCTGAATCTGCTCGACTCCCACGACACGGCCCGGTACCTGAGCGCGGTGGGCGGGGACGCCAGTGCCCACCGGCTGGCCCTGACATTCCTGATGACCTATGTAGGCGCCCCATGCCTGTACTACGGTGACGAAATCGGCCTTCCTGGCGGACCTGACCCGGACTGCCGGCGGGCTTTTCCGTGGAACGAAGGCACCTGGGACCACGTGACCCTGAACCTGACGCGTAAGCTGACTGCTGCGCGCCACGCCAGCCCGGCCCTACAACGTGGCGGCTTCCGGGTCACGCACGCCTGCGGCCAGCATCTGGTATTCGCACGTGAGCACAGCGCAGGCAACGCTTACGTGGCCATGAACTGCGCGCCCACCCCAGCCAGCCTGCCGGTCGATGCACAGCCCGGAAAGTACTGCAATGTCCTCAGCGGCCAGATCATCACGATCGCGGCTCAGGGTGAGGTCGATGTTCCCGGCCGTGGGGCCGTGGTGCTCCTGCCTGTGTGAACGTGTCGCAGCCAGGCCCTGCCGCCACAGTCCTGCACAGGCGGAGCCACCGGAAGCAGGAGCGCACCTCTTGTCGCTCAGCTGGCGTCTCGTGGCTTCTCAGGAGCACGCCGGCAGATTGGCTCCCCTTCCGGAACTTTTGTTCTCCTGCTTGCTTCCAGGGCGTCGTTGTCATGACAACGGCGCCCTGGAAGTTCATGACCATTCCCCAGCCCTGATCTCTCAATGATGTGGGACAGCCCCACCACGTTGCTGCGCCTGCTGTGCTGCAGTGCTCAGCACGTCCTCCCTCCAGGAGCAGGTGCTAGAGCAGAATCACATCCACATCGTCGCCAGCATTGACCGGGTGCCCTTCCGGAACCACCACCAGGGCGTTGGCCTCGCTGAGAGAGCGCAGCATGCCGCTGCCCTGGGCACCGTAGTCCCGGACCTCTCCGGAGTCGATCACGCCGCGCCAGAATGCAGTCTTGTCGGGCAGCGTCCGGAAGGCTGTCGCAGCCCGCAGGCGCAACATCTGGAGCGGCTGACCGGTCAGGGCCGGGCGCACGATCACGTGGAACACCACCAGGCTGCTGACCGGATTGCCGGGAAGTCCGAAAATGGGCAGGCCGTGCCAGCCACCCAAAATCGCGGGGCCTCCGGGACGCATACGCACCTTCCAGAATGCCACCTGTCCCTCTCCGATCAGCAGGTCGCGCAGCAGGTCATAGCGGCCCATACTGACTCCGCCGGAGGTGAGCAGCAGATCTGCTCCTCCTGCCTCTGTCAGGGCCTGTTGCAGGGCAGCCGGGGTGTCTGCCGCGTGGTCCAGCGGGATCACTTCACAGCCGCATTCCCGCAGCATGGCGTGCAGCCCCACCCGGTTGCTGTCATAAACCTGTCCACGTGCCAGAGGCTCGCCTGGAGCAACCACCTCATCGCCGGTGCTCAGCAGCGCCACCCGTAGCGCCCGGTGGACTGTGACCTCCGCGTGGCCCAGGGCGGCAGCCAGCGCCAGTCTTGGGGCCGTCAACCTCAGCCCGGCAGGCATCACCGCCTCACCCGCAGAGAAGTCACTCCCCTCATGTCGGACATCTTCCGGGCGGGCCGGGCGGCGCAGGCACACATGGTCTGGGCCATCGTCGTCGAGCTGTTCAACCGGGCAGATTGCGTCCGTACCAGGTGGCAGGGGCGCTCCGGTATAGATCCGCACGCATTCGCCGGACTGCACCTCACCGGAATACGGCAGTCCGGCCCGGCTCTCCCCCACCACGCGCAGCCGCACCAGGGCCTCAGAAAAAGCAGCCAGCGTGTCTGCCTCCCGGCAGGCAATGCCGTCCAGAGCACTTTCAGTGGCGCTCGGATGACTCACGCGCGCGTCGAGTGCTTTGGCCAGTGTCCGGCCATACGCTGCGGCCAGGGGCAGGGTCTCGGTTCCAGGGTCCGGCAGCAGGGCACGTAACAGGTCGCGCGCCTGCGGCACGCTGACAAACATGGGAAACCCGCCTTCCGGGTGGGTGGTGGTCATAAAGGCAGCATAGAGGCCGCCATGATCCATGCGCTGGCCCGGTCCCCTTAGGCTGAACACATCATGTGGCGCCGGGCCCTGCGGGCGATGAGCTGGACAGCAGGACTTCTTCTGATCGGTGTGGTGGCAATGGGCTGGGCCGGCTGGCTGAGGCATGTTACCTTTTTCGCGTCGTGGGGCATGGTGAGGTCGGCGCCACCGCGTGTTCAGACTGCGCCAGAGACTCCGCCGCCCCGACATCCAGAGGCGGCCCCCGGTGTCTCTCGGCCTGTGGCCTCCATGCCCCCACAATCGCCACCATCCAGGCCGGAAGCTGCCGACGACCTCCCTCTCACTTCACTGCAGAAGGGACCACATGCGGCCCTGGTCAGCCTGAACGCTGTCCGGGCCCTGGCCCTGTTACCACCTGTCGGCTGGCAGGACGAATGGGCCGCGCAGTGCTCAGCACATGCCCGCTATCTGGTTCGTGCAGACCGTGCCGAGCACCGCCAGGATCCCGCCAATCCCCACCACTCAACGGCCGGCGAAGCCTGCGCACATGGCCACTATTTCGTGTCGTCACAACGTGACTCCGGACCGGAGCGCGCCGTGGGGTACTGGGCCACCGGACCGTTTCACCTGCCTCAGCTGCTCGACCCCCGCCTGAAACAGGTTGCCTTCGGCGAGGCCCATGACCCGGCCGGAACCATGCAGTCAGCCGGGGTGCTGGATGTGAGGCGGGGGCTTTCCGGACAGGCCGCGTATCCGGTTCGTTTCCCGGCACCTGGGACTGTCACGCCTTTTCGGGAAGCAGCCCGGCACGAGTGGCCGGATCCACTGCCCGCCTGCCGGTACCGTGCACCTGCCGGGGCGCCGATTGCGCGGCTTGCGGGACCCGGAGTAGCGGTGTCGGCTGGGGCCCTCAAGGTGGACGGGCAGCCCGTGGCTGCGTGTCTGCTGACCTCATAGACGTTCCAGGGCAGCTCTCCGGGTGACACTCAGGCCGGGCGTGAAGTGCTGGCTTCTCAGGGAGCAGCTGTTCAACTGCCACGCGATCCTCTCCCTGCCGGGGCTGAGGTACAGGTCAGCCTGAACACCTCGGAAGGACGTCAGAGCTGGTCGTTTCAGGTGGCTGGTAAGGACGCAGATTAAGGCAGGCGGCCCTGCAGCGCTCCTGTGCGCGGGGTCACAGGGTAGACTTCTGAGGCACCAGCCGCGCGGCCTCACCTTTCACCCCGGTTTAGCCGGGCGCGCGGGGAACGGAGACTGCCATGAACATCACCCAGGACAAGGTTGTTGAACTCGATTACAAGCTCACCGTAGACGGCGAGGTTATCGACCAGAGCGAACCCGGCGAGCCCCTGACCTACCTGCATGGTCACAGCAACATTATTCCAGGACTGGAAAAGGCCCTGGAAGGCAAAACTGCCGGTGACGTCCTGCAGGTCACCGTGCAGCCGGAAGAAGGCTACGGCGAGCGTGACGAGGACAACACCGACGAACTCGACCGCGCAGATTTCGATGACGACATCGAAGTCGGAGCCACCTACTACGCTCAGTCCGAAGACGGCAGCGTCATTCCCTTCACGGTGTTGACGGTAGACGGCGAGAAGGTCACGGTGGACTTCAATCCCCCGCTGGCCGGCATGACCCTGAACTTCGATGTGAAGGTCCTGACAGTGCGTGACGCCACCAGCGAGGAGCTCGACCATGGCCACGCGCACGCAGCAGGAGCACACGACCACGAGTAAGCACTGACCTCAACCGAGGCCGCCTCCGCAGCTGTGGGGGCGGCCTCAGTTATTTATGGCTATTCAGTTCCCAGACACCAGTCATTGCACAGACGTCAGGCCAACAGAGCAGCTCCGGCGAAACAGCCTGTCTCCCTTTCAGGCCGCACTACGCTTTCCGGCCGTCATCAAATGAGACAGCCTAGGTCCTTTCCAGCTTCACATCCTCTACTCCAGGTCGTCGTAATGATGCAGCAGAGTCGCCTCTGGATCTCCAACCGGGTGATGATGCCGCGCCACAAGCCGCGCCACCCGTGGACGCGCGCCCGCGTGCGCCAGCAGCCTCGCGCCGAGTTCGGGGTGGCTGGCCCGGATTCCGATGGCTCCTACCGGAGGCAGCAGCCGGGCAAACCGGTTGGGAATCAGGCCCACAAGTACCCGTTCGATCAGGGAATAGCGCCGCACGCTCTTGCCGCAGTCGTGTAGCAGCGCAGCGGCCACGACTTCCGGGTCCGATTCGGGGTGGTCGCGAAGCAGATGCCGGGCCACACGGCAGGCGTGCTCCCGGTCTCGGGCGTCCATGCTTTCGTAGACGCGGCGCTCCTCAGGAGTCAGGAAGGTTCCAGCCCAGAGATCGTCGGGATGGGCGTCGGTTTCACGCAGGCTGCGTAACAGGCGGCTCACCTTGCCCAGGTAGCCGCGTGCCTTACGTACGACGCGGGCCGGTGGAGACAGGTGCAGCATGCTCCGAGCATACGAGAAGAACGCCGGCCTCCGGATGGTGGCGCGGCGTTCCTCAAGATTTGCTGAGCGGCAGCAATCAGTCAGCAGCGGTTTCGGTTTCGACTTCCAAAGCGGCCAGCGACCGTTCCACGCTCATGGCCGCGCGTGTGCCGGCACCGACGCTGGTGGCCAGCTGACGGTAGATGTAGTCGCTGATGTCGCCAGCAGCAAACAGCATGGGCACGCTGGTGTAAATCTCGTCGGTTACGTCCACATAGCCGTCAGGACGCAGCTTGACGGTGTCCTTGACAAACTCCGTGTTCGGGGTATGCCCGATGAAGATGAAAACCCCGTCGGTACTCATCTCGCTGGTCTCTCCGGTCTTGAGGTTGGTCAGGCGAACGCCGGTCACGTGATCCTCACCCTGAATCTCGTCAACGGCGGTGTCCCAGATGAACTTCATCTTGGGGTTGGAAAACGCACGGGCCTGGGCCACCTTGTTGGCGCGCAGGGTGTCACGGCGGTGAATCAGCGTGACTTCTTCGGCAAACTTGGTCAGGAACAGGCCTTCTTCGACGGCCGCGTCGCCACCACCCACAACAACCACTTTCTTGCCACGGTAGAAGAATCCGTCACAGGTGGCGCAGGTGCTCACGCCCTTGCCCCAGAACAGTTCCTCACCGGGAATGCCAAGCCGCTTGGGGTTGGCGCCTGTGGCCAGAATCACGGCCTTAGCACGGTAGCTGCCTCCGTAGCCCTGCACGGTAAAGGGATAGTGGGGGTCATGCTCGTTGCGGGTGATCCCCTGCACTTCTTCCATCTCAATGCGCGCCCCAAACTTCTCGGCCTGCTGCTGCATACGGCTGGCAAGTTCCATCCCGGGGATCGGCTCCGGAAAGCCCGGGTAGTTCTCGACTTCCTCAGTCTGAGCGATCTGACCACCGGGCAGTCCTTTTTCGAGGATTACGGTGCTCAGGCTGGCGCGGCCGGTATAGATCGCGGCCGTCAGGCCAGCGGGGCCACCGCCGACGATTACGACGTCATAATCCTGCGTTTGGGGAGTGTGCGCTGTCATGAGCAAAGCGTACCACTGCACACGTTTGTCGAAAGTCAGACAGGCACGCTTTACTTTCTAAAGCATCGCTGCCGTCAACCAACGAAAAACACCCCCACGCTAAGTGAAGGTGCTTGACTGGCTGGGGCACTAGGACTCGAACCTAGATTAACGGTGTCAGAGACCGTCGTCCTGCCATTAGACGATGCCCCAACGCATACTCTGACTGCTTCCACAGGGGAAGCGTGAGGGAGTATAGCGGCCCCTCCCGGACTCGTCAACACCTCCCCCCCGACGCGCCTCAGGGCAAAAACCGCATCACATGGAATGAACCGCGTTTACAGCGCGCTCTTTACCCTTGCCCCTGCTCGTCTTAGGGTGCTACAGTGTGGTGTTGCCACGCCGCAGCCACCCCAGGCCATGCAGAGCGAGAGACCGGGGGTGGCGTGCGAGCAGGTATCAGGCAGGCGAAGCGGTATGCCAAGTGCCGCGCGCCAGGAGGACAGGAGTTCATGGAAGACAACACCCAGACCCCCGCCCAGTTGGACGGGATTCAGCCCACGACGGGCACCGACACGACCAAGCCGGTCGCCGCCCCCGCTGCTCAGTCCGAGGAGCGCGAGTACCCCGAGATGACCATGGAGGACATCCTCGCCAGTGAAGCGGCGCAGGAGCACCAGAGCGTCTCCCGTGGTGACATCGTGGACGGCACCATCGTCTTCATCGGTCAGGACGGCATTGCCGTGGATATCGGCGCCAAGGTCGAGGGCGTCATTCCCCTCAACCAGATCGGCGACGAGCCCGTCACGCTGGAACAGGCCCAGGAGATGTACAAGGCCGGCGATACCATCGAGGCGTACGTCGTGCGCGTTGACCTGCCCAACAGCCAGATCGTGCTGAGCAAGAAGCGCGCCGATCAGGACAAGGGCTGGCGCGTCCTGGAGAAGATGCAGGAAGCCGACGAAGCCTTCGAGGTGGACGTGCTGGAAAAAGTGCGTGGCGGTCTCGTCGCGCAGGTCGAGGGCATCCGTGCCTTCCTGCCCGCCTCCCAGGTGGACACCCGCCGGGTCAACGATCTCGACCCCTACGTGGGCAAACCGCTGCAGGTGAAGCTGATCGAGCTCAACCGCAAGCGGAACCGCGTGATCATCAGCCACCGCGCGATCATGGAAGCCCAGAAGGCCAAGGCCCGCGAGGCCACCGTTGGTCAGCTGGAAGCCGGCGCGCAGTTTGAAGGCGAGGTCGTGGAAATTACCGACTTCGGCGTGTTCGTGAACCTGGGCGGCATCGACGGTCTGGTTCACCGCAGCGAGCTGACCTACGGCCGCTTCAACCACCCCCGCGACGTGGTCAAGGTGGGCGAAAAGGTTCAGGTACAGGTGCTGGACGTCGATGACGGCCGCGAGCGCATCAACCTGAGCATGAAGGCACTGACCCAGGACCCCTGGGAAGGCGCCACCGAGCGTTACAGCATTGGCCAGAAGGTCAACGGCAAGGTCACCAACCTCACCAACTTCGGCGCCTTTGTGGAGCTCGAAAGCGGTCTGGAAGGTCTGGTCCACGTCAGCGAAATGAGCTGGACCAAGCGCGTGCGTCACCCCAACGAAGTCATGAAGGAAGGCGACGAGGTCGAGGCCGTCATCCTGCGCATAGACCCGAAGGACCGCCGCATCAGCCTTGGAATCCGTCAGACCACCGACGATCCCTGGAGCGCGCTGCCTGACCGCTACCCACCCGGCACCCAGGTCAAGGGCAAGATCACCGGCATGACCGATTTCGGCGTGTTCATGGAGATTGAAGAGGGCATCGAAGGTCTGATTCACATCAGCGAACTCGACACGCAGCGCGTGAACAACCCCGCTGATCTGTTCAAGAAGGGCGACGAGATCGAAGCCGTCATCCTGAACATCGATCCTGTGGAGCAGCGTGCCAGCCTGAGCCGTCGCCGCTTCCTGGGCGGTGGCCCGCTGCCTACGCAGGGCGGCGGAAACCGTGACTTCGTCAGCCAGGGTGGCGGAAGCCGCAGCGACCGCTACAGCAGCGGTGGCGGTGGCGGGCGCCCCGGTGGACGCGGTGGCCGTGGCGGCGGTGCGGACTACGCCTACAACGCCAAGGACGCCAGCCAGGGTGGCAAGATCAGCACCAAGCTGGGTGACGTGTACGCCGACCTGTTCGCGCAGTTCGGTCTGGGCAGCGACAAGAAGGACGACGCTCCCGAAACCAACGAAACCAAGGGGGAATAATCCCCATCGGTCCCAGCCGGGACCAGACAGAAACGCCCAGGTGCATGCACCCGGGCGTTTCTGCTGTCCTTTGTTTTACTTTGGGAAAGCACAGTGGCACCCTGAACTTTGGCTGCACAGGCAGGCCAGACAGCGTGATACAGAAGGCCGAATCTGGTCTTGACCTCCCAGGATGATGCGGAGACGAAGAGCCTAAGTTCCCGGCTTGCGCTTCTTCCAGAAGGTGAACCAGGTTGTGCCCTGAATTGCTTCATCAGGCGGTAAGCCGCAGGCTTTAGGCTCTAATGAAGCCTGACTCGCCTCTATCTCCCCTGCCCGGATTCATCTGTCTGACATGCCCCATAAAGCCAGGCTCGCTCCTCACCTGCACCCGGCTCAGGGTGAATGCCGTGCGCTGGCAAACGCTTCCTGTGCACTGAAGTCTCCCATGATCTTTTCGTACTCGCCGTCAGTACACAGCTCCCAGGAACCGCGGGTATCGGCCCACTCGGTGTCCATAATGGCCAGGACCTGCTCACGGTGGCGGTCATCCATCAGGGGTGCCACAACCTCGACCCGTCGGTCGAGGTTCCGGCTCATCCAGTCGGCACTGCCGAAGTACACCTCTGGGCTGCCAGCATTACCGAAGGCATACACGCGGGCATGCTCCAGGTAGCGGCCCAGCAGACTGCGTACGCGCACGGTTTCCGACAGGCCTGGAACCCCGGGACGCAGGCAGCACACTCCCCGCAGGACCAGCTCAATTCTTACCCCGGCTGCTGCCGCACGGTAGAGAGCTTCAATCATCTGCGGGTCAGTCAGCGAGTTCACCTTGATCCGGGCCCAGGCGTCGCGGCCAGCACGGGCATGGTCGGCCTCACGTTCCAGCAAGGCCTCGAAGCCACGGCGAGCTGTATCTGGAGCCACCAGCAGGTGCTCGTACTGCGCCTCGGCATACCCAGTCAGGTGGTTGAACAGCTCAGCCACATCAGCGCCCAGGCCTGCGTCGGCGCTGAGCAGGCTGAGGTCGGTGTAGAGGCGTGCGGTCTTGGGGTTGTAATTTCCAGTGCCGATATGCACATAGCGGCGCAGCCCGCCGACTTCACGCCTCACGATCAGGGTCACTTTTGCATGGGTCTTGAGCCCCGGAACCCCATACACCACATGCGCCCCGGCATGCTCAAGCTTGCGGGCCCAGGAAATATTGCTCTGTTCGTCGAAGCGGGCCTTAAGCTCGATCAGCGCAACCACCTGTTTGCCGTTCTCTGCTGCGGTGCGCAGGGCTCCCAGCAACCTGGGGTCATCGCCCGTCCGGTACAGCGTCTGTTTAATCGCCAGAACCTGGGGGTCCCGGCTGGCCTCCTCAACAAAATTCAGGACGTTGGCGAACGAATCGTAGGGGTGATGCAGGATCACGTCGCCATGCCGCAGAGTCTCGAAGAGGCCATCCTCGTCGTCTCCGTCCAGGTCAGGCATTCCTGGTGTGAATTCAGGAAAGTTCAGATCCGGGCGGTGAACCGGCAGGTTCATCAGGTTGGCCGTTCCCAGTGGCCCATCCAGCAGAAAAACATCCTCGGCTGCCAGACGCAGCTTCGCCTGCAAAAACGTGATGATCTCCTGCGGAGTTTCGCGGATGACTTCCAGACGCACGGCGGACCCGAACCTCCGCCGACGCAGGCCATCTTCAATGGTGGCCAGCAGGTCCTCCGCTTCCTCCTCTTCAAACTCGTAATCGGTGTTACGCGTAACGCGGAAGGTATACGTGGCAATCACCTGCCGACCCTTGAACAGATCACCGATGTGCGCCGCGATCACGTCCTCGAGCATCAACAAAGAGTCTCCGACCATGACCACTCGTGGGAGGACCCCCACAGGCACCTTCACGCGGGCAAAGTCGGGGTCTTCGCCCTCCCCGGCGTCGAGCAGCACTGCCAGATTCAGGCTCAGGTTGCTGAGGTATGGAAAAGGATGGCTGGGATCAACAATCAGCGGGGTCAGGACCGGCTGGATTTCTGTCAGGTAATGCTCGCGCAGCTGGGCGCGGGCCTGCTTGCCGAGTTCACTGACCCGGATCAGCTTCACTCCCTCGTCGGCCAGGTCACGCAGAATCTTGCGGGTCGCCTTCTCGATTCCACGTAGCATGCCGTGCGTACGCTGGCGCACCAGCGTCAGCGTTTCACGCGGCAGCAGACCATCAGGACTGGGAATGTTGACGTGGGCCGCGATCTGGCGGTGAATCCCGGCAACGCGAACCATAAAAAATTCGTCGAGGTTACTGCCGCAGATCGCCGCGTATTTCAGGCGTTCCAGTGGCGGGTTGCGCCGGTCCCGGGCCTCGGCAAGCACCCGTTCGTTAAACGCCAGCCAGGACAGTTCTCGGTTCAGAAAGCGGCTCTGAGGATTGGCCACTGTGCTGTGTGTCCGGAGCTGCCCCTCTTTCTCTGGCATGTCGTCCTCCACTGTGGAGGACGAATCTGTTGTGCTCTGTCCTTTCGGCGCCGTTGAATGGGCAACATGGTCAGCAGGCTGTTCGAGGTTCACAGGCATGGCTCCTTGACATGAGACGCGGAGGCAGTCACCGCTATGTCAGTCCGTGCCTGACGGCCTCAGGGCCGCCACAGAGGGGGTGTCAGTCCGTGGCTGTCCACCTCTGTCCGCTTGAAGTGACGCTCAGGATACTCCTGCAGCGACCTCGATCTCCTCAAGGGCCGCTAGCATTACTTCACGAAAGGCCCGGACCGCTTCCTGCACCAACACAAGGTACCGGGGCAACTGCGCGATAAAGGCTTCAGGAGAGGCGTGCAGGGCTTCAACACCAGCCCACACATCGGACTTGGCCGTGTGGACCTTAACCAGCTTCGCCTCCCGGTTAACAGCGTCACAGGCGAACAAAGCGCGGCCATATTCCTCGTCCGAATCCAGCGCCCAGAAGTTGGGGAACAGCAGGTGATAGAACTCCTGATCGCCGCTCTGTAACGGCAGATAATACTGCCCGCCCTCAAACATGAACGACAGTCCCACTTCTGGGTCGTCCTGAACTGAAAATCCATGGGCTTCCAGCATCGTTCTCAGGGCAATCATTGGAGACACTGCTTCCTTGACGACTGCAGTCCTGGAACGGGGTCGGGCCACTTTAACTGCCTTCTGCTCGGTCATACATTCACCTTCAATTGGGCCGGTTCGATTCATCGGAGTAGAGTTCATCTGGAAGTTCCTCTGCCAGGAATGTCATGAACTTGACGTTCAGCATCTGGGCGCCTGCCACTCGCTCAAAAACAGTGCCATTCTTGTCGGTGTTGACATTGCCAAAGCCATACTCGCCGAGCACAAAGGTGCCGTCGGGCTGGAAGTAGGCGATGGCCGAAAGTTCAGGGGACCGGAAGTTCCAGGTCAGCTCGCTGTGCGGTTCCCTGGACTGTACTGGGCATGCCAGACGTTCCTGAATACTCACATAGCGCTCGTCATCCGTGTAGGCGTGTTTGAACCCGCGGGTCGCGGTGGTCACCATGTACCCGAAACGCCAACCGAAGAACCTGACGTCATATTGCACTGGCCCGGATTCCAGAAGGATCGAGGTCGCGTCGCGGGTCACCTCGCGGGACTGATACTTCCTTTCCATGAAATGGGCAAAGGCCTCGGTCGCGGTCGCAAAGGTTCTGAAGCCCTCGCCGTAATGGAAACCTCCCTGCCACTGGGTCACGCGGGGCCGTTCTGCCTCCGTGAAAGGAAGCCCCAGGTACTTGCGCGCTTCCATCACGCCTTCTTCCAGCATGAACAGGGCAACATCAATCAGGGTATCGGCACGGAACTGCTCGTCGAAGCCAGCCGACTGCACCCCAAGAGTCAGCGCGCCAGAAAGCGGATCGAAAAAGGCGCGGACGCCCTCACAGGTAGTGCACACATGATCAATACAGCGGTAAGCAAAGGCTTTTTCAGAAACCGTGTTGCATAGGCGGATATTGCACTGGTCGATGGAGGTGTGAAGTCGAAGACTCAGCAGATTTCCAACAACAGGAAGCTGAATATTCAGATCCTTATAGCGAACCTCAGCCATGTCGCTTTCCGTCTGCCGGAATGAATGAATCTCCCCACCCAGTTCCGCCAGCCTGGCTACGGTGCTCAACGCGTTATCCCGCATCTCGCCTATCTCAACGCCTTTCCGAAGATGCGGCTCCGGCTTTTTCCTGTTGAACAGCCCGAACATTACTCGCCGCCTTTCATGTTCGTCTTCTTGGCAATGTCGCTTTCGATTTCTTCAAGGCTGTAGGGGGCAAACAGTTCTTTCAGGGTCTCGTCCAGCACGTTTGCCAGAACAGAACCATCTTCCTCTGTGGCTTTTTTGGGCTTCTTCTCAGTGCCTGTGCCCTTGAGATCACTTACCTTGTCCTTCAGCTGATTTTCCAGGTTAGTCTGAATGCCTTTTGCAAGGGCCTCATTCACGGTGTCCACGCCGATCAGGGCCGTAGACGCCAGCGGCGTACTGCTGCGCATGGCCTGCGCAATCTTGGTGTATCTCTCCAGCCGCTCGTTGATGGGAGCCCGGGCAGGCGCGGTCAGAGCCAGGCCCATTCTTTCCAGCAGCCCTTTACCGGCAGCATTCTTACCGAAGTAATACTCTGCGGCCTTAGCCGATTCTTCCAGTGCCTGGGTCTTGAGCGCCGCCTCTTCCAACACCGTCGAGGGATGACGAGCCACGAACGTCTCGGCCTCCCGTGTGAGGCGGTCACTCGCTTGATTGACCGCATTCTGTCCAGCCTGTCTGGCTTGCTCACGGACAGCTTCAATATTGACCTGTACACCAGGAACAGGCCTCTGAGCCAGCAGGGCTCTTTCCGTATCCTGCTCGATTTTCCGCCGCAGACGGTCGGTCGCCAGTGTCCGCGCTGCGGCGACCTCCTGCTCATACAGGGCCCGGTTTCCCTGCTCCGCCAGATTCCTGAAGTCGGCCTGCACACTCCCATGGCGTCCCAGCAGGCGCGAAAGATCCTTGTTCAGCCCCTGGCTCGCCTCTCCCCAGACCTTGTTCAGGTGGGTGCGGACTGCCGTACCGCTGGTACGGAACTCCAGGATCGCTTTGCTGAAGTGTCCATCGGGATTTCGCGCGACGATGTCGTCAAGGTGGCTGGACATCTTCGTGGCAGAGGTGCGGGCGTGCCGGGCCAGACTGGTCTGGCTGACCTTCTGGCCCACACGGGCCTTCAGGGCGTCAATGCCGTCTGCCAGGGCAACCTTGCCCCTGACCAGCACATTTTTGCTCAGCCGGTTGCCCAGAGTGTCCACCGCATTCTTGAAAGTGCGGGCCAGTTTGACGGTGGGGCTGCGGCGGACCTGCAACTTCAAACGCGTCAGCAACCGGCGGTCCATGCGGCGCGCCGCCGTCACCCGTGTCTGCACGAATTCCCGGATGGCCGCAGGTGTCTGCCGGGCAATCCTGCGGAGGTTGGGCGTTTCTCGCACCAGAAAACGGACCGCCTTGCGCTGGGCAGCCGTCATGGCGGCGCGTGGTCCGGCAGTGGCCGTGGTCAGACCCCGGACAGCAGCGTTTTTAGTGTCCCTGAGTCCCTTGCTTGTCCGGCTCGCCACTTTACGCGCTCCAGCGGCCAGACCCCGGCCACCCTTCAGGATGGGCTGGGCGACGTTCTTCCTGGCCAACCGGCCCACCTGAGCAAAGATTTTCTGCACACTTCGCGGAACAATCCTGGCTGCCAGCCTGGCAGTGGCGCGCCCACTTCCCCGGGCCGCAGCGGCTCCCAGTTGCGCGAGGCCACGTGCTGCCGGTAGGGCTCCCTTGCCCAGCGCGGCGGCAGTACCGACCAGGGCCTTGCCTGCGAACTTGAAGACCGGGCCCCCTACACTCCCGACCACGGCGTCGATAGCTACGCTTCTGGCTGTGACGCCTTCGAAGGTGGATTTTGCCTTGTACTGATACTTGCGGTCGTTCTTCTGCTTGGCTGCCGCTGCCGCGTTGAAAACCTTGTTCTCGACGACCCTGGCAGCCACGCCACCACCTGCACTGATTCCAGCCGCCAGCGCCAGTGCAGGGGCCGTCAGAGCGCCCCCAGTCGCGACTGTGGCCACACCCACGGCAGTCAAGGCCACACCCTTCCAGAACTTGGCCTTGCCCTCTGGAGTGGCGTACCACTTCTTGAACTGCGTGACTTTGCCGCCCGCGTACCGGCCTATGGCCGAAGCGCCCTCTGCCACTCCCTTGACTGGATTACGGGCGAACTTTGCAGCGGCCACGACCGTCTTCCTGGCCCCATCCATCACGCTGGTCAGGCGCTTGCCGGCGGCCGATTTGTGCAGCTCTGTCAGCCTGTCGCGGAACAGCCCCATGATGCCTTTGGCTGCCGGAGGAGGACTGCCGCGCTGAGGCCGCAGATCAAGTTGGGGCTTGCTGGCGTTTCCGGGAGGCAATTGCGGGCCCTGGACAGCGGAGGCCTTGGGTGCTTGCCTGGCGCCAGTTCTGACCGGCTTGGGTGTAGCCTGAACCGTTGCCTTCCCGGGCTTGACACTGTTGCCCGGCGGCCTGGCTCCTGATTTGCGCGGCGGTGGCCCTGCTGTCTTTCCCTGGACTGGGTCTTTTGGGGCGGACTTTATTGGCTTGGGCCTGGTCTGGGGAGCTTCGAGCATGAACGCACCTGCCTGATCAGAACGCGCAATTCGCATAGCGCTGGAGTAAAGGGTCTGACCCTGACTGAAGCAGGGCCGGGGATGGTGGCCAGTCTAGTGGCCCCCCGGCCCTGCTCCTAGCGAAGTTGAGGAGGGCGGGAAAAGACTCCTGAAGGAATCCTTTCCCGCCCTCAGGCGGCTTGCGTGACTTTTAAACGCGCTTAAACAGGAGCGCGGCGTTCTGACCGCCAAACGCGAAGGAGTTGCTCAGGGCGTACTCCACCTGCTGCTCGCGGGCACCTTCGGGGATGTAGTCCAGATCCAGCTCCGGATCAGGATCCGTCAGGTTGATTGTGGGAGGCAGGACGCCGTCCTTGAGCGCCTGGGATACAGCAATCGCTTCAATGGCGCCGGCTGCACCCAGCAGATGCCCGGTCATGGACTTGGTGCTGCTGACGGCCAGCTTGTAAGCATGCTCACCAAACACCTGCTTGATGCCCTGCGTCTCGTGCAGGTCATTGAAGTGCGTGCTGGTGCCGTGGGCATTGATATAGCCCACCTGCTCCGGGTTGACACCGGCAGTGGCCAGGGCCATGCGCATAGCCACCTGGGCACCGCGTCCTTCGGGAGCCGGCATCGTGATGTGGTGCGCGTCTGCACTGGTACCGTAGCCCACCAGCTCTGCGTAGATGGTCGCACCGCGTGCTACGGCATGCTCGTACTCTTCGAGAATGACCACCCCAGCGCCCTCGCCCAGCACGAAGCCGTCGCGAGTCGCGCTGAAGGGCCGGCTGGCCGTTTCAGGACTGTCATTGCGGGTGGACAGGGCCTTCATATTGGCAAAGCCCCCCATGGCAAGCTCGGTCACAGCCGCCTCGGTGCCCCCGGCAATCATCAGGTCAGCCAGACCCAGCTGGATATAGCGCGCCGCGTCACCGATGGCGCCGGAGCCGGTAGCACAGGCCGTCACGACCGTGCTGCTGGGGCCAGTGGCGCCGTAGCGCATGGCCACATGACCGGTGGCCATGTTGGCGATCATCATGGGCACGAACATCGGGCTGATGCGGCTGGCATCGCGCTCGAACATCACCCGCGACTGGTCCTCGAAGGTCTTGATGCCTCCAATTCCACTGCCGACCAATGTGCCGGTGCGCTCCCCGCGCAGTTCTTCCTCACTCAGGCCGCTGTCCTTGACCGCCAGATCAGCCGCCACCAGGGCGAGCTGCACGTAACGGTCCAGCTTCCGCGCTTCCCGTACGTCGATCCAGGGGGTCAGATCATCATTGACCTGGCCGGCAATCTTGCTGGCAACATTCTTGGGATCGTAGTGGGTGACAGGGGTTACGCCACTGCGGCCCGCGCGCTGCGCCTCGGCATACGCCTGCGCGCCTGTCCCGATGGGTGTGACCGGACCCAGGCCGGTAATCACCACCCGTTTCAAGCCTGCAACGCTCATGTGTCCTCCTTGCCGCGCAGACAGGGGTGGGCGCGGCCTTCACCGCATCCCACCCCTGCCTTCAGTGTCCTGCGACAGGCGCAGGGTGCGCGATTACTGCTTGCTTTCGATGTAGTCGATGGCTGCCTGAACGGTACGGATGTTCTCGGCGTCCTCGTCGCTGATGGTGATACCGAACTTGTCTTCCAGACCCATGATCAGCTCGACGGTCTCCAGGCTGTCGGCACCCAGGTCCTCCACGAAACGGGCCTCCGGCATCACCTTGTCGCCGTCTACGCCCAGCTTGTCTACAATCACGTCTTTCACATCATCAAAAGTTGCCATGCTTGGTACCTCCTGCATTGAAGTCTGCGCCAGTCTACACGTGTGGCGCGCCGAAGCGGCGCCAGAGTGGACAGGGTTCAATTCGAGACCGTGCCGGTGCTGTGCCTGCGGGGTGTGCAGATGCCTGACGGAGACGTCGTACCAGCTGCTTCCCAGGCAGGTATCTGTGCCCAGCACCTATGTTCAGCCACCCGTGCTCAGTGCGGGTACAGCCCGCCGTCCACACCGATGGTCTGGCCGGTGATATATCCCGCCGCGTCACTGGCCAGAAAGACAACCAGCGCCGCAACGTCCTCCGGCTGACCAAAACGGGCCAGGGGAATGCCGGCAAGGTAGGCTTTTCGGGTGTCCTCGTTCAGTTCGGCTGTCATATCCGACTGGATAAAACCAGGTGCGACAGCATTCACGGTGATACCCCGCCCGCCGTACTCCTTGGCCAGAGCCTTGGTCAGGCCGATCAGACCCGCCTTGCTGGCCACGTAATTGGCCTGCCCGGGGTTGCCCATCAGCCCCACCACCGAAGCGATGTTGATAATGCGACCCGCACGCGCCCGCATCATGTGCTTGATTGCCGCGCGGCTCGCGGTAAAGGCGCTGGACAGGTTGGTCTGGAGCACGGCGTCCCAGTCTTCATCCTTCATGCGGATGGCCAGGGTATCCCGCGTGATGCCGGCGTTGTTCACCAGCACGTCCAGGCGGCCCATCCGGGCAATTACCTGGTCGACCAGCGCCGAGGCATTGGCCGGGGCCGTCAGGTCAGCGCCGAACACCTCGGCCTGCACGCCAAAGCCCTGGGCCTCAGCGGCCACTTTCTCGGCTTCCGCCTGATTGCGGCCGTAGTGAATAGCCACCGAGAAGCCGCTGCGGGCAAGCTCAAGGGCCATAGCGCGGCCCAGGCCGCGGCTGCTTCCGGTCACGAGGGCAACCTTGCCCGTTGAGGTCGTGGTCTGTTGCGGTTCAGTCATGATTGCTCCAATCGGGCCTGCATACCCCTGAGGTGATGAAGGTTGTGCTCAATGGTGAAGTAAAGCATTTCGCGCGCTGTCAGCACACCAAGCGCCGGATGCGGCATGCCCCGGGCATCAAGCTCATCGTCTGACCAACCCTGCATCTGCTCGTGCAGGGCTTTCAGACTGCCACGGTAAAGCTCCAGCTGCACCCCGAGATCATTTGCGGGTTCTGGAAGAAAGCGGCCACTGGCCTGGGCGCCCGCAGCCAGTCGGGTCCGGTAAGCCGCCTGCACTTCTCCGAATGAACGCCTCTGCTGGTCCGGCGCTACATACGGCAAGCGCTCACGTATGCCCAGCGCGGCAGCCACAGGAGTGTTCGAGCGGTACAGGTGGTCAAGGTGATGTGCCGGAGACCAGCGCTCGGCCGTTCCAGCCGTAAACTGCGGGTCGCTCAGACCCCGGACGTAGTCGCTGACGGTCTCCTGAACTTCCAGCAGGCCGTCACGCAGGCCCTGGGTGGTGCCCAGGTTCACAGAGAAAAGGTCCTGATCTGCTCGGCTGTCCCCACATTCAGGGTACGGGCCTCAGGCAGGATGCGCTTGACCAGACCGGTCAGCACCGTCCCCGGACCGAACTCAATAAAGGTGTCGACGCCCATGCTGTGCAAAGCCTGGATCGTGTCTACCCAGCGGACTGCGCCTGTGATCTGTTCTTCCAGCAGCGCTGCTGTGACCGAAGGGGCCTCACCCGGCTCAGCGGTGACATTGGCCACCACCGGGAAGGCGTAGGCCCCATAGGCCGCCGAGCGCAGGGCAGGTGCCAGCCCCTCAGCCGCAGGACCCATTAGCGTACAGTGGAACGGCGCGCTGACTTTCAGGGGAATGGCTTTCAGGCCACGGCTCTTGAGCTCGGCAGCGGCGGCTTCCACAGCTGCCTTGTCACCGGAAATGACCGTCTGAGTGGGTGCATTGAAGTTGGCCGGCTGCACGACCTGCCCGGTCTGGGCGGCCACTGATGCGCAGACTTCCTGGACAGCAGCCGGGTCACCCATCACCGCGCTCATGGCGCCCACTCCGACTGGCACAGCCTGCTGCATCAGTTCCCCACGCTGCCGGGTCAGGCGCAGGGCGTCGTGAAGATCCAGTACCCCGGCGGCCACCAGGGCGCTGTACTCTCCCAGGCTGTGTCCGGCAGCCACCACCGGCGTCAGGCCCGTCTGCAAGTGCCAGGCACGGTAGGCGGCAACACTGGCGGCCACCAGGGCCGGCTGCTGATTGGCGGTCAGGGTCAGGTCTTCCAGCGGGCCCTGCTCAATCAGGGCGCGCAGGCCGGGCAGTGTTCTGTCCAGACTGCTGTAGAGCTCCTGGGCCACTGGGAAACCCGCTGCAATATCGGCGCCCATGCCCACAGAGTGGGAGTTCTGGCCAGGAAACAGGGCCGCGATTCTGGGCTGAGCACTCATCCCTGCACCCCGGCGCTGTGCTCTGCGGCCCTGTCTGGTTGCAGGCTGGGCGCCCCGCCCCACCACTTCATGGTGCCGGCCACCCAGCTCAGGCCGCCGCCGAAGGCAATCAGCAGCAGCTGCTGTCCGTCACGGATCCGGCCGTCGTCCAACCCTTCACGCAGGACCAGCGGCACCGTCGCGCTGGAGGTGTTGCCATAGCGGTCGAGGTTGATGATCGTTTTGCTCATGGGCAGCCCGAACCGTTCCATGGCCGCCTCGATAATGCGCACGTTGGCCTGATGTGGAATGACCCAGTCCACGTCAGCGGTGGTCAGGCCACTTTTCTCCAGGGCCTGGGTTCCGCTGTCCCCCAGCACACGTACTGCGAACTTGAACACTTCACGGCCGTTCATGCCGGTAAAATCGCCCATGGCAAAGCCGCCCGGCAGCTGCTTGGCGACACTGCGCATGTATAGACTCGAGCCCCCGTTGCCGTCGGCCCCCAGCACAAAGTCCTGAAAGCCGTAACCCTCCGGCACCGGGCCCACAACGGCAGCTCCGGCGCCATCGCCGAACAGAATGGCGGTGCCCCGGTCATCCTGATCGACAATCTTGCTCAGCACTTCAGCGCCCACGACCAGTACCCGCCGGGCCGTACCGGCATGGATCAGCCCGGACGCCACGCTCAGGCCGTAGACAAAGCCGCTGCAGGCAGTCGACAGGTCAAAGGCCGCCGCGCCGACCAGACCAACCTGCATGCCGATCAATGCGGCCGTAGAAGGCATCAGCGCGTCGGGGCTGACGGTTGCACAGATGATGGCGTCCACGTCAGTCAGGGCCTGCGGGTCACGCCGCAGCATGTCCTGAACCGCACGCACCCCCATGTCGGAGGTGTACTCG
Source organism: Deinococcus deserti VCD115 (assembly GCF_000020685.1). Lineage (NCBI taxonomy): Bacteria > Thermotogati > Deinococcota > Deinococci > Deinococcales > Deinococcaceae > Deinococcus > Deinococcus deserti. Next base: position 662,467 of record NC_012526.1, on the reverse strand, counting down.
TGCTCGGCGGCAAAGCGGCGTTCACGGATGCCGGTGCGGCTCTCGATCCATGCGGCATTGGTGTCCATACGCGCCTCAAAATCCTCGTTGCGCACGATGCGCTCGGGGGTATAGGCGCCCAGGGCAACAATGCCCAGGGACAGACGGGAGGCAGAAGGTGCAGTCATATACGCAAGCTACCATTCTTTGAACGGACGTTCAATGAATTGAGTCCAACGTTTGGCCAGTGAACCAGTTTCCCCCGGCCAGAACCGTGCGAACGGAATGCTGCACACGCAGACTCCAAGCCTGGGCCGCGTGGTCACCAAAAAAAGCGGGCCCTGACGGGCCCGCCTTTCATCAGAAAGGTCTTACTCTTCGCTCTTCTCGGCGCTTTCTTCCTGCCCTTCAGCCTGCTGCTCACCCTGGTCAGCAGCGACCGTCTCGGCCTGAGGGCCGCTCAGCTGCGCGAGAGCCTGCTGCAGAGCGCGTTCACGCACGATGCTGGCGTAGTAGGAGTTGATGCCGTTCGGCCCCAGCTGCTTGCTCAGCTGCTCAGGGCTCAGGCCGTTGGCCTGCGCCAGCATGGTCATGGTCTGGTTGAACTCGGCGTCACTGACCTGCACCTTGAGGTCCTCAGCCAGTTTCTCCAGCGCCAGGTCACGCTTCACGCGGGTCTCGGCGTTCTTGGACAGGTCGGCCATGAACTCGTCGAGCTTGCCCTGCTCCTTCATGAAGGTCTCGTACTCGCTCCACTTGACGCCCTGGCGGCTCAGGTCATCCTGAATCTCCTGCATCATCGCTTCGCGGCGGCGCTCCAGCAGAGCCTGGGGGATGTCGGCCTGCATGCGCTCGGTCAGGTGGGCAACGAACTCCTCACGGCGGGCGTTGTCACCTTCCTGCTGGGCGCGGCGCTGCAGCTCGTTGCGCAGATCTGCACGCAGGCGATCAAGCGACTCGAAGTTCAGGCTGCTGGCGAACTCGTCGTTGAGCTCCTGCAGCTGCTTGGTCTTCACGTCCATGATCTTGACGGTCACGGTGTGCTCGGCATGCTCATGGTCGCCGTGCTGGTGGGCCGGCACGGTGATTTCCACGGTGTCGCCCTTGTTCTTGCCCAGCAGAGCGTCACGAACGTGAGCTTCGGCGACATCGAGGTACACCGGGTAGGTTCCGCCATCTTCGCCCTGCTCCTCGATGGTTACCTGATCGCTGGCCTCAATGGCGCGGTCCACGCTTTCGAAGGTGGCGTTGCGCTCCTGCAGATCGCTGAGGGTGCGGTTCAGCACATCATCAGTGATCTCAGGGGAGGTCGCTTCGAGCTTCAGGTCACTCCAGTCACCCAGGGTGACTTCGGGGTACGTTTCGCCCCGGACATTGAAGGTGAAGTCCTTACCGTTGTTGAGATCCTGGGGATCAATGGTGGCGTCCACCAGGCTCAGCTTCAGCTCGCGGGCCGCCTGGGGGTAGTGAACCTGCAGCAGGCGGTCACGCACTTCCTGCTCCACGTAGCCCTTGCCCACGCGGCCTTCGATCACCTTGCGCGGGGCCTTGCCGGGGCGGAACCCGGGAACACGCACGTCGCGGGCCAGACCGGCCCAGACCTGCTCGTATGCGCGGTTTACTTCGGCGGCGGGTACCGCCACCTTGAATTCCACCTTGTTGCCTTCTCTGCTGATCAGCTCTGCCATTGCGTCTCGTCTCCCGTCCGTGCCTGCCGAAAGGCGCTTGCTCCTGTGCGGAGCGGCCCCCGGCGGGCAATCCGTGTTGATTGTTGCCGTGCCGTCCGCATCCCGCCTCCCTCCCCACTGTGGGCAAAGAGGCGCGCGCGCGGCATGCCGCCAAGCATCATACGGCATTTGCCGCATGTGCCGTATGGCACAGGAAGTGAGCCCATAAGGCCACGGCCTGGACCCGAGATCACGGAGTCCAGGCCGCATGTGGCCCCTGATGCTGGTGCGAGGAAAGGGACTTGAACCCTCACTCCCTATGGGAACTAGATCCTAAGTCTAGTGCGTCTACCAATTCCGCCATCCCCGCATGGAAAATCCCGACCTCACCTGACGGTGGGCCGGGACTTGTTGGGGTGGATTATGGGATTTGAACCCACGACCTCCGCTTCCACAGAGCGGCGCTCTAACCGGCTGAGCTAAACCCACCATGTCCTGTTTCCGAAACCTTCACAGGCCCACACATCCTAGGGGGTGATACGTGGGGTGTCAATGCCTGCTGTCAGGCCAGTCGGAGGCCACCGGACCTCCTCCGACTTTGCCGTTCTCCCGCACCGGACAGTTTTCAGCATTTAGGCGTCCCGCTCGGCAGCGGAGGTTCCATGACGCAAAGTTCCCGAAGGAGTTCCGAGCCCCGCCGCTTCAGTAAAGCCCTGCCTGGGGATGACTGCCTGCGGCGCCCCAGCCTCCTGCGGCTGCATGCGCACAAGGGCATGCGCTAATTTACTTCACGTCCAAACGTTCTTCGGTGCCCACGCGTCTCAGCGCGTGTGGTGAACAGATGTCGGTGCCGGGCGGGGTGGGATGGAGGATGCCTATGAATTTCGAGTTGCCGGAAGACCTGCGGGAGATGCAGACCATCATTCGTGACTTCATGCTTTCGCGCGTGGAGCCGCGTGCGCATGAAATCGAAGACACCAATGCCGTGCCGCCGGAACTGATGCGCGAGGCGGCCGGGCTGGGATTGTTCGGACTGAGTATTCCCGAGGAATACGGCGGCGTGGGCCTGGGAGCGCTGGGGCGCTGCGCCGTGTATGAGGCGCTGGGTCAGGGCCACATGGGCTTTGGTGGTGTGATCAGTGCGCACGCCAGTATCGGCACTTCGGGGCTGGTCAAGCTGGGCAACGAGGAACAGAAACAGCGTTTCCTGCCCCGCATGGCCAGCGGCGAGTGCATTGCCGGCTTTGCGATTACTGAGCCCAGCAGCGGCTCCGACGCAGCCAATATCCGCACCCGCGCGGAGAAACGCGGCGACATGTACATCCTCAACGGCACCAAACACTACATCAGCAACGCTCCGATCGCGGGGTTGCTCACCGTGATTGCCATTACCGATCCGGCCCAGGGTACCCGCGGCATGAGCGCTTTTCTGGTGGAACCGCAGAACACCCCAGGCCTGAGCATCGGCAAGGTCGACGAGAAGATGGGCCAGAAGGGCGCCCTGTCGTCCGAGGTCATTTTTCAGGACGCCGAGGTGCCGGCCGCCAACCTGCTGGGCCCCGAACACCTGGGCTACCGCGAGGCTCTGGGCATCCTGACCAACGGCCGCGTGGGAATTGCGGCCCGATCCACCGGCGCCATGCAACGGCTGCTGGATCTCAGTGTGGCGCACGCCAAGACGCGTGAGCAGTTCGGGCAGCCCATTGCCGAGTTCCAGGCGGTGCAGTTCATGCTGGCCGAGATGGAAATCGCCATTCAGACAAGCCGGCTGCTGTGGCAGAAGGTGGCCTGGATGGTCGATCAGAAGCAGGACGTGCGCCGCATGGCCAGTGTGGCCAAGTATCACGCCACCGAAGCGCTCTCACAGGTCGCTGACAAGGCCGTGCAGGTGGCCGGGGGGATGGGCTATATGAAGGACTCGCCGGTCGAGCGCTACTACCGTGACCAGCGGCTGCTGCGCATCTATGAGGGCACCAGCGAGATCCAGAAGCTGATCATCGCGCGCGACCTGCTGGCCTGAGCCTCGGGGTGAACAACCCGGAGGGTGAATGTTCCGTCAGCCGGAGGTGAGTGTCCCATCATGCCAGGAGTCGTAAACTTTTGGCGTGGTGGACACTCTTTAAGCCTCTTGGCAGAGTGGGATTTCATACTTGCCCCAACTGCCCAAACTTGATATATTCACACTCAAGTTTCCTGGCATCAGGAGCGCCAGAGACCCGCCTCTCAGAGCAAGACCCTCACGGGCCAAAGGAGCACCTCATGCCCACCGAACACATCACCCTTCCCAAAAATGTCCCCGTCTGCCCGGTTCGCGGCAGCGTGATCTACCCCACGATGGTGCAGCATATCGATGCCAGCCGCGCCATCTCCATCAATGCCATTGAGGCCGCCATGCAGGGCGACAAGGTTATCCTGATCGTGTCCCAGAAGGACAAGGACGTGGATGACCCGCAGGGCAGCGACCTCTACGAAATCGGGACGGCCTGTAACGTGCTGCGCGTACGCAAGAATCCTGACGGCACGGTACAGATGCTGGTCTCGGCGGTTGCCCGCGTGCGCGCCACCAACTACCGCCGCGACGAGCACCTGACGGCCGACATCGAGGTTCTGCCTGTAGAGACTGGCCCGACCGTAGAGTTGCAGGCCCTGACCCGCGAACTGCGCGAGAAGTTCGAGGGCATTGCCGCAGGTGGCAAGGTCAGTGCCGAGAGTGTCCAGACCATTCAGGGTAAAGAGGATGCCGGCGAGATGGCCGATCACATCGCTTTCAACCTGGATTTCAAGCTGGAAGACAAGCAGGCGCTGCTGGAGACTGTTACCGTCACCGAGCGTATCCGCAGGCTGCTGACCCTGCTGGACACGGAGCAGGAAGTGCAGGCCGTGCAGGCCCGCATCCGCGCTCAGGTCAAGGAAGAGATCGACAAAAACCAGCGCGAATACTATCTGCGTGAGCAGATGAAGGTGATCCAGAAGGAGCTGCACGGCGGTGAGGACGGCGAAGACGCCGACGAAGCCGAAGCCTTCCGCACCAAGATCGAAGCCCTGGACCTCAAGCCGGACGTCAAGAAGGAAATCGACCGCGAGGTCAACCGTCTGGCGCGCATGCATCCAGACGCAGCCGAAGCTTCGGTGATCCGCACCTACCTGACCTGGGTGACAGAGCTGCCCTGGAATTCACGCAGCGAAGACCGCCTGGATGTGGAGGAAGCCGCGCAGGTGCTTGACGAGGACCACTACGGTCTGGAGAAGGTCAAAGACCGCGTTCTGGAATTCCTGGCTGTGCGCCGCCTGCGCAAGGAACGCGCCGAGCGCGGTGAACTGAGCGCCGAGGACGTCAACAAAGGCCCGATTCTGGTGTTCACCGGCCCTCCTGGCGTCGGGAAGACCAGCATCGCGCAGAGCATTGCACGCGCCCTGGGCCGCAAGTACGTGCGCATCGCGCTGGGCGGCGCACGTGATGAGTCGGATATCCGCGGACACCGCCGCACCTATATCGGCGCCATGCCCGGTCGCCTGATCCAGGGCATCCGCACCGCCGGCACCAAGAACCCGGTGATTCTGCTTGACGAGGTCGACAAGCTGGGCACCAGCTACCAGGGTGACCCCTCCAGCGCACTGCTGGAAGTGCTGGACCCGGCGCAGAACCAGCACTTCACCGATCACTACCTGGGCGTGCCGTTCGACCTGAGCGAAGTAATGTTCATCGCGACCGCCAACTACCCCGAGCAGATTCCGCCCGCACTGATGGACCGCATGGAGGTCATCGACTTTTCCAGTTACATCGAGCAGGAGAAACTGGAGATCGCCAAGCGCTACCTGCTGCCCCGCCAGCTGACTCAGAACGGCCTCAAGCCCAATCAGATCAGCTTTACGGACGCAGCACTGGAAAAGCTGATCAGCCACTACACCCGCGAGGCCGGCGTGCGTAATCTGGAGCGCGAGATCGGCACGGTGGCCCGCAAGGTCGCCCGCCGCATCGCCACCGGTGAGGTCAAGCGCGTCAAGGTGACCGACAAGGAACTCGAACGTTACCTGGGCCAGGCCCGGCACACCCCGGAAACCGAGGGCAAGGAAGATATGGTGGGTGTCAGTACCGGAATGTTCTACACCCCCGTGGGCGGCGACATCCTGTTCGTGGAAACCAGCATCATGCCCGGTAAGGGTCTGGTCCTGACCGGACAGCTGGGCGACGTGATGAAGGAATCGGCCCGCGCCGCCCTGAGCTACGCCAAGAGCAATGCCGAGCGCTTCCACATCGACAAGGACCGCCTGGACAACAGCGAGATTCACGTACACGTCCCGGCCGGGGCCATTCCCAAAGAAGGCCCCAGCGCTGGGGGCGCCATGGCCACCAGCCTGATCAGCGCTCTGACCGGTATTCCTGCCCGTCACGACGTGGCGATGACCGGCGAAATGACCCTGACAGGCCGCTACCTGCCCATCGGCGGTCTGAAAGAGAAGGTTCTGGGTGCCCGGCGCGCAGGCATCAAGCACGTGATCATGCCTAAAGCCAACGAACCCGACCTGAGGGACATCCCACTGCACCTGCGCAGCTCGATGCGCTTCCACCCCTGCGAGACGGTCGATCAGGTTCTGGATGTGGCCCTCGTAGGTGGCCTGAAGGCGCTGGAAACGCCCCGTGACGGCAGTGCCACGGTTCCAGCAGCCACCGGCAAACGCAAGAGCAGCCGCCGCGCCGGTGCCGGTGGCGCCCACGCCTGACCTTCACTGCAGCTTTTTGCAAATGCCCCCATCCGTTAACGGTGGGGGTTTTTCCTGTTATTGGGCCTGCGGGCCGTTATCCTGAACCCAATGTCTGCACCGTTGACTTTCCTGGTAGCCAGCCCGCACCTGCAGGGCGAGGTGTTCGAGGGGACCGTGATTCTGCTGCTGGAACACGACCGCAAGGGCGCTATGGGCCTGATCGTGAATGCTCCCACGCCACAGACAGTGGCAGAACTGATGGCAGACGCGGCCGGTCAGAACCGGCGGGCATGGCTGGGTGGCCCGGTCGATCCCACCCTTGGCTGGTGCCTGTATCACCACCCGGTGGGCCTGGACGGCGAGATCAAACTGGTAGATGACCTGCACCTGTCCAGCAGCCTGGAAGTCCTGCGCGCCGTGATGGCCAGTGATCAGGAATACATGCTGATCCTCGGCTACGCTGGCTGGACTGCCGGGCAGCTTGAAGAGGAGGCCCGTGCAGGCGCCTGGGTATGGGTAGAGCAGAGTACTCCCGAGCTGCTGTGGGAAGTTCCAGCGCCGCAGCGGTGGGCAGAAGCACTCAAGCGCCTGGGAGTGACTCCCGGTACCCTGATGCCCGGTGGAGCTCAGGCCTGAGCAGGACTTGCACAGGTGGGAGACGCATGCTACTATCCCTCTCGCGCTGGAAACGGTGCGCCACACGCGCCTGAGGCGTAGGATTCGGCAGTAGCTCAGTGGCAGAGCGTTCGACTGTTAATCGAATGGTCGCTGGTTCGACCCCAGCCTGCCGAGCCAGGAGAAAGCCCCGCTATCAAGCGGGGCTTTTCTTTATAGCTGCCATGCTTACAGGGATATATGGGCTCAGGAAACTGGATTTCCTGAATTTGTGGCCAGAGACTCCTCGATATGCCGGTCCTGTCAGGCGCATGAGCCGGGAAACACAACAACCCCGTCCAGGGACGGGGCGGCTATGGGTATTGCTTTGACTTTTCCGCAGCACATGAGCCAGTCGATCCCGCGTCCAGCCCCCGTGATTCTCCTGATTGGTCGCCTATCCAACAGCGGTTCCATGGGGTGACCGGGGCCGGGTTAGTCAGCAGCTTCCAGGGCTACATTTGGAACCTGGGGACACGAGGAAAGGTAGGCAATCGAGCGCCAGGGGATTTCTACAGTCATGCCATTGATCGCTGCTACAAAAGGCAGGGGAGGAAGTTTCTCCTGATTGATGGTCCGGCTGAGCCGGTCCTTCTGAGAAGGCGACATCTCCAAGGCAATTGTGTCGCCGCCGGCTAGATGCAGATGCACAGTGAGCATAAGACCTCCGAAGAAAGGTTGATGTGCAATGGAGATACTTGAATTGAACTCCCTCCGGCTTACTCCTTTCTTTCCTCTCGCAAACGCTTCCCCTGCGGCTGCAGGACATCTATGAGACGCAGGAAGTACGTTTGAGTGCTCCTGCATTTGAGTACGTCATATGCAGGTCCGCCGATCACACATCAGAGTCAGGCCCTGCAGTGCTGTTCAACGACGGTGTTCCCAGTCCAGGCCACCTGAACCCGAACCCTTGAAGGGCGACCAGATTTGAACACTCACCGCGTGACGCCAAATCCTGAGCGGGATGCTGCTTCGTATGATTTGAGTCCAACAAAAAGCCGGCGATCAGGTCCGTGCTGACCATCGCAGCCCGCCATGCCTTTGAAAAAGCCGAAAGACCGGCAACGCGCCTAGACGACCTTACCAATATGTTCAGACATTCATGCCGAAAAAAAGCCGTCAGGATGAAGTTTTTGGAAAACCAAGCTGAGTCTGTAGGAGTTTAGTCAGACTGTTTATGTTACGGTCGCGCGGTATGCGTTTTTCTCATTCAGCTCTCGTAAATCTCACGTTTGCTGCTGTGCTTGTGGCAGGCTCGGCACAGGCAGAAGGCTCAGGCAGTTCTATTGTCTCGCAACTTGCTGCTGACGCCTCTGGGTCGGCCAAAATCATCAGCGAACTGCGGCCCGATGTAGATGCTCTGGTCAAACATGAATTCGATCAGTCACTGCCCCAGCATCGGGCGGCTGTACGCGCTGCACTGGTGCTGCAGGCCATGAGCAACAATCCTGATCCCACTTCAGCCGAACTGAGCCGCCACCTGCAACTGCACCTCATCACCTCCTTCTGCCTCAAACGCACGACCCAGGGAAGTGACGCCGTGCGCGACAGCCTGCTTAAAAAGCTGAAGGAGATGGTGCTGAACACCGACGCACGCGAGAAGAACTATCAGCGGTATCTGGCGGCAGCGAAGACGATAAATCTGAAGCTCGCTACCGACAACGACTGCGCCGAGCTCGACAAGTAACCACTGATTACCACCCAGGGTCTTGAGGGAAATGATTTAAATCGCGGACTTCATTGCCTGGGACCTTCAGGGTTTCCTTCTGCCCCCAGGCAATCAAACCGCGAGTCGTGTCGGCAGCCAAGCCCAAGTGGTCACGTCCACGGTCTGCGCACACTTCAGGCGCTACCGTGGAGATGATGTCGGCCCCAATGTCTCTGAGCGCAGGTGGCAGCCTGTACGAACGGATCGGTCCCCAGGCCCTGAAAGCACTGGTGGACCGCTTTTATTCGCTTGTTGCGGCCGATCCGGACCTGGCACCGATTTTTCCATCTGACCTCGGCCATACGGCCGACAAACAACTGGCTTTTCTGACCGGCTTCCTCGGCGGGCCCCCGCTGTATCACCAGCGCTACGGCCATCCCCGTCTGCGGGCCCGGCATCTGCCCTTCCCTATTACCCCGGAGCTTGCTCAGGCGTGGCTCAGATGCATGAAAGCAGCGCTCCAGCAGACGCCTGAAATCTCACCGGACGACGCCCGAGAACTGTATGCGGCGCTGAGCCGGGTAGCCATTCATATGGTGAACACACCAGCCGCCGGATCAGCCTGATTTCCGGGTACGACGACTGGCCAGCAAGCCTGGACAGGACTTGGACAACTCCTGTCAATTGACTAGCAGGGCGAGTGAATCCTGCGATCCCAGACTCCTACACTGCAGGCCATGACATCACAACGTTCTATTGACGATCTGCGCGCTGAGATCGATCAGATTAATCGTGAGCTCCTGACCCTGATGTCCAAGCGGGGCGAGGTGGTGGCCCTGATCGGTCACGCCAAGACCCAGGAGGGCCGCCCGAACCATTACGATCCGGCCCGGGAAGAGCAGCAGCTGCGCGAGCTCGAAGCCCTGAACCCTGGACCGTTCCCGGCCTCGACCATCAAGACCATCTTCAAGGAAATCTTCAAGGCCAGCCTGGCCCTGGAGGAAAGCAACGACAAGAAGCAGTTGCTGGTCTCGCGCAAGGTCAAGCGGGAAGATACCGTGCTGGATATCGATGGTGTCCGTATCGGAGGCAACGAGCCGCCCATCATCATTGCCGGGCCCTGCAGCATCGAGAGCGAGGAGCAGATGGAGCAGACGGCCGCCTTCCTGCAAGGCAAGGGCGTGAAAATCCTGCGCGGCGGTGCCTACAAGCCCCGCACCAGCCCTTACGGCTTTCAGGGCATGGGCGTCGATGGTCTGATTTTAGGCAGCAGCGTGGCCCGTGAGCATGGCCAGCTGTTTATCACCGAGGTCATGGATACCCGTGACGTAGAGGTCGTGGCCGAGTACGCCGACATCCTGCAGATCGGCGCGCGCAACATGCACAACTTCGCCCTGCTGCGCGAGGTCGGCCGCGCCCGCCGCCCGGTGCTGCTCAAGCGCGGGCTGTCGGCCACCATCGAGGAATGGCTGTACGCTGCCGAGTACATCCTGTCCGAGGGCAACAACGAGGTCATCCTGTGCGAGCGCGGTATCCGTACCTACGAGAAGTGGACCCGCAACACCCTGGATCTCAGCGCGGTCGCGCTGGCCAAGCAGGAAACTCACCTGCCGGTCATTGTGGACGTGACCCACGCTGCTGGACGCCGTGACCTGCTGATCCCACTTGCCAAGGCCGCGCTGGCTGTAGGTGCCGACGGTATCCACATCGAGGTACACCCCAGCCCGGCCACCGCGCTGTCGGACAACGAGCAGCAGCTGGACTTCGCCGGCTACGAGCAGTTCCATGCGGCGCTGAGCAGCATGATGCGCGTGGCAACGCCAGCCTGAGGACACAGCTGAGGGGGGCCGGGTCATCAATCCCCGGCCCCCCTTGCTGTGGCTTCCGCCGGCAAGTCTCAACCCCCGGTCAGAAGAGACAGCCGGAGGCTCCCGGTACCGGCCTCCTGAGACGAGCACCCAGGTCCATTCCCACGCCAGATCAGCTGGGTTCGGCGTCGCGGCTGACCAGCACTGGAACCTCGTCCGGGGCAGCTTCCAGCGGGAAGGTATGCAGTTCCTGCACCTCGCCACGTTCCTCCCGGGTCAGGCTCAGTGCGTGCACCGTGAAGCGGTCCACCGGTGGCTTCAGACGCTGAACAGCCTCCCACAGCACAGGCTCGGCCCAGGGCAATACACCCAGCGCCAGGGTCAGGTGCGGCCGGTACAGTTCCCCGTCGTGGGGGGCGCGGCTTGAGGGACCGACGGCAAGCAGGCGCTCATGCAGCCTCCGCAGCGTCGGATCAAGTTCGAACTCCAGAAATATGACATTTGGAAGCTGTTTCCAGCCTTTGATGCGTACCTCAAACTCGGGCTCGCCGCGCAACGCTTCTCTGACCGCAGCCACCAGTTCGGCGCTGCGCAGCTCAGTCTGAAAGGGTGCCCGCAGGTTCAGATGCGGCAGGCCGAAGCCACGTACTCCCAGCTGTTCCTGACGGCGACGCATCCAGGTGTCCAGCGGCTCTGGAGGCCACGCCACGATGCTGTGCAGTGGCTTGCGGGTCTCCAGGTCGGCCGGCAGAAACTGCGGCGGGCCAGGCTGGCTCATGAAACAGCCGCGCCGATACGGTACCGGCAACACCCCTGACCACAGGCAATACGGGTCTCACGACTCACGGGAACACCAAACAGGTTCCGGTAGAGGGTAAGTTCTGAGATGCACAACTCCTGATACTGCCGCGCCACAGACAGGTTCGGGCAATGCCGCTGGGTGATATACCAGACCTCTTCCCCGCCCGGACCCACCATTTCCCGGTGGGCCACAGCGTCAAAGCCCAGTTCTGTGAGGTGCACCGCGAGGCTCTCGACCCGCTGGCCCAGGGTGGCCGTTCCTGCCAGTTCCGTACGCAGCCGCTCGGCGAGTGCCTGACTGCGGGCGTCCAGCACCTTGATCACCGCGCCCTGGCCGTACAGGTCGCGCAGGTGGTGCAGCACATCGACACAGAGCCCCGAGTAGGTATTGGGAAAAGCCGCCTCTCCCCGCTCTGTGAGCGCAAACACATGCTGCGGGCGGCCCCGCCCACCGGGTTTCTCGACCTTCGCTTCCAGGAGCCCCTGATCCAGCAGGTCACCCAGATGACGCCGGGCTGCCGGGACGCTGACATCCAGCCGGGTCGCCAGGTCCTGCGCGGTTTGCGGACCATAACGCTTGACCAGATCCAGCAAGCGCGTCTTGGTCCGCTCCGGGGACACGGGCGAGGCAGAGGAAGCAGCCACGGACAGACTCATACGACGGTCAGCTGATCCGGAAGGTCCGCAAGGCTCTGGTGAAGAGCACGCACGCTGATCTGCCCGGCCAGGTTGCGTGCCACCTGAATCAGTGCCTGAGCGGCCGCGTTGTCGGGGTGTGCCAGCACAGCAGGAATCCCCTGATCCGCGTCCTGCCGCACTTCTACGTTCAGTGGCACCTCACCCAGCAGCGGGTACTGCTCGCCCAGCTTGCGGCTGCCGCCGCGTCCGAACAGATCGTAGGTGTGCCCGGTGTCGGGTGCCACGAAGTAGCTCATGTTCTCCACAATGCCCAGCACCGGCACACTGGCCTTGCGGAACATATCGATGGCGCGCGCCGCATCGATCAGGGCCACGTCCTGCGGCGTGGTGACGATGACCGCCCCCGTGACCTGTACGGTCTGGGTCAGGCTGAGCTGCACGTCCCCGGTGCCGGGCGGCAGGTCCACGATCAGGTAGTCAAGCTCACCCCAGGCCGCGTCCTTGATGAACTGCTGAATGGCCGAGTGCAGCATCGGCCCGCGCCATACCAGCGCCTGCCCGGCTGGCGAGAGGTTGGCCATGCTCAGAAAGAGCAGGCCGTGTGCTTCGATAGGCTGCATCTTGCGCTGCTCATTGGCGGTGACGCGGGCAGCTCCCTGACCCATCATGTGCGCCACGCTGGGGCCGTAGACATCGGCGTCAAGCAGACCCACACGCGCGCCGTCACGGGCCAGAGAGGCAGCCAGGTTCACAGCGACGCTGCTTTTGCCCACGCCTCCCTTGCCGCTTCCCACCAGCACCACGTGCTTGACGCCAGGCAGCGCCGGCTGGGCGGCCTGGCGCACAGTTGCACCGAAGGTCACCTGGACGTCCTGCACGCCAGGTACTTCCAGCACCGCGGCGCGGACATCAGCTTCGATGCGGCCTTTCATGGGGCAGGCGGGCGTGGTGAGGTTTACCTTGACCTGCGCCACCCCACCCTCCATTTCGGCCCGCTCAATCATGCCCAGCGATACCAGGTCGCGGTGCAGTTCCGGGTCATTCACGGTGCTCAGGGCGCTGAGTAGGGCGTCACGCATATCCTTTCAGTAGTAGCGCAAAGCTGCGCACGCGGCAAGACAACAACTCACACTACGGCCCCGGAAGAGCCCTGCACGCCGGTATACTGGCGCTTGTGAAGCCCATCGGTCCCTACGTGGCGGCGCGCGACCTCTCGGGCGCTCAACAGTCGGTGCGCACGCTGCACGCCACCGACCGCTTGACGGGTATGCCGGTCCTGCTGCACCTGCTGCCCGGTCCTCTAGCGGTTCCGGAACTCCCGGACCACCCGGCGCTGCTGCCGTTCAGCGACCACGGCGTATACAGCGGGCAGGCCTATCTGGTCTCTGAATTGCCGCTGCACGCTCAGCCAGCTTCTGATCCCCTGCTGGCCGCGCGAGGTGCCCTTCTGGCCCTTGATGCGCTCCATAGCGCCGGCCTGGTCCACGGCGGGGTGGGTCCATCGCAACTGTGGAGCGTTGACGGTGAGGTTGTTCTGGCTGGAGCCGGTCTTCCCTGGCATGCAGGTCAGGCAAGTGCCCAGACTGATCTGCGCGATCTGGTCCAGACTCTGGACACACTGGGCGGCCTGCCTGCCCGGCTGGCTCCTTTAAGAGACGCCCCCGGGACACTAAGCGCCCGGGACGCCCTGGACCGCCTGAGGCAACCTGCCAAAGAGGTGCGCCCCGCAGCACTGCGCACCAAGCCGGCACCCACAGCGCAGCTCCCAGACACCGGCCCGCCAGCAGAACCACGGCTGCACGACGGTTCGCCAATCGTGCTGGGTGAGCCTGACCTTCCTGCGCCGGAGCCGCACCCCCAAAGCCGCGACACGATGGCCGCAGAGACAGCTCCCGCCGTAGAGACCATCGTCATCGCGGCCAGTCCTCCTTCGGCTCCTGCCATTCCTGCCAGTCCGGCAGGCCATGAGACTCCCCAGGAACGCCGCCGCAGGGAAAACGAAGCCCGGCGGGCCCAGGCTATCCAGGACGCCCAGGCAGGTGCCCGCCGCAAAGCCGAGCGTCTGCGCGCCCAGGCCGAGGAGCAGCGCGCGGCGGTGCCGGAGCCGATCCGGATCGGATTTACAGAAGGTGCGGCTTCTTCTGACGCTGACCTTCCCGAATGGACTCCAGAGCCCGGAGCCGGCGACGGCAGCCCCCCGGCCCCCCGGTTGCAGATGCAGGCCGTGGAGCGGCTGCCGGCCTCGCTACGCCGGGTTCCGGAGCCCGTGGTCCCGGAGACGGCAGAGCTGGAAGCAGCGCCCGAACCTGGAATCAGCCAGGAACCCCAGGACTGGCTTCAGCCCACCGAACCAGGGCGCCTGCCAGGACGGCGGGTGGCCCGTGAGCCGATCCGGATTGGTTGGGACGAGGATGAATCCTGGCGCGTGGTCCGCGAGCCTGAACCTGAACCCGGCGGCACCCCGCTGCGATCACCGCGCTGGCTGCTGCCGCTGGTGGCTGCGCTGCTGCTGATCGTGGCAGCCGTGTGGGCAGCCCGGGTCGTGGCTGGCCGGGCCGATTCGGTGCAGGCCAGAACTCAGCCGCCAGCAAGCGCAGCTGCGAAGTGCTGTGATGTGCGCTTCGCTGTCCAGGGCGGCTCAGGAAAGGGGGCCGAGCTGTTCGTGGTGAATGCGCCGGAAGACGCCAATCTGACCCCCGGACAGGATCTGGGCAAAGCGCCGGGAGTGGTGCGTTTTCCGGTGCGCGGGCAGTATCGCCTGCGGGTTGTGGCTGACGGGTACAGCCCGGCGACCCTCAACCTGACGGTGCCGCGCACCTCGCCGGTCAACATCGCCCTGGGCCAGTAGGTTGAGTCAGTCCACCTGATCTGCTTTGATCTGTTTCTGCCAGAGGTCGTCTGTCCGGCTTGGACGCCCACTTCGGCAGGACATGAGACAATCACACGTGTGAGCGTCGTCATTCTGGATTTCGGTAGTCAATTCACGCGCCTGATCGCGCGGCGGTTTCGCGAACTGGGCGCGTACTCGGTCATCCTGCCCGGCACTGCGTCCCTGGAACGCATCGGACAGGAAAATCCCCAGGGCATCGTACTTTCCGGTGGTCCCAGCAGTGTGTATGACGAGCGTGCGCCCAGACCCGCCCCAGGAGTGCTGGAGTTGGACGTGCCTATTCTGGGTGTGTGCTACGGCATGCAGTTTCTGGCCCATGAGGCGGGCGGCGACGTCAAACGGGCCGGGAAGCGCGAGTACGGCAAGGCTGACCTGACCCGGTACGGTGGTCAGCTGTTCGAGGGCATTCAGGGCGAATTTGTTGCCTGGATGAGCCACAGCGACAGCGTTACTCAGCTGCCGGCGGGCTACGAGGTGGTCGCCGAAACCGAGGACACTCCTGTCACGGCGATCGAGAACCCGGTATCCCGGCGCTACGGTGTGCAGTTTCACCCCGAGGTCGTACACACACCCAAGGGCGGTCAGCTGCTGGCCAACTTTCTGAAGATCTGTGACGTCAAGCGCGACTGGACTGCGGCACACATCGTCGAGGAGCTGATTGCGGACGTGCAGCACCAGGTGGGCGACAGTGGCCGTGTGCTGCTGGGCATCAGCGGCGGCGTGGACAGCTCCACCCTGGCCCTGTTGCTGGCCCGCGCTGTGGGTGAGCGCCTGACAGCCGTATTTATCGATCATGGCCTGCTGCGCCTGGGCGAACGCGAGCAGGTAGAAGCAGCGCTTCGTCCGCTGGGCGTCAATCTGGTCACCGTGGATGCGCGCGAGGAGTTCCTGGGTTCGCTGCGCGGCGTGAGTGATCCTGAACAGAAACGCAAGATTATCGGCCGTGAATTTATCCGGGCGTTCGAGCGCGAGACTGCCAAACTGGGCGACTTCGACTTCCTGGCGCAGGGCACGCTGTACCCCGACGTCATCGAGTCGGCCGGCGGGCATCACGGAGACAAGTCGGGCGCGGCCAACATCAAGAGTCACCACAATGTCGGCGGCCTGCCCGAGGACCTGAAATTCAAGCTGGTCGAACCGTTCCGCACCCTGTTCAAGGACGAGGTGCGTGAAATTGCCCAGCTGCTGGGATTACCGGACCACATCCGCATGCGTCATCCTTTCCCGGGGCCAGGTCTGGCGATCCGCTGCCTGGGTGAGGTCACCGAGGAAAAGCTCGAGATTCTCAAGCGGGTGGACGACATCTTTATCTCCGGGCTGCGCGAGTTCGGGCTGTATGACGGCTGCTCGCAGGCGCTGGCGGTTCTGACGCCCATTCAGTCGGTCGGCGTGATGGGCGACGAGCGCACCTACAGCTATACGGTTGCCCTGCGGGCCGTGACGACCGACGATTACATGACCGCCGAATGGGCCCGGCTGCCTTACGAGTTCCTGGCGACCATGAGCAACCGCATCGTGAATCAGGTGCACGAGGTCAACCGCGTGGTCTACGACATCACCGGCAAGCCGCCGGCCACCATCGAGTGGGAATAAAGCGGCCTGCGGGCAGGCTCTAACGGCTGATTCAGGCAGGGAGTCAAGGTACAGAAGTGCGGGCGACGGAGGTTTCTCCGTCACCCGCACCTTATTGGGTTACTGGCTGAGCTCGGAAGCCCTTTCCTTGCTCGTGGCCTGCTTTTTGCCTTTAAGCCCAAACAGACCCAGGCCGAAACTGACGCTGGGGCCAGCCGCCAGCGCATAGACCAGGGTGCCCCACCCGAAGGGGCCCCCCAGCAGCAGACCAGCGGCCAGCACCACCAGTTCCACGCCGGTTCGAATACGCGCCACCGACCAGCCGCGCTGACGGTGCAGCCCCAGCATCAGGCTGTCGCGGGGACCGGCGCCCAGGCCAGCACCCACATACGCCCCGGTGGCCAGCCCGACCAGCAGCACGCCCAGCAGGAACTGCGCCCACTGCCACAGCGGTTGCTGCGGGTAAGGAATCACGCCGCCCAGCAGGTCCATCACCAGCCCGATCAGCACGACGTTCAGCAGGGTGCCGGGGCCAAAGCGCTCGCGCAGGTTCAGCGAGGTGTACAGCACCAGCAGCAGACCGCTGGCCATGCTGACCTGTCCGACCGTCAGCGGCAGCCAATGGGTGACGCCCACATGAAAGACGTCCCAGGGCGCCACGCCGACTCCGGCATTGAGCATCATGCGCAGGCTCAGACCATAAAGGCCCAGGCCCAGCAATAAGAGGGCGTACTGTCCGGCCGGCTGGAGGCGGGTCAGGAAGATCAGGGGCGCGGGCTGCAGCACAACGCGGAGCCTACCACTGCCCCTGCATTGACGATCTGCCGCTGGGTAGGCTTCAGTACGCATGCCGCCTCTGAAGCGTGCACTTCTCTGGCGCCAGTCCTCAAAACTGCCTATTCATATGCCAGGAGTCGTCCAGACAGCAGGGTCTCAGGGCCGCAGCACCACGCGGAAGCGGGCCTGGCCGCTCATCATCCGGGCATACGCCTCCCAGGCCTGTTCATGCGGATAAACCTTGATCCGTGGCCGCACCGCCGCTTCGGGCACTCAACGCCAGGGTGTCCTGTGAGTCTGCCGCGACCCGAGATGGCCACCCCATCACTGACCGGTGCCCCATAATGGCCTGCACACTATTGATTTCGACCGGCCCGTCAGCGATCCCCAGGATCATCATTTTGCCGTCCACACCCAGCCCGCCAAAGGCGTCACTCATGGCCTGGCCACTTGTGACGGTTGCCAGAAATTACCTTTGCGCCGCTTGGTGACTGCGCCGGACGCTCAGGAAGACATGTGGAATGACATGCGCAGTGCGCTTCCGGAAACGCCGTGACCATGCAGGACACGTTCTGCCCGCCTGCACCGCCCGGTGCTTACTGCGGATTGGTGGTCAGAAGCGAGAGGTTGCGCACCAGGGCCCTCTGGGGCAGCTTGAGTGCCGCGACAAGCACCTGAGCAACATCTTCCGCCTGCAACATACGGTCTTCCTCGCCGATCTTCAGGCCAAGGCTCGTCGCAAGGTCCGTGTTGACAGTGCTCGGGTTCATCAGGATGACGCGGACGTTGTGCTTGCGCACTTCAGGCATGAGGGCTTCCGTGAATGCGATGACACCGGCCTTTGAGGCCGCATACGCAGAGGCTGTCGCGGCGCCCTTCTCCCCTGCTGTGGAGGCGATATTGATAATGTTCCCGCTACCCTGACGCACCATGTAAGGCAGAGCGGCCCGCGTGGCGTAGTACGTGCCCAGCAGATTCACCTGAATCATGCGCTCCCATTCAGCAGGCTCCATATCAAGAACGCTGCCGAATTGCGCCGTCCCGGCGTTGTTGACCAGGATGTCAACCGAGCCCAGTTCCCCGGCCAGTTGGGCAACCGCCGCTTCTACGCCTGCACGGTCCGACACGTCCACGGGCGCTACGCCTACTTTTACCTTGTACTGCCCGGAAATCTCTTCAGCCAAGGCTTCCAGCCCCTTGCGGTCACGCGCAATCAGGCCAACGTGAACTCCTTCCTGAGCAAAGGCCAGGGCGATGGCTTTGCCGATTCCCTTGCCTGCACCCGTTACAATGGCTGTTTTTCCTGTAAGGTCCGTCATCTGATTCTCCTGTCTGGCGGCTTTCTTCTATGCAAAGCCCATATGTGTTTAATGACTCACCTGCCTGGGCGCGCCCCATGGCCTGTTCGCCACATTTAAGGTCTCGTTGTGCTGCCGGTCGAGCCGGACAATGCTCAGGGGACTGACGAGCCCGCAGGTATTCTTGCCCATCTGAGCTTCACCCCAGAGGGGATGGGTTTGGCTTTCCGGAAACGGGCGCTGAAGGCGCCGAAGCCGTACGGCCGATCCAGTGTCTTGCTCACAGAAGAAACAATACGCCCGCCTGCAGCAACACCTGTCGCCCATAAATACTTGCTTCAGAGTACCTGTCACGGGCTCTTGATTTTTACCTACATGTAAGTAGATAATCCTTCTATGTCTGAGAGATCTGATCCCCAGACTCATGCTGGGGGCCAGCATTCCTGCCAGGGACCCTGGGGCCAGCAGCATGGACATCGGCCCACAACGACAGCATTCACGACTGCCATTCAAGTCAGCCCGACTCGACACCTATCCAGAGCTATCGCCTCAAGTAGATGTTCTGCACGCCGTTTTACCAGCCATACCCCCTGAGGAGTTCACCATGACCCAGCTTGCCAACCCTGATCTCGCTGCCCGCGCCCGCACTCTGCTCGACCTGCATGAAGCGCCGGAGATTCTTACGCTCGCCAACGTGTGGGACGTCGTGTCTGCTCAGGTTGTCGCAGACACAGGAGCGCGCGCCCTGGCCACCGCCAGCCATTCCATCGCCTCCAGCTTCGGGTACGCCGACGGCGAGAATATTCCGCTGGAATTGCACCTCGACATGGTGCGCCGCATTGTGCAGGCGGTGGACCTGCCCGTCAGCATGGACTTCGAGGCGGGCTACGGTAACCCGGGCGAAACGGCGCGGCGAGCCATCGAGATTGGCGTTGTCGGCGGGAACCTCGAAGACCAGATGAAGCCACTTGATCAGGCGGTCGCGGCTGTCGAGGCGGTCATGGCGGCCGGACGCGAGGCAGGGATCGAGTTTGTCCTCAACGCCCGCACCGACGCCGTGTTGCGGGCAGACAAGGGCGCCCCACGAGCGCAGACCATTGACGAGGCAATCCGCCGCGGTCGCGCCTTCCTGGAGGCAGGCGCCCCGGTCGTGTTCGTCCCTGGCCTCGTGGCCCGTGACGAGATCCAGACGGTTGCCCAGGCGTTTGGACCCCGCAAGCTCACGGTGATCAGCGTCCCGGGCGTGAGTCTGCCGGTCAGTGAACTGCAGGAACTTGGAGTCGCGCGCGTTTCGACCGGTCCGTTCACCCAGCGCGTCGCACTGACGGCCCTGCAGGATGCCGCAGCCGCGCTGCTGGCCGGTGGAACTCTGCCTGCCGGAACCCGCCCGCTCAACTGAGTCAGGGGCCGCTGGCATCCGGAAACCTCGAGCGGCCGGAACGCACCGGAAGGCATGGTGCCGGGATAGAACCCTGGCACCATGCCTTCGTAGCCTGAAACCGGGCCTGATATGTCTGAAGCATTTCCTCAGGCGAAAGCCCTCCGGTATACTTGCTCGGTTGCCCTCTTGACGCGGGCAAAAGCGTCAGCACCGGCACGAATACCGGAGGAGCACTACTATGGGACTTGGAATTGGAATCGTCGGACTGCCGAACGTCGGAAAAAGCACGCTGTTTAACGCCATCACTCGGGCCGGGGCACTGGCCGCCAACTACCCGTTTGCAACCATTGAACCCAACGTGGGCCGGGTCATGGTGCCGGACGAGCGTCTCAGCGCCCTGAGCAAGGTCTTCACCAAAGGCGAGCGTGTGCCGCCGATTATCCCGACTTTCGTGGAATTCGTGGATATCGCCGGTCTGGTGAAGGGTGCCAGCCAGGGCGAAGGACTGGGCAACCAGTTCCTGGCCAACATCCGCGAGGTAGATGCCATCGCGCACGTGGTCCGCTGCTTTGAGGACGGCAATGTCGTGCACGTGGCCGGCAAGGTCGATCCGCTGGACGATATCGAGACCATCAACACCGAGCTGATCCTGGCCGACCTGTCGGGTCTGGAAAAACGGCTGCAGAACCTACAGAAAAAAGCCAAGGGCAACGACAAAGAAGCCCGCGAGCAGGCTGAACTGGCCGAGCAGATCATTGCCGTACTGGGCGAGGGCAAACCCGCCCGGGCTGGACAGTACGACGCGCCTATTCCCAAGGAATTTGGCCTGATCACCACCAAGCCGGTCATCTACGTGGCCAACGTGGGCGAGAACGACCTGACCGAGGACAATGAATATGTCCGTCTGGTGCGGGACTACGCGGCCAGGGAAGGCGCGCAGGTCGTGAAGATCAGCGCTCAGATCGAAGGCGAGCTGGCCGAGATGCCAGAAGACGAGGCCCGCGAGTTCCTGGCGGACCTGGGCGTGCAGGAAAGCGGCCTGGATCAGCTGGTCAAAGTGGGCTACGAGACACTGGGCCTGATTACCTTTATTACCAGCGGCGAGAAGGAAGTGCGCGCCTGGACCATCCGGCGCGGCGAGAAGGCCCCTGAAGCAGCCGGCGAGATCCACAGCGACCTGGAACGCGGCTTTATCCGCGCCGAAGTGATCGAGTGGGACAAGATGGTCGAGGCCGGAGGCTGGGCCCCCGCCAAGGCCAAGGGCTGGGTCCGCACCGAAGGCAAGGAGTACGTCATGAAAGACGGCGACATCATGAACGTACTGCACAACATGTGACCGCGCTCGGCCGGCGTGCCATCTGAGTTGATGGCAACCGCCGGGCGAGCCTTGGCGTGCCGTATCCGCCGCCCCGCAAGAAGTCTCACTTCCAGCTTCGTGTTTTATACGACGGCATCGTAAACAGGCTCCCGGTTCCTTCTGAGGATATCGGGAGCCTGTTTGTGGTTCTGCGGCAAGGAGCGCTTCTTCTCTACACGGTCGATAGAGTCAGCAGTGACGAACTGCCCCGCGGCTCAATCGCTGGCGCTGGGTTCGGTGTTCCCGATAGGCAGCTCGTCGAAATGCTCGGCCGGCAGATGCGCCCGTACCTCGCGCATGGCACTGTGAATAACTGCCAGGGCCAGACTCATGGTGAGGAGGCTGGAAAAGCCGTAGCTGACCAGCGGCAACGGTACGCCGGTCACGGGGAACATGCCGGCCGCCACCGCCAGGTTCACGAAGGCCTGCCCCACGATCATGAACATGGCGCCGGTGGCCATGGTGCTGGCCCCATGAATCTCGGGGGTCATGGGGCGCACCCGGGCAGCCAGCTGACTGACCTGCAGGGCTGTCGAGACGATCAGCCAGTAGGCAAACAGCAGCATGGCCACGCCCAGCAGCCCGCTGGTAAAGCCCACGCTGGCCACGATCATGTCCGTGTGGGCAGCGAAGTACCAGTAGCGCGGTCCATCCGGGCCCAGGCCCCACAGGCCACCATTGTTCAGGTCGCGGTGTGCGAAGCCAATCTGGTCGAGACCCACACTCAGTTCAGCGTCACGGTTCTGGTGGCCGGCGATGCGCTCACGGATGTACTGGTTCTTGTTGAGGTAAACCCCCACGAACGGAATAGACACCAGCCCCAGCGCCAGCATGAACCCGGCGATGTTACTGATCCGGACTCCGGCGGCGTACATCAGGATGATCCCCAGGCCAAAGGTCAGGACGCTGGTGCCCAGGTCAGGTTCAAGAATCACCAGCGCGGTGGTGACGACAATCATGCCGGTGGCGCTGATCAGCTTGTGTTCTACGCCCCGCCGGGAGAAGAACGAGGCCAGTTGCAGCACCAGCCCCAGCTTGGCCAGCTCACTGGGCTGAAAGCGCACCGGGCCAAAGTCCAGCCAGCGTTTGGTGCCGCTGCTGGTTTCGGTGCCTACGCCAATAAACAGAACCAGCGCCAGCAGAACCAGCGTGACCAGCCACACTGGAGTGGCCATCCTGAGAAAGGCTCGGGGCCGCAGCCGGGCCACTGCAAAGGTGAGCATCAGGCCCAGCAGCGCCTTGATGCCGTGGTCGACAATCAGGTCCGGACGCACCGTGGACACTGCCAGCAGACCCAGGGCCAGCAGAATCAGCTGTGCCAGCACCAGTTGAATGCTCACGCCTTGACCTCATGGTTCTGCTGGACCAGCTGGCGAGCCGCGCGGGCAAAACTCTCACCCCGCGCCTTGTAATCGCGGAACAGGTCGAAGCTGGTGCCGATAGGAGCCAGCAGCACCGTTCCTTCACCGTTCAGGGCCTGCAAGCCTGCCTGCGCCGCACGAAGCATCACATCGTCGCCGTCATGACCCACCACCGTGTCGTAGGGCAGGCCCAGGCCCCGGGCCAGCGCCTCGCCGTCCTCACCAAAGGCAATCACGCGGGTCACCCGGCCGGCCGCAGCGGCACGCAGGGGTTCAAGTTCAGCGCCCTTGTCACGCCCGCCGACCAGCCAGGCAATCGGCGGCTGGGCACGTTCGAGCGCGGCCTGTACAGCGAGCGTGCGCGTGGCGATGCTGTCTTCAATAAAGCGGACTTCTCCCAACCGGGCCACCGTTTCAAAGCGACCGCCGACCGGACGGGCGCGGCGCAGTCCTGCGGCCAGCACGCTGACATCCACCTGGCGCCCCAGGTGGTCCAGAAGGGCCTCGGTCGCCAGCAGTGCGGCGGCGGCGTTTGCCGGGTGGATCCCTTCGGGCAGCTCACTGATGGGCAGCACCTCTGCTCCGCTGCGCAGGCCCAGGTGACCCGCGGTAAAGCTGCGGACCTCCGCCCGGGTGGGCAGTTCCATGCCTGCTGGAAGCACCAGCACATCTTCAGGCTGCTGCCCGGCCGTGATGTGCCGTTTGGCATCATGATAAGCCTCGACGGTCCGGTGCCGGTCCAGGTGGTCCACGCCCAGGTTCGTGATCACGGCGACCGGCAGGCGCAGTCCAGGAACACGCTCCAGCTGGAAGCTCGACAGTTCCACCACAGCGACCTCAGCGTGATCCACCACGTCCAGCAGGGGCGGGTCGATGTTGCCGCCCTCCTGGGCATTCAACCCGCATTCGCGCAGCAACTGGGCAATCAGGACGGTGGTGCTGCCTTTGCCGGCTGTGCCGGTGACCCCAACCATCGGCAGGTGCGGGCGGGAACGGGCTGCCAGCACCACCTCGCCGATCACCTCGGCGCCCTTGGCCCGCAAGGTCAGCAGGTCCGGATGATCTATGGGCACACCGGGGGCAGCCACCACCGTCTGGTAGGTGCGGCTCACGTCACCACGCCCGAACCCCAGTTCCGCCGCCAGCGCTTCATCGTCGGAGGTAGGGCGGGCATCCACCCATTCGGCACTGACCCCCTCGCGCGCCAGGAAGCGCATCACACCCCGTCCACTGCGTCCCAGACCGTAGATCAACATCCCGCCCACTGCGTTCACACGCACACCATAAGGGATTGCTGGCTTACACAGCTAAGTGCGCTGCGCTTGGAGTCAGTGCATCTTTCGATATGGAATTACAGGGGTAATTTCCTATTCAGGGAAAAGTGTCTGGTCCAGTGTCAGAGTGCCTGTGCAGAACCCTCTGAAAAGGGCCATCAAGGTTCGGCAGTCAAGGCCGAGTCAGGGATTCAGCGGGCGCAGGTCACGGCTTCCGGCTCGGCGGCTGGCACCGGGGGCGGGGTCACCTGCAACCCGGCCTCGTCGCGTGCCCAGGTCATGAAGGCGTCCAGGCCACGGCGGAACAGGATGGGACGCTTTTCATGCTTGCCCCATTTGCGTTTCCCTTCCGGAACGGGCAGTTCGGGCACCAGTGCCCAGTTGACGTTCATGGGCTGGAAGCCCTTGGGATTGGCGCTGGCCAGGTAGCGGGTCAGGCCGCCCAGCATGCTCTCAGCCGGTGGGATCAG
The DNA here is from genome assembly GCF_000020685.1 of Deinococcus deserti VCD115. Lineage (NCBI taxonomy): Bacteria > Thermotogati > Deinococcota > Deinococci > Deinococcales > Deinococcaceae > Deinococcus > Deinococcus deserti. The sequence continues at coordinate 638,187 of NC_012526.1, read as the reverse complement.
CGGCGCCAGACCCAGCGCCAGCCGGGCCGCGTTGGTGCCGGCCAGCCAGCCGGTCCCCGCGCTTTCCAGGTAACCCTCAGTGCCGGCCAGAACGCCCGCCACCAGCTTGGTGGGGTCAGCACGCAGCTGAAGGGTCGCGTTCAGGACTTCAGGAGCATTGAGGTAGGTGTTGCGGTGCATCACGCCGTAGCGGACGATCTCGGCGTTCTCCAGCCCTGGGATGAGGCTCACGACAGCTTTCTGGTCACCCCATTTCAGGCCCGTCTGGAAGCCGACCAACGACCACAGACGCCCTTCCCTGTCCTCCTGGCGCAACTGGGCGACTGCGTACGGCCAGCGCCCGGTGCGTGGGTTGTCCAGGCCCTTGGGCGACATGGGTCCGAAGCGCGGCGTGTCTACGCCCCGCCGGGCAATCTCTTCAATAGGCATGCACCCCTCGAAGAATTCCAGCTTTTCCCAGTCGTGTGGGGTATGCGAGCGGGCCTGTTCCAGCGCCTCAAAAAACGCCAGATACTCCTCTTTCGTAAATGGGCAGTTGAGGTAATCAGCGCTCTGGTCGTAGCGTCCGGCACGCCAGGCAACGTCCATGTTGATGGTCGAGGCGTCGATCACAGGGGCAGCAGCGTCGTAAAAGCTCAGGCGGTCACTGCCGGTCAGCCGCGCAACGTCGGCCGCCAGAGCGTCGGAGGTCAGTGGTCCTGAGGCGATCACGGCGATGCCTGCGGGAACAGCTGCGACCTCGCCTTCAATCACTTCGATCAGGGGGTGCTCGCGAATGGTGCGGGTCACCCGGGCGCTGAACTCGTCGCGTTCCACGGCAAGCGCGTTGCCTGCCGGCAGGCGTGAGGCGTCGGCGGCCGTGACCACCGCGCCACCCACGCTGCGCAGTTCAGCCTGGAGCAGGCCCTTACTCTGCTTTTCCCCTTCACCGCCCAGCGAGTTGCTGCACACCAGCTCCGCAAAGTTGGCGCTGCGGTGCGCCGGGGTCATGCGCGTGGGGCGCATCTCGTGCAGGCGGACCCGGACGCCCAATCTGGCGGCCGCCAGCGCCGCCTCCGACCCTGCCAGCCCCGCTCCGATTACCGTAATTGCTGCGTCCGTCCCACTCATCAGACAGCCAGTGTAGGCGAAGGCCGTCTCCCGGTTTGTGGTCTCAGCGTTCCGGGGTCCCACCAAGGCTGGCCTTAACCCGCGAAAGCCCCTCGTACAGCAGCACCCGCACGGCATACAGCCGGTCTGAGGGCAGGGGCAGCGTGGTGTCGAACAGCGTTTCATCCGCGGGCACGCTGACCACGCTCAGGCCATAGGCCTGGAACAGACGGGCAGCCCGGCGCGAGTGGCTGGGGGACGTCACCAGCAGTACCTGTTCCCAGCCGCGTGACTGGGCCAGCTGCCGCACGCGGGCCGCCTCGTCACGGGTGGTGGTGACGCGGGACAACGTCAGGACTTCTGGACCGCCGCGTGGGTACAGGGACGTGATCTGACCGCGTTGCAACACACTGAGCCTGGGGCAGTCTGCCGGCCCGATCAGGCCTGAGGGTTCGGACACCGTCATGGCCGGTGCGTATCCGGCACGCCACAGCTCCAGACCGCGAACCAGACGCGCAGCGCTGCTGGGTGCCTGGGCGCGCGTGCCACACTGCACGCCCCCGCCCAGCACCACGATCACGTCTGCCGGCACCGGCGACCCGGCCAGGGTCAGGGCCTGAAGGGGGGCGCGCAGCACCGGAGTCAGCAGGCATACGGCCAGCACCCCAGCAAGCACCACACAGCCTGCCTGCATCACGCGGCGGGTCAGCGGGAACCACGCGGCCACTGCGCCGGCGATAATCAGCAGCAGCACCAGAGCCGCCGGACTTCGCACCTCGCCCAGAAAAGCGGCCAGGATGCCCAGCGCACAGCCCAGAGCGGCTCCTTTCAGCACGGAACGGAGCTTCGTTGGGGTGATGCGCGGCGCCGTGGTCACGCCGGGCAGTATAGGAAGCCCCTACACTGCCGTGGATGCTTCGCTTTGCCCGCTCCCGATTTGTCGTGCCGCTTCTGCTGACCCTGATCGGAGCTGCCCTGGGCTACGGACTCTGGCCACGTATGCCGGGCGAGTCCAGCACCGAAGTCCGGTTCGTCCGCGAGATGATTCAGCACCACACGCAGGCTGTGGATATGTCCATTCGCGTGCGCGAGCGCAGTCAGGACCGCACCGTGCGCTCCCTGGCACTGGACATCCTGCTGTCGCAACAGGAACAGATCGGGCAGATGCATGGCTGGCTGACCCTGTGGGGGCGGCCGTGGGGTGGAGCCGGCATGAGCGCCGAACACGCCCGGATGATGGGAATGGCCACCCCAGCCCAGGTGGCGGCGCTGGACACGCTGCCCCCTCAGCAGGCCGACAGGCACTTTCTGACCCTGATGATCCGACACCACGACGGTGCCCTGGCCATGGTCGAGCCTGCCCTGAAGAAGAGCATCCGGCCCGAGGTGCAGGCCCTGGCCCGGCAGATTCAGGCGACTCAGGCCGCAGAGATCAAGGTCATGGCAGACATGCTCCGCGCCCGTGGAACCCAGGCCCCACCTGAACCCAGGACAGATCAAGCTCCATCCGGGCATCAGCACTGAAGGCTGCTGGCAGCGCGGCTTCACTCGTCCAGATCTGACATCCGTCCGGCCCGGCGCTCCTTACGCCGGGCCTCCTTGCCCCGTTTTCGTGATGGCCGTGGGGGCAGCGTCAGCACATAGCGCCTCTCCGGGTTGCAGGAAGCCGCGTGTTCTCCGAGCGTGTCACCGGGATCAGCACTCCGCAGGTTGCCCGCCGGATGCAGGTGCTGACCCCCGCAGTAAGGACAGTCGGTCACCAGCCAGAACATTACGCGGGTTCCGGGCAGATCACGCAGCGTCACGAAGGCGGTGCGGGGCGTGTGGCGGTCTTTCTTGCCCATGTGGAGGACGGTAGCGTGCCGGCCGCCAGGCAACTGTGCCCCGAACGGGCTGCCGGAACGGATTGCCGGCTAGGCTTCCTCGTCGCCCTCTTTCAGGTAGGTCATCACCGAGCGGCAGTGGGTCAGGCCCGCGTGGGCGTACAGTGCACGCGCGGCGCGCATGTGGTCATGGGCGCGCACCCGCATGGTACGGATCTCCGGATGTGTGTCGGCTTCTGCAGCGGCCAGGGCCAGCAGCACCCGCCCGTAGCCCTGGCCACGCTCGGCCGGATGAACCGCCAGATAGGTCAGGTCGGCCCGCGCATCATCAGGATGCAGTTCAAGTTCTGCAAAGCCGATGGTACGGTCCTCCCGGCGCAACACCACCAGGCGCACATCGTCCCGCGCAAAGTGGGCGTCGTACTGCTCAGGGCCCCAGTCCAGCCGGCCAGCCCAGGCGTCCTCCGAGTCGCGGTACAGCGCGCGGTATTCCTCGATAGGCAGGCGGCGGGCCAGGGAGTGACCATCCGGCACCCGGGCTCGGGAGGTCAGTTTTTCCAGCGGCGCAGAGTAAAAGTCGGTGGTGTGCAGCGGGTTCAGACCGGCCCGTTCAAGCGCGTCACGTACTGCCAGATTGTCGCGGGCGCAGAAGGCATACACGGGCAGGCCCTCGGCTTCCTCAATGGCGCGGGTTACCAGAGTCGTTAAGGCACCCGCCGCTTCCGGTTCGCTGATAGGGCCTTCAAGCACCATGCCGTCACGAAACGGTCCAATGGCGCAGTAGGCAACCACGCCCTCTTCGCCGTCAAGCACAAAACAGGTGTTGTCCTCGCATTCAAGCTGAAGTTCGCGGGCGTCGCGGGAGTCCGGGGCGAACACCTCGCGTTCCGGGGCGTCGTCCATCCAGTTCAGGAGGGCGAGAACGTCTGGAGCGTCGGTGGCCTGCATCGGACGGATCATGGGTGAACCTCCAGCGAAAGCAAGAAATAAAGCGGTGAACCAGTGTGCCTTCAGGGTAGGAGGAGGGCTCCTCCTGTGTCTGCCTACCACGTCACGCCGCGAACAGGTACCGGCGTGCTATTCTTCGCGCATGCCCTGAATCAGGGTACGTCAGCCGCCTCCCCACGAACACCACCGCGTGTTTGAGGGGCCTTTTCTATTTTGGGGCTGACTGTCAGCCCGCACAGGAAAAGAGCAGCCGGGCGGAGGACTTTTCCGGGAGGTGCTTTCGCCGTGACCAAACCGTCCAGCAAAACACGCCGGGGCTCGTCGGCGCCCACTGAGCAGCGGCCTGCTTCCCTGCAGGCATCACTGCAGACCGGAACCGACCTGCTGGCCCTGCGCGCCCAGCTCTCCCGCGCCGAAAAAGCCGCACGGCGGGCTCCCACGCCGCCTCCGGCGCCCCGTCCGGCACGCCCAACCCCGATCAATCCTCAGCGGGAAATAGAACTCGCCGGGATTGCCACCGATGATTTCAGCCTGTCACGCGCCCATGCCCGCTTGCGCGACGCTGTGTATGACGGACGGTATCACGTCTGTCCGCACGCCATCGGGCACGCCCGGGCCGAGGGCTTTCTGGAGCATGACATCATGAATGTGCTGCTGTCCGGCCGGGTACGTGCGGTGTACCCCGATGACCAGCGCTGGCTGGTGTGCGGAGCCTTCGAAGCCTGCGGGATATCGCTTCCCCTCCATGTGGTGGTGCAGCACTACCGCGACGGCCATGTGGATATCGTGACTGCCTTCGTGCCCAAGCACCCCTACCACATCATCAGCCGGGCGCGTCTGGCTGTGATGCTCCGTTACGACGACGAGCGCATCCGCGTGCGCACTGCGCAGGCCGGCAACCGGGTGGGATACCGCAGCAAGGGCAAGTGGAAGAAAAGCGCCTGAGTTTCGGCATGTCAGGACTTCAGAGCAGAGGTTGAGGGATGCACCCAGGCGCAGAGCTGATCACGCGCACCGTGGCCTGATCAGCTCTGCGCCGATAAATCTGGTCATCGTGACGTCCGAATCTAAGGCCGCGGCCTTCCACTTTCAGCTTCCGGGCTAGGATCAGCAGCTGATCTTCCTGCCGAAGTAGGACTGCCCCAGCGCGTTGATGCTGCCTTCGCGCTGCATGTCTTTCAGAGCAGCGTTGAGGGCGTCACGCAGGGCCGTGTTCTTGCGGCCCACCGCCAGGACAAGCTGCTCACGTGCCAGAGTCTCCCCTATGACGAGGCCGGCTTTCGGGTAGGTTTTCATGGCGCTGAGGGCCGCGTGCTGGTCAGTGGCCACCGCGGCTACCCGCCCAGTGGCTGCCGCCAGGATGGCATCGGTAGAACTGGGGTAGACCTGCACGATCTTCTGGAAGGGCATCTTCTTGAGGTAGGCCAGGTAGGGGCGACCTTCTTCAGCACCCAGAGTCTTGCCGGAGAGGGCCTTCTGGGACGTAGGGCCACCCTTGCGGGTCAGCAGCACGGTGTTGGTGCAGCCGTAAGGAACTGAGGCCACCACATTCTGGCTCTGCGTGGTGCTCGCCGTGGCAAAGACGACATCCACCTCGTCACTGGTGTTGAGCTTGCCCAGCAGGCCGTCATACGGCAGCGTCACCCACTCGACGTGCAGGCCCATGCGCAGGGCCAGTTCGTTGCCCAGGTCGATGTCAAAGCCGGTGAACATACCAGCCTGCATAAAGCTGTAGGGAGCGAAATCGGCGCTGGTGGCGATGCGCAGAGTGCCGCTGTTACGGATCTCCGCGAGCGTGCGGGCTTCGCTGTGGCTCCCTATCAGGGCAGCGAGCAGAAATGGGAAAACAGCAGTTCGTCTCAAAGGAACCTCCGGCTGGGTAGGATTTGTTCAAATTGTCACAATTGCTTTTCATGTCTATCCTACAGGGGAAGGAGTGGATGTATAAAACTTCACATCTGTCTGCAGGCTGCGGGCCTGCTACCCTGCGGCCGTGACCCGATCCGGACTGACCGACACCATTGCCGCTATTGCCACCGCTCCTGGCAGCGCTGGCGTGGGCATCGTGCGGGTTAGTGGCCCGGAAGCCCTGACCGTCGCTGATGGCATCTTTTCAGGAAGGCGCACGCCCTCAAGGATTCGGGGCGGCCGGTTTGTCTTTGGTCAGCTGATTGCAGCGGACGGCGAGGTCCTGGATGAAGGCCTGTGTCTGGTCTTCCGGAGACCCCACAGCTATACCGGCGAGGATGTGGCCGAGTTGCAGACGCACGGCAGCCCGGCGGTACTTGGGCGGGTCCTGTCGAGAGTCCTGGAACTGGGAGCGCGCCTGGCGCGGCCCGGCGAGTTCACCCTGCGGGCCTATCTGTCAGGGCGCCTGGACCTGGCTCAGGCTGAGGCCGTGCTGGGTCTGGTCGAGGCGCAGACCGATGCGGCGCGCCGGCAGGCCAGTCTGGGACTGTCCGGCGCGCTTGGCACGCGCGTCGCAAGGATCGGTGCCAACATTACCCGCACACTGGCGGCCGTACAGGCCATGCTCGACTACCCCGAAGAGGGCGTGCCCGAAGAAGACCGGGAGCTTCCCCTTCAGGCCGCCGAGCAGGACTTGAGCGAGCTCGTCCAGAGTGCCCGCGCCGGTCAGGTCGCCACCCGGGGGGCCCGGCTGGCATTGATCGGGCGGCCCAACGTCGGGAAAAGCAGCCTGCTCAATGCCCTGCTGGGGTATGAGCGCAGCATCGTGACCCCCATTCCAGGCACCACACGGGACTATCTGGAAGCTGGCGTGGAGCTGGCCGGTGTGCCGGTCACGCTGGTGGACACTGCCGGCATCCGGCACACCACCGATCAGGTGGAGGCTGCTGGCGTGCGGCAGGCCGTGGCGCTGGCTGGGGCGGCGGATCTGGTGCTGGCTCTCGAAGATGGACAGCAGCCCCGTGAACCCTTACCCACTGAACTGCCGGAAGGCGCGCGGGTGATCCGGGTGCAGACCAAAGCCGACCTGGAACCTGCCTGGAACGACCCCGGGGCCCTGCGCGTGAGTGCCGTCACCGGAGAGGGTCTGCCCGAGCTGCGTGAAGCTATTCATGCGGCGCTGCTGGGAGACGCGGCCCGCAGTGAGGCCTGGCTGACCACAGAACGTCAGGCGGACGCCGCCCGGCGCGCGCTGGGTCATGTCCAGGCCGCCCGTACTCTGCCCGATGACCTTGCGAGCTGGGAACTGGAAGAAGCGCTGCGTGCCCTGTCGGACCTGACCGGGCGGGATGTCCAGGAAGACGTGGTGGACGCGGTTTTCCGGAATTTCTGCGTAGGTAAATAACGACACAGGCAACGGCGAAGCCATCATGTGGGATCTCCGCCTGCGCGACCATGGTCTGTTCGCCTCACTGTGGTGGCGTGGCACCCTCCCCTGCATCTGAGTCTCCGGCCAGCGCCTCTCGGGCTTTCTGTGTGTCCATCTGGGCGCCACGCCCTGGGCACCGCTGGCTGTCGTACTGACCGGCGTGCTTCCTCTGCTGAGCCGAACCGTCTGAAAACGACACAAAATTGGGAACTGCACAACAAGATGGGGAGAGGCAGCGCTGCCTCTCCCCACGTCCTGCTCAGGTAAATCTTCAGATGGTCTGCACGGTGAAGCTCAGGCCCAGTTCCTTTACATCCTCGTTCGGATCGCGGCCGGCAACCAGACCGTAGGCCGCTCGTTCGGGCGTCAGGTAGGTGTCCATAACCCTTCTCAGGTCAGCGAGCGCCACCTGCAGCAGGCGGTCCTTGTAGGCTTCCTGCACCTCAGGCGTGTAGCCGGCCTGATCACCGAAAAAGCGCAGGCGACCGGCCGTGTCCGGGCTCGTCAGGGGATCAAGCAGCTTGCTGGAGGCCAGGATCGCCTCGGTCAGTTCACGTTCGCCCAGTTCGGTGTCCAGAAACGCGCGGGCGTCGCGGAACACCTGCAGGGTGCGTGAGATATGCGGGTCGCGGTAGCTGCTCATGGAAAACAGACCCTGCTGCGGCTCAAAGCTTGCGCCACCACCGTAGGCGCCGCCTTTCTCGCGGATCTCTGAAAGCAGGTACTCGCTGCGCAGCAGCCGCGACAGCACCAGCAGCGCCGGGCTGTCGGCGTGAGTAAAAGGCACCGTCTGGAAAGCCACGGCGTTGAAGGCCACCGGCGAATCGGTCACGCGGGCCTGCGGACCACCAGCAAAGAGGGCCGGTGCAGGGTGACCCACCGGGTCCGGTGTTCCAAAGGTGCCGGTCAATGGGCTGAGGTCCAGACCGATTTCATCCGGCGTGGCCGTCAGGCACAGCAGCGGCGTACCGCGGGTCAACAGTTCCCGGATCCGTTCAAAGCGGGCCAGCAGCTCGTCGAGCCCGCCCTCCTCCACGATGGTCTTCAGAGCCGCCAGGGCCGACAGTCCGCTGAAGCGCTCATGCAGCACCCCGGCCCGGCTGACCTGGGCCAGTGCCAGCCGCTCGGCATACATGTTGCCGCTCTGGACCACACTGGCTTTCATGCCTGCAAGGCGCTGCTTGAGCAGCTGCTCCAGGCGGTCCTGGGTAAATTCAGGAGCCACGAGCAGATCGCGCATGATTTCTACCAGTGCTGGGGCATTGCGCGACAGGGCCTTGCCACTGAAGCTGAGGGTCAGCCGCAGCGCTTCGAGGTTGTCGGGACGGCTGCCGACGTTCACGCTGGCCGTGACGCCGCCGGTGACCGCTTCCAGCCGGCGGGACAGCGCCAGATAATCCTGTCCGGCCGCGCCGCTGCGCGTGACGGCAAAGGCGTACAGCGGCAGCGTATCCAGCAGGTCTTCGGGAACATCAGGCAGACGCACCTGGACGTCCAGGTAGCTGAGCCCTCCCGTCGGAAGCGGCACGCGGCCCACGGTGGCGCTTCCCGCTTCCTCCACGCGGTACGTGACGCGAGGCACCTCGGTCGGCACGTCGCTCAGGGCCAGCGTCGGCAGGATCGTAGGGTCGCTTTCCAGGGCCTGCACTTCTTTGAGGCGCAGGCTCTCGGCCACCACGCGCTGGCGGTCCTCGTCGGTAAAGCCGGCGCTCAGGCGCTGGACCAGGGCTTGTTCGTCAGCCTCGGCGCGGGTCGCCAGTTCCGGATCAGGGGCCACCTCCAGCGTGACCCGGTGGGGATTGTTCAGCAGTTGCTCTTCGATCATGGGCTCGAACACCCGGCCACGCTGCAGGTCCCCACGCAGGCGCTCGAGTTCGGCGTCCAGGCGCAGCCCGGTCACGGGATCACCGCCGTACAGCCAGGGGCCCAGCAGCCGGAACATCACCTGCAGGCCGTAGGGGTAGCCCGCATTGCTGACCTCCTTCTGCCCGATCTCGAACTGGTGCAGGCTGCTCTCAATCAGCTCCGGGTCGATGCCATCGTTCACGATGCCGCGCAGGGTGTCCAGGACCAGGGTCTCGACCTCCTGAGCCTTACCGGCGGGCAGCCCCTTGAGGCCAGCGGCAAAGGCGCCTTCGCGGAACGAATCGCGGTAGCCGCTCAGGTCTGCCAGGGCGCTGCCCAGGCCGGAGTCGATCAGCGGGCGGGTCAGCGGCGCGGCCGGGTTACCCAGCAGCACGTCGCTCAGCACGCTCCAGCGCAGATTGCTGTCGGCGTGACTGGTCAGGCCCAGCTTCCAGCCCACCAGAACCTGTGCGCCGCGCTCCACGTCACTGCCCGGATAGGTGACCCGCTCGGTGCGGGGCTCGGGAAACGGCGTCTGGTCCGGGATGCTGACGTCGAGGTCCTGCCGCGTGAAGTGCGACATGACGTGTTCCTCGATGACCTCCAGAATGCGCTCGAGCGGCAGCTTGCCGTAGGTAAAGAAAAAAGCGTTGCTGGGGTGGTAATGCGCGGCATGGAAGGCCCGCAGGTTCTCATAGGTCAGGCTCGGGATGTTCTCGGGAGAGCCGCCACTGTTGTTGGCATAGGTCAGGTCCGGGAACAGCGCCTTACCAAAAGCCCGCCAGATCACCGATCCCGGCGAGGCCATGGCCCCTTTCATCTCGTTGTACACCACGCCCTGCAACTTCAGTTCGCTGGTGGGGTCGTCAGGCGTCGCGAACTCGAAACGGTGACCGTCCTGGCGGAAGCTCTCGTAACGCATCAGCGGGAAGAAGGTCGCGTCCAGGTAGACACCCAGCAGGTTGAAAAAATCCTTTTCATTGCGGGTGGAAAAGGGGTAGGTTGTCCAGTCGTTGCTGGTCATGGCGTTCATGAACGTGTTCAGGCTGCGCGGCAGCATGCTGAAAAAGGGGTCCGGCACCGGGTAGCGCTGGCTGCCCATCAGCACGATGTGCTCCAGGATGTGCGCCACGCCGGTGCTGTCCTTCGGGACGGTAGGAAAGGTCACGCCGAAGGCGGCGTTGTCGTCATCCCGAACCACATGGGCATGCCGCGCGCCGTTGTCATGACGCAACAGGATCAGCTGGCCCTGCATCTCCGGCAGAGCTTCGACACGTTCCACGAGATATTGGCCAAGCCGGTCCCCGGCGGCCAGCTGGGCAGGCAGTGTGTTTGTGGTCACGCCCTGAAGTCTAGCGTGAAGCGCCAGGAATTCCCTGTCCACAGGCACGAATCATGCGTCGCTCACCGTCAGGTGAAGGGCGGCGGGTACACTTCAGAGCATGTCAAGCAAACCCAGCGACCGCCGTCCGGCGCGGGCAGCCTTTCTGTCTCTTGCACTGTTGGGCGCAGTAGCGCTCATCGGCTGCGGGCAGGAGGTCACCGGTACCTCGACCACCTCGGGGCGGGACGCCCTGTACTTTGCCGACAGCGCTGCCGGTCTGCCCCCGATCTACGCCAACGAGGCCTACACGGGCAACCTCACGGTCCTTGGCGGCGCAGGCCCCTACACCCTACGGGTCGCCAGCGGGACCCTGCCTCCCGGCCTCAAACTCAGCGGTCAGACACTGAGCGGCACCCCCACCAAAACCGGCACCTACAAGTTCACTGTGGAAGTCACGGACTCCACCCTGAGCACCAAGACCAAGGAATACACCCTGAATGTCAACCAGCTGCCGCCTCTGTCGTTGCAGCCGGTGCTGCCCGCCGGACAGATCCGGGGGGAGACCCGGATTCCGGTGACCATCACGGCGCCGCGCTCGGTGCGTGCAGTCCGGCTGAACTGGACCCTGCCAGCAGGCGCAGCCGTGACCGGCGTGCAGCCGATGGAGACCGGCGGCGTACTGTTCTGGCGCGTGCAGGGTCAGACCGTCACCGTGGATGTCGGGTTCAAGACCATTCCACGCAACGGCGCCCGGGTGGCGCTGATCACGGTCAAACCAGCCCGCGCAGTGGCGCTGGAAGCCAAGATGACCTACGAGGCCCGCGACGGCCAGGGCAAACTCCTGACCCCCGCACCCGCAACTGAGGCGCCTGCCACTGCTCCGGCAGGCGCCCCCAAAGACTCCACCACTCCGGCTGCCCCTCAGACCACGGATCCTGCGCGGCCCCAGACCCCCGCGTCTGCCCCGGCCCCCGTGTCTCCTTCCGTACCTGCGCCGACCCCACCTGCTCCCACACAACCCACGACCCCGCCTGAGCCGGCGTCACCCACCAATCCGACTCCGCCAACCACTCCAGGCACCGGAGGAACACGATGAGATTCACGTTGCCATACCTGTGTCTGGCCAGTCTCCTGCTGACCGGGGGCCTGGCGGCAGCCACCACTGCCCCGACCCTGACCCTGGCCCAGCAGGCCAAAAAAGCCGAGGTCATCGTGCGCGCCACGCTGGGAGCGCCTGTGACCGTCAACGACGGAGAGGTCACGTATATCGCCTATCCGCTGAACATCACGGAAACGGTCCTGGGCGACGCCGCGCGGCTACCGCAACATGAGGGCCGCCCGGCGCTCATGTTTTTGCAGGGCCTGCAGGACCTGCCGGCGCTCAAAACCGGCCAGGAGGTGATCGCGCTGCTGTATGCCCGCCGTCTCGACAGTCCTCTGGTGGGCTTTAACCAGGGGCTCTATGCCGTGACCGACGGCAAGGTCAACGCTGGGGACATCACCGATCCCGTGAAACTGCGGGACGCTATCCGGGCTGCGCGGGAGGGCCAGTGAAACCGGTGGGTCCAGCCGGGCGCCGGCTGATGCTGCTTGCAACGCTGCTGTGCGCCTCTGCTCCGGCGAACGCGGCGACCCTCAAATTCCGTCCGCAGGGGGCCGAGATGCTTCGGCTGCTCCAGGCAGCGGTCGCCACGCTGAACACCAAGGACCTGCCCGTCACGCTGGACACCGCCAGTGGCCCCATTCTGACCCTGGGCAGCACTTCGGCCCCATTTAATCCTGATGTCGCAGCGCGGGTCGTGGTGGTGGGCAGTGACCGGCGGATCGAGTTCAATCCTCAGGGACCCCTGCCGCTGGCCGATGCGCTGCGGGCAGAATTGACCCGCGAGCTGGGCCTGACCGAGTGGACCTCCGCTGCGGCCCGGACCCGCCTGAGCGGAGCGGATCTCAACGGCGACGGCAAAATTGACCTGACTGATCTGGCCCTGCTGATGAACAACTATGGCAAGACCGATACCACCGTTGGAGATCTGAACCAGGACCGCAAGGTGGATGACGCCGACCTGAGGCTCTTCAGCAGCCAGTACCGTCCGTGAGCAGCTGACCCCGGGCGGCTGCTCCTGAACCGCCCCTGACCTGGTGCCGGGCTTACCGCCTCCGGATCAGGGGCGTAAACTGCCCGCATGACCGACAACCGTACTCAGGACACCATAGACCTTCAGGACTTCCTGAAATTGCGCGGGCTGGTCGAGACCGGGGGCGAAGCAAAATTCCGCGTCCAGGGCGGCGAGGTCCGGCTGAACGGTGAAGTCGAGACCCGCCGCCGCAAGAAGCTTCGCCGCGGAGACATCGTGGAATATGCCGGACACCGCCTGAAGGTGGACTGGTGAGCACCAACGCCGACCCGTACAGCCAGGCGGTGCAGGAGTTCCGCCGCCGCAAGGACGCCCACTTCAAAGCCGGACAGGGTCCGCTGTCGGCGGACGTGCTGGCGGAGTTCTCCGGTCTGTCGTATTACGCGCCCGATGCCGCGTGGACTTTCACCGTGCTTCTCGAAACCCTCCCGCAAGACGCGAGCGCAGAGTTCGTCCTGCAGACCAATACCGGTGAACCCCGGACCATGGCCCGTTACGGCCGCGTCCGGGTGCCGCTTCCAGGCGGCGAGCACAGCCTCAGCGTGTTCACACCCCTGGGCGAGGAGACCCCGGCCCGGGTCTTTATTCCGTTCCGGGATGCCACCAGCGGCCAGGAAACGTATGGGGCAGGCCGCTATCTGGACGCCCCTGTAGCCCGCAGCGCTGAGGGTGGTCTGCTGGTCAACGTGGACTTCAATCTGGCCTACCATCCCTACTGCGCCTATGGCGACGGCTGGACCTGCCCGTTGCCTCCCCAGGAGAACGTGCTGCCTGAAGCTGTCCGGGCCGGGGAAAAGCTGCCCACGCCTGCCGCCTGATCCCTCAGCGCGCCACCACGGCGTAGTACAGCTCACCCACTCCAGCTTCCTGCAGAGCGTCACGGCAGGCCAGTAGAGTGCGCCCACTTGTCAGCACGTCATCAAGCAGCAGAACCGGGCCTGAAGGCAGGTTCCGGAGATCGGCCTGAAAGTGCCCGTGAAGGTTCTGCCGCTGCGCTCCCTGCTGACGCGCCTGAGACAGGCCCTGACGGCCGCGCATGAGCGCTTTGGGGACACAGACCGCACCCAGTTCATGTGCCAGCCTGCAGGCCAGCAGCTCGGACTGGTTAAAGCCCCGCTCACGCTGCCGTGACACGTGTAAGGGGACCGGAATTACCGCCTCCACTCGCCACTCTGGTGGCACGCCCCGTGCCAGTGCACCCCCGAGTATGCCCGCCAGATCGCGGGCGCCACTGTACTTGAGCGCCCTCACCGACCGTCGCAGCGGGCCCCGGTAGGCCCCCAGCGTGACCAGATGCGGCTCGGCGCGGCTGCTAAGGGGGCTATGAGACTGAACCTGAGGTTTCAGGGCGGCGCGACACCCGGAACACAGTCCGGCTTCCGGGCCCAGTTGCTGCCCGCATCCCGGGCAGGAGCGCGGCAACAACGTCCGGGCCAGCGCTGTCCACCATTCCAAAGCCATGCCGGAATTGTAATTCGCTCTGCAGTACTGTTCACGCCGGTTTAACACAGGCATGGAACTGTGGCCAGAACGTCAGCAGGCGACAGCCACCCCGGCGATCAACCCGCCGTGGGTTGGAAGACGCTTCATACGGTCTGGTTGAGGAGGTCAGGTATGCAGGTGCTCAGGCAGGCCCACCGGTTTGAATACCGCAACAGTCAGGGACGCGACCAGCTCGCGACCACCGACGTATGGGCCGACCATTCGGGTCAGCAGGCATTGCTGGTGCTGCGGGACGCCCCCTGCGGGCAGGCGCCACATGCCCTGCGCGCTCTTCACGGGGAATTCTTGTGCTACCTGCTGCACCCAGAAGCGTCGGTTCAGGTGGTGATCCTGGGCTGTCAGCCAGGAAGCTCCTGGGCACACATGCCTGAGTGCCACCTGGACAGCGCTTTACTCCAGGACGAAGCGCACGCCTTCTTCAAAAGTGACCTGCGCAACCATGGTGCGTGACAGCACGGCATTGCGCCGCCACGGCATCCATTCGGTGTGTCCGGTGGCACTGCGCAGGAATCCCCGGACACCAACCTCGATATACCGGGCTGGGCCCTGAAGCAGCGCTGTGAGCCCGGCCCGGACCGCTTCAGGGTCTCGGAGCGGGCCGTTCAGCCGGGCCGAAGGGATCTGGGCGGCAGGTACCTGTACGGGTGGAGCCTCGTGGGCCGGGCGCGTGGGGGCCGGATGCGGACGGTACAGATCAACCCGGAAGCCTTCGAGGGCCAGCAGGGCAGACAGGGCTTCGGCTTCAGGCAGTGGCCGGGTGAAGGTCACGTGCACGTCGAGCTCGAAGCCGCGCACACCTTTGTCGGTTCTGGTCTGCGCGGGTCCCTCGTCCGGACGGGTCACGCTCCCGCACTCCGTTTCAGCAGTCGGCGGTGGCTGTCCAGGTGGCCGGCCACCATCCGCAGCCAGTTCAGGGCGTCGAGTTCACCGTAAAAGGGATGCCACATGGTGCGCTCCGGGACATCCCTGACCTGCGCCGCCGCTGCTTCCAGGCGCGTGCGGTGCTGTGTCCAGCGGCTATCGAGTTCATCCCAGGCCAGTCCCTCGGCACTGGGCAAGGTGTGGGCTGGTGCCTGGCGCTTGCCGTCTTTCAGGACGCCGGGCGTCTGGGGCAGGGGCCGCAGTTCCCGCTCAGACATCAGCAGGCCCACCAGACGGGTAATGCCCTCGTTGATCAGCAGAACGTGTTCGGCCTCCTGGGCCGGACTCCATTCGCGCCCCGCCTGAGGACGCGACCAATCGGCCTGCCGGGCACGCAGTTCATTCTCGAAGGCGTCCAGTTCAGCTGCCAGGCGTGCGCGCACCTCATCGGGGGTGCGGCCCATAGCCAACAGCACCGCCGGGTCTTGCAGGGATTGGGTCATAACGGCAGTGTACGCGGTACCCGGCAGAGGCAGAAGCACCCCGTTCCTGCCCGGACGGGGTTGTCTTCCGTATCCAGATGATCAGCGAAAGGCCAGGATCAGTTGACCCTGGCCCGCGTGATACCAGCCAGCTTCAGCTCTCTGTCTCAGTGTCCAGCGCAACAGAGAACTGAGGGTGCCGGCCCGGCTCAGCGCACCGCTTGACCGATCACCTCTTTGCCCCCCAGGTAGGGGCGCAGCGCCTGCGGAATCCGGATACGGCCGTCAGCCAGCTGATGGTTTTCGAGCAGCGGCACCAGAATGCGCGGGGCAGCAATTCCCGTGTTGTTCAGGGTGTGGGCGTACACCAGCCGGCCCTCCTCGTCGCGGTAGCGCAGGCCGGTGCGGCGGGCCTGCCAGTCACCCAGATACGAGCAGGAGTGTGTTTCGCGGTATTTCTCCTCACTGGGGACCCAGGTTTCGATGTCGTACATAAGAACCTTACCGGCGCCCATGTCACCAGTGCAGTTCTGGACCACGCGGTAGGGCAGTTCCAGCGCCTGCAGCAGACCCTCGGCATTGGCCAGCAGGGTTTCGAACCACTGCAGCGCTTCGGCTTCGTCTGCGCGGCACATCACGTACTGCTCGACCTTGCGGAACTCGTGGACACGGATCAGCCCGCGAACATCGCGCCCGGCACTGCCCGCCTCGCTACGGAAGGCGGCGCTGATGGCGGCGTAGGTCACCGGCAGAGCGTCCAGAGGCAGCTGCTCTCCGGCATACAGGCTGTTGACCGGCACCTCGGCCGTGCCTGCCAGCATCAGCTCGTCACCGTCGATCTTGTACACCTGATCTTCCCCACCCGGGAAGTGGCCACTGCCGACAAAGGTCTCCGGGCGTGCCAGAGCCGTCGTGGACAGGGGCGTAAAGCCGCGCGCACTCAGGAAGTCCAGCGCAAAGGTGAGCACGGCCATTTCCAGCATGACCGCCTCCCCTTTCAACAGGTAGCTGCGGCTGCCCGAAACCCGCGCGACGCGCTCGGGGTCGCTCCAGCCCTGCTTTTCCAGCAGCTCGACGTGATCGAGCGGTGGAGTGCTGAAGACCGGCACCTGACCTTCGCGGCGCAGTTCCACGTTGTCGGTGTCGTCCTTCCCGACCGGCACGCCGGGGTGAGGAATATTCGGCACGCGCAGCAGCAGCTGACGCAGCTGCTCCTCCTGAGCGCGCAGGGCCGGCTCCTGGGCCTTCAGCTCATCGCCCAGGTCCTTGCCCTTCTGAATCAGGGCAGGGCGCTCTGCGGGAGTGGCTTTAGGCACCAGCTTGGCATTGGCATTGCGTTCGGCCTGCATGGCCTCGACCCGCTGCTTCTGGGCGGTCAGTTCGCGGTCCAGGGCCAGCAGCTCGTCCAGGTCCAGATTCACGCCCTTGACCTCAATGGCGCGGCGGACGACGCCTGCATTTTCACGGATAAAGCGCAGATCAAGCATCAGTCGGCCTCGACTGTGCGCGGCACGCGAATCTGCCCGCCATGCATCTCAGGTGCCAGGGCCTCGACCACTTCCGGCGCAAACACCTCACCGGGCACGTCGTCACGCAGGACATTCACCAGGTTCACCGGACGCTGCATCTCCTCAACGCCGTCAGTATTCACTTCCCGAAGTTGTTCGAAGTATCCCAGGATGCTGTTCAGGTCGGCGGTCATCGCCTCGCGCTCTTCTGGTTTGAGGTGCAGCCGCGCAAGCTGCGCGAGGTGGTCCAACTGGGCCGCGTCAATCATGCCCCGGAGTATAGGGCTGTGCTGCGCACAGGTTTTAGGGCCTGCCGAAACCTGCGGGTAAGAGGCGCTCAGGCGTTGACAACCGCTTGCGGCAGCGTGGGCCGGTCAACCTCCTGGACAAACGGATGAATCAGCTCCGAAAGTCCCGGAGCGGCGTCCAGCTGGAGACAGGTTCTGGGGTAATTCAGTATGTGCAGGTCAGCGTGAGGCTGGGGTCGCGATTGAAGCAGGACCTGCCTGACGGGAAAAATCTGATCATCACGTCCCCAGACAATTCGAACCGGCACGTCGACTGTGCCGAACAGCGCTGCAGCCCCCAGGGTATGACGGCGGTGAAAGCCCCTGATCATGGTGCGGACGCCGCGGCGCCCCCCCGGTCCCCGATCAGGCCGGCGCTCCAGTGTTCAACCTGCTCTCTGCTGATGCCAGTGGGACTCAGGCGTCCGAAGGCCCAGCGCTGACGCCCTCATGTGGGGTGGCGCATTACCCGGCTCAGAATCTGCAATCCTCCAGGGATGTAAGGCAGCGCCTTGAGGGTGGCCAGGGTGGGCAGCAGAAAGTGCTCATACGCGTCGCCACTGGTCAGCACTGCAGCAGCAACCGTGTCGGGGCGCCGCGTCAGTACAAGCTGCATGATTGCTGTTCCCGTGTCGTTGCTGACAATGGTCGCCGGTGCCAGTTCCAGCGCCATGATCAGCTCTGCCACCAGATCCCTCAGACCAGGAGGCGAAAGATCGGCGCGCCTTGGCATCGGCAGCCGGTGTGAACCGAGCGGAAGGGCAGGAACCACACCGCGGTATCCAAGAGGCACCAGAGGGGCCGACGTGATGGCCCAGACCGTGTAGTCGGTAAAAGCGCCACGCAGAAATGCGGGAGGCGGGCCGTCACATGCCTCATATACTTCGAGATCACCCTGCGGCAGCCTAACAACGCGAGACTGGCACTGTAGACCCAGAGCTACCTCCGTAGTGGACGTCACTTTCAGCCTACGGCTTCAGGTCTGGAGAGCTGAATGAATCTCAGCAGTGTCACAGGCAACCCGGTGATTTCTTCTTGACAGGAAATTGCTGGCCACCGAATGTGGTGCCACCCGTTTCCGACTGATTGCAAATCACAGGCACCAAGTAAAAAACCGTCATTAAAGGCGGTCATGAGAACTTTCCAATTCTCAGGATCGTTTGCGGACACAGTCCTTGAAGGCGTCCAGGGCACCCTGGCTCGTCGTAAGGCGCCAGTCTACATTGCGGTCAGTGATATGAAACCAGAATACCCTGCGTATCCGGGAGTATTTGGGCAGAAGCCGGCACATATCGCGGATCCAGGCCGCCTTGTTACCGCCTTTTTCTACGCTGGACAGTTCGCCCAGCTGCATCGGCTTACCGGTGATCTTCTTGACCTCGCGGTAGGACTGGTCAAACGTCTGGGCGAAGGTTTTCCAACGGTTCCAGGGATTGGTCGTGCCCCAGTTGTATCCATCCAGACCGACCTCATCGACATAGGCGTCACCCGGATACAGTTCCCGGTAGCTCGACTTCATGGTGGGGTAAATAATGTTTGGACTCCAGACCCAGCGCACTCTGGCTTTCTCCTCGCGGAAAATGCGGTGTAGATGCACCCAGGCACGCTTAAAGTCCTTTGGTGTGTTCTTCGCACTCAGCTGATATTCGCCCCAGTCGCCGTTCATTTCAGGAGCGAAGGTAATAGATACTGTGCGTCCGGTCGCCCGGACACTGCGCGCGAACGCACGGATATAAGCGTCGTGGTTCCCTCCTGCAATGGAGCGGTAGGTCACGCCCTTGTATTTCTCGTCTCCCAGACGAATCCGTGGCTGCCAGGACAGCTCAAGCTGACGGCCAGGCGTTTTGAAGAACTGTAGCGCTGCATAGGCTGGAAAGGGCCGTTTCCAGTCAACAAACCAGCGGGTGGCAGTAAAGCTGCAGCCTACTTTCTTTTCCACAGCGCCCAGCACGAACGGAGTATTTACCGTCAGGCCGAACATGCCGCAGGAAGCTGCCTGCGCCGTGCCGACCAGGGCCCCGACTCCCAGCGTGGCGCAGAATCGTTTCCACCTCAAACCTGACTCCCGATCAAGACGCGCGCTCTTCAGTGCTGCCACTGATAGGCATAGGCAGCGGTACGGTTGCAGGAACAGGCACTGGGGCCGCAGCAGGGGTTCTGGAGGCCGGGTTGGTCATAGCCATATTCAGACCCACGCGCGGCAGTTTATTCCAATGCACGTTACGGCGACGCAGAAAGGTCCAGCAGGTCATCAGCACTACAATAGAGACAAAGGGACGCAGAAAGAAGCGCTGGGTTGGGGTATAGAGCAGCATGCGCCATGAGGCTCCGCCAAGTGCCAGAGCAGCGCCGATCACCACAACCTCCGCCAGAATTTGCATGAGGATCGGCCACAGGTTCTCGACGACCGTATATTGCACCAGAATGGTTATGGCGAGGATCTCGATCAGGGGGCTCAGACCACCCAGCACCAGACCGTAGAGCAGTACATAGGGCAGAGTCAGCAGACCAAGCCTCCCGGCGCGAGGGTTGAAGATCAGGTGGCGATATTTACCCATCACCTGGAACGTGCCGTACATCCAGCGCAGTCGCTGACGCCAGAGGTGCTTCAGCATCTGTGGCGGCTCAGTGAAGCTCAGCGCCAGGGGTTCAAAACGCACCCGATAGCCGGCTGCAGCAACGGCGATGGTCAGGTCCATGTCTTCGGTCAGGGTGTCATGGCTGTAGCCGCCCAGTTCCCTCAGAAGCTCCGTACGATAGGCTCCAGCCGCCCCAGGGACCACCGATACTGTGCCCAAGAAGCACTGCGCTCGCTTTTCCATGTGCTGCCCGATGGTGTACTCCATGTCCTGCATATGCGTGAGTAACTTGGCTTCCCCCGCTACGCGCACGTCACCGGCCACAGCTCCCACCCGGGGATCATGAAAATGGCGGGCCAGGGCAGCCAGGGTGCCTGGCGAAATGGCCGAGTCGGCGTCCACGCTGACGGCCACGGGGTAACGCACATATTTCAGGGCGTGATTCAGCGCGCCCGCCTTGCCGGTATTCTCCTGCCGGATCAGCTGAACCCGGGGGTCAAGCTGAGCAAAGCGTTCGACAGCTGCAGCGGTGCCATCGCTGGAACCATCGTCGACGACCACCACCTGCAACTCTTCGAGCGGTTCTGAAAGCACCGAGGTCAGCGTGCCGCCGATCCCTATTTCTTCGTTGTAGGCCGCAATCATGACCGTAACCCCTAGGGGCGTAGCAGGCAGTTCGCGATGCTGCCGCCGGATCCGGCTCCGGTGAGCCACCGCGATTGTTACCGTTAGGACAGCCTTGGTCAGCAGCAGGACAATCACCACGGTCAGCGCAACCATCATCGCTGCCTCCGGCTGCAGTGCCCCTGCCAGGCGCACATGAACAACTGAGCGGTACAGCAGGGTATTTCCTGAAGCTCAGAGGAAAATAAAAGGTGGTGAAAATAGACGACCCGACGCATGAAGCTCTCCTTAACCTGGGGTAGAATCACCACTAGCTCTACTCGCCCCAGGTGACCTGTTACAGGACGAGTTTCTTAGCCTACCAAGTTGTGTTTGGTTCCAAATGCGTAACACTCGCGCACTTGTGCTGGTCATTGTCTCTGCTTGAATGCCAGATTGCACTCACGCGAGGTTAATGTGGTATCGGCCCCCCGAACTTATTAAGTAAAACTCAGTCTGACGTAATCATTACGGCGCATCTGATCAGAAGCTGATCTAGACGTATGCGTAAATGACAGTGACTTTAACTGTCCTCACCCGTCGTCAGCTGCGGCGCTTCAGGCTAGGGGTATGACAAAACGACTGTTCCTGACCGCTGCCCTTCTAGGAGCAGGACTGGGCTCTGCGCAGACCAATATCCCGGCCCTCCCACCAGGGACGACCGCGCCCGCGACCACTGACCGGCTTTTTGTCTCTGGATATCGACTTTCGCAGTTGCAGGCGGTTGAGCCGCTGCTTCAGGGCCTGACCACTCTGCAGGGAAGCCGAATTGACGAGCAGCAGGGCCGGGTTGTAGTCAGCGGGCTCAATGCCGTTGACCGCCTGGAGCTGCTCCGGCGGCTGCGAATCGCGGGCCTGCCTGCGGGTGTCGTGACCTTTACCACCTCGGCCTCCGGGAGTGCTCCGGGTGGCGGAAGCACTGGTACGGTAACCCAACCTCCCACCACTCAGACGCCGACAGCCCCGGCCTCCCCTGCCACTCCTCCAGTCGCCACCCCAGCACGGCCCAGTGTTTCGACACTGCCAGCCCGGGCCCGGCCGCTGAGCCTGCCGCACCGCGCCGTCCTGACCGGACCAGCCAGCGTCACTGCTGGTCAGCCCAACACCTGGTCGTTCAACCTGACCAACACCGGCACACAGGCCATCAACCTGCAGCATGGGGCCTGTGACGTGCGCTTCGAGGTTTTGAATGCTGCTGGCGAAATCGTGCGTCCCGATCCTAAAGACACGGTCTGCACCATGCAGCTGGTCCTAACCAACGTGGCCCCCGGACAGACGCGCGAGGTCCAGAAGATTCGGTGGGAAGGCAAAAATGCTCAGGGGCAGCCGGTTCCTGCAGGCACCTATACCATCCGCGCAGTGTTTGACGGTCCAGTGCTGATCCGTGCTCAGGAACTGAAGGTCACCGTTCGTTAAGGCTATCTGCCTGCCCTCACCGCCCGCATGACCGGGCGGTTTTTGGTTTTGACGTGTGACTTTGCTGCACCTTTCTTACCGTTCGGTACGGGACTTTCCGGTGCGGGTCTGCACGATAGGGTAACGGAAGAGCGATTTTTTGTTTCTTTCCTAGGAGCTGCCGTGACCCAACCCCAATCCCCCCGCCCTGCCGCCGAACGTCCCATCAATCCTGCTGTCCACGATTCTGCCTTCCTGAAGGCCCTGCGCGGCGAGCCTGCCTCCCATACACCGGTGTGGTTTATGCGGCAGGCCGGGCGCTATATGCCCGAGTACCGGGCGCTGCGAGCCGGACGGTCCATGCTGGACTGTATCCGCACCCCTGAGCTGGCTGCCGAGATTACCCTGCAGCCCATCAAGGCCATGCCGCTGGACGCCGCAATTCTGTTTAATGACATCCTGACGCCGCTTCCGACCATGGGCCTGGACCTGGACTTTGTCGGCGGCGTGGGCCCGCAGATTGCCAATCCGGTAAGCACCACAGCAGACGTGGACCGTCTTGGCGTGCCCTCAACTGCCGAAACGATGCCCTACACCGCCGAGAGCATCCGGCTGCTGGTCCCGGAACTGAACGCACGCGGCATCCCGCTGATCGGGTTTGTGGGAGCGCCCTTTACACTGGCCAGCTATGCCATCGAAGGCAAAGGCTCACGCAACTACGAGCGCACCAAACGCTTCATGTACGCCGAGCCTGCCGCCTGGGAGCGCCTGATGGGCAAGTTCGAGGCGATCCTGGCCGACTACCTGACCGAGCAGGTCAAGGCCGGAGCAAGCGCCGTGCAGATCTTCGATTCGTGGGTCGGCGCCCTGAGCATCTACGACTACCGGACCTTCGTCAAACCGGCGACCAGCCGCCTGATCGAGCGCGTGAAGAAGCTGGGGGTCCCGGTGATCTATTTCGGAACCGGGACCACACACCTGCTGCCGGACATGGCCTCGCTGGGCACCAACATTGTGGGAGCCGACTGGCGCCTGCCCCTGGATCAGGCCTGGGATCTCCTTGAAAGCGGACAGGGAATTCAGGGCAACCTCGACCCGCTGCTGCTGCAGGCTCCCTGGCGTGAACTCCGGCACCAGACGGACCGCATTCTGGGCGAGGCCGCCGGGCGTCCCGGGCACGTCTTTAATGTCGGGCACGGCATCCTGCCCGAAACGCCCCAGGCGATGGTGCACCGCCTGACCGACTACGTTCATGAGCAGACCCAGCGCTGAGCTGTAAGGAGAGCAGATGACCACCCCCACAGTTTCGCCCGATACGGTCGGCGTCCTGTTCATGGCCTACGGCGGCCCTGAAACGCTGGATGACATGCCCGGCTACCTCGCAGACATCCGTGCCGGACGTGTGACGCCCAGCGCCGTGCTGGAAGAGATCACCAACAACTACCGGCAGATTGGCGGCCGGAGCCCCCTGCCCGAATTTACCCGCGCCCAGGTGGACGCGACCATGCAGGCCCTGGAGGCTACCGGCCGTCCATTGAAGGCCTATATCGGCATGCGTCACTGGACGCCGTGGATTGAGGACACGGTGCGCCAGATGCTCGACGACGGCATTCAGAAAGCCGTGGCGATTGTGCTGGCACCGCACTTTTCGAGCATGAGCGTGGCGAAGTACCAGAAGAAGATCAAAGCCGGCCTGGAGATGCATCACGGCCACATCGACTTTGAGTTCGTCAACCAGTACCACACCGAGCCCGGATACATCACGGCTCTGGCACAGCGGGTTCGCGAAGGCATCCAGAGCTTTCCCGAGTCCGAGCAGAGCGACGTCCACGTGGTGCTCAGCGCGCACAGCCTGCCGGTGCGCATTACGCGGGAAGGTGACCCGTACGCTGACCAGCTGCTCGAATCAGCCCGGCTGGTGGCGCAACAGGCTGGCCTGAACGAGGAGCAGTGGAGCTGGAGCTTCCAGTCGGCGGGCCGCAGCCCCGAGCCGTGGCTGGGACCACAACTCGATGAGCATCTCCAGGCGCTGGCCGAGAAGGGCGTCAAAAAGGTCGTCAGCGTACCGGTCGGCTTCGTGTCCGATCACGTCGAGATTCTGTTCGACATAGACATTGCGGCGCAGGAAGTGGCCCGCGAACTCGGCATGACCCTGGTGCGACCGCCGGCCCTGAACACCGACCCGCTGTTTATCGGCACGCTGGCCAGCGTGATTGAACGGAAGGTCGCCTCGCTGTGAGCTCAGGGGCGCTTCCGGTCATTGTCGTGGGCGGCGGCATCACGGGCCTGAGCGCCGCCTGGGAACTGCAGCAGCGCGGTGCACCCTACGTCCTGCTGGAAGCCAGTGACCGCCTGGGCGGCAAGGTGCAGACCGAGCACACTGACGACGGCTTTCTGGTGGAGCATGCCGCCGACGCCTTTATTCTCGGCAAGCCCTACGCCGCGCAGCTGGCCCGGGAAGTTGGGCTGGAGCCGGACATCATTCATCCCAGGGAAGACACCAAACGGCTGTACTTCCTGAAAGGAGGTCAGCTGATCGACTTCCCGCAGAACATGAAAATGTTTGTTCCGCTGGATGACGAGGCTTTCCTGCGCAGTGGTGTTCTTTCTCCCGAGGGTGCCCGGCGCTTTCTGGATGAGGTCAATGTCCCTGCGAAACCTACCACGGACGAGGACGAGTCTCTGGCCGCGTTTATTACCCGGCGGTTCGGAGAAGCGGCGCTGAATTTCATCGTGCCCCTGGCCGCAGGCATTTATGTCGCCAACCCCTTTGAACTGAGCATGAAAGCCGCTTTTCCGCAGTTTCTGGCCCTGGAACAGAAATACGGCAGCGTGATTCTTGGCAGCCGCGCCACCGTGCGTGCGCCGGGTCCGGTGTTCGCTTCGTTCCAGGGTGGTATGGCCGCCCTGGCACAGGCGATTGCCGACCGGCTGACAGGAGAAGTTCGCCTGAATACCCGGGTTCAACAGGTGCAGTCAGACGGAGTTCTACTTGAAGATGGCCAGCACCTGCGCGGCAGTGGCGTGATTGTCACAACTCCGGCGGGGTCTGCCGCACCGATGTTCGAGCAGCACTTCGGGCGGGCAGCCGGCCTGATCGGTGCCCTTAAGGCCAACGGCTCGGTGGCCGTGGTGCTGGCCTACCGCGCTGACCAGTTTCCGGGAGACATGCAACTTCACGGCCTTCAGGTCGACGCCTCCGAGGGCATCCACCTGAAGGCCGTCACCGTCCACTCGGCCAAACTGCATGGTCGCGCGCCTGAAGGCCACGTGCTACTCCGGGTGTTTTTCAAGGACCTGGACCCTGGCTTTGCCCTTGAGGAAGCCCAGCGCGAGGTCCAGCGGCTCTTCGGCGCTCAGGGAGAACCCCTCTGGCACCTCTGCGCGGACTGGCGCGGAAAAAATCCGGCGTATCAGGTTGGACACCTGGAGCACCTGCAGCAGATTCGTGCGTCTTTGCCGGCCAACATTCAGGTGGCCGGAGCGAGCTACACCGGCGTGGGCCTGCCAGACTGTGTCAACGCCGGCCGGGGCGCAGCGCAGGCGGCCGCCGGGCAACTTTCGGTGGTCTGAGCAGCGTTATACAAGCAGAGGGTGCCTGACTGAAGGCACCCTCTGCCTTTTGCCGGATGCAACCCTTCGTGAGGCTGAAGCGTAATAGAAGGCATGAGCGATGAGCGAGCCCCACTGACCCCGCCCGAATCCCTGCTGAAGGCGCCCGAGGCCGTGACCCCGGTGCAGGCCCAGGAAGCGCCGGAAATGGTGCCGCTGTCCCCCGAGGACCGCGCCCGGCTGGACGAGATGGCCCGCGCGTTTGCGCAGGATGTCCTGAAAGCCGGCGCGCACACTCCTGAATTCAAGCGCAAGCTGACCGCCGTGCATGAGCTGGGAATGCCCGAGCAACGTGCGGCAGCCCAGAGCAGCAACCGCATGCTGGAACGGCCCCTGCGCGCCACCCGCACGGGCGCCCTGGCTGAAGGCAGCGATATCCTGCGCGGTCTGACGGACCTGCGCCGCACGGTAGAGGACCTGGACCCCAGCCGCACCCCGACGCCCCGGCGGCTGTTCGGCATGCTGCCCGGAGCCAAGAAGGTGCAGAATCATCTGGACCGCTACCAGAGCGCCCAGAGCCACCTGAACGGCATTCTGGAAGCACTCTACCGGGGCCAGGATGAGCTGCGGCGTGACAACGCGACCATCGAGACCGAGAAGGTTCACCTGTGGGACACCATGCAGAAACTGCGCCAGTACGCCCATGTGGGCAAGGCGGTGGACCAGGCCCTCACAGAGCGGCTTGCCGAGCTGCAGACCACCGATCCGGAAAAGGCCCGCATGGTCAGCGAGGAACTGCTGTTTGCTGTCCGTCAGCGCGTCACTGATCTGCTGACGCAGCTGGCCGTCAGCATCCAGGGGTACCTGGCGCTGGATCTGGTCCGGCGCAACAACCTGGAACTCATCAAGGGTGTGGACCGCGCCACCACCACGACAGTGAGTGCCCTGAAAACTGCCCTGATGGTCTCGCAGGCCCTGGGCACCCAGCAGGCTGTGCTGAGGCAGGTCACGGCCCTGAACGACACTACCGGCAAGATGATCGGCTCGACCGCCAGCCTGCTCAAGCACCAGAGTACCGAGATCCAGCGTCAGGCAGGCAGCGCCACGGTGGACCCGCAAATTATTCAGGCTGCCTTCCGCGATGTATACAGCGCCCTGGATTCCATCAGCGCCTACCGCTCGCAGGCGCTCGACCGTTTCCGCGAGACCATGCAGGTGCTTGACCGGGAGGTCTCGCAGGCCCAGACCTATCTGGACCGAGAGCGGCAGCAGGCTTCACGTGAGCTGGCACAGGACCTCAACGTGACTGCACAGGGTGACCTGAAAATCTGATTCTGCGCCGTCGGGTCCTGGGTGAACTGAACCGGCGTTTGTGTGCCGGACAGTTCACCCGGTGCTGCGGGTTGTCATGGATGGGATGGACAGTACAGGATCGCTGATGGGCTCTCCTGTACAAGACGAGGCCCTGCGGGAAATGTCCTTGGGCCAGTCCTGAGGCTCCGTACCTGGCACCACTCACCTGAACAACGCACAGTCAGACAAACCGTTCTCCACAGAAAATGGCAACGGTCAGCCATGTGCTCCGCTGAGTTTGATGGACATTAGGCAGCCTTTTTCCCTCCAAAGTAGAGGCTGGTCACCGAAATTTAATCCGGTGACCAGCCTTCCAGTCTTGAATTCAGCGGTTGTCTGCGGTCGCCCCGTAGGACTCACCCATGCCGTCAGTGGGCGTGTAAGTAATGCACTGGGCCATCTGCCCACTCATCTGAACCTCGATCTGCCCGGCAGTGCATTCCATATCGTCGTTGAACCGGCAGTTCGTAGCGTCACAGCGTCCAACCATGCTCTGGTGCTCGGTATCGTTCATAGGAACCTCCGTGCCTGCAGCCTGCACCCGCCGCTGAAAGCTCATAGTGACCGGGCATCCAAGGTAAACGGAGGCTCCAAAACCAGAGTAAGTCAGGCGAATTTCTGTGAAATGGTCTGGAAAAGCTGCATAGAGCGATATAAAAATAGTCAGACAAGTGACCTGAGCTGCAACCAGGCCTCAGACGATACTCATCCGGCCTTGTCAGGGTTCAGTTCAGCAGGGATGAGCGGATGCCCTGGGCGCAGGCCACGCGGTGCGCGACCTGCGATGCGTCCAGTTCGCCATGTTCGCGCAGGCCAGCGGCCAGGACCTCTACCTCGGTCCAGGCGCGGCGAAGGCGGGCGCGGGCCCGCCCACGCAGAACATCCAGATAGGCGTCAAGTGTGGCCAGTTCATCCGGGTCGCTCAGCGCCGTTGCCAGCAGCTGCCGGGCGTCACGTTGCGGCGGCCGTGGAGACGTGGCGCTCAAATGTGCCGCCTCCCCCGCTGCCAGGGCCACCAGCACCACTTCTTCAGCCAGCGCGCGGTTCAGACGCAGCGCAGCCGCCTCAGGTTCAGAGCGGTACTCCACACCGCCGTTGTCATGCAGGCGCACACGCTCCAGACGCAGGGGCGCTCTGGGATGCATATGCGCAAGGTAAGCCTCAGCCGCGAGATGCAGCGAGCGGGTGTGAAGATCTGTGGGCGCGTGGCCGATGGGGGAATGTATGTGGGGGCTCGTCATAATCCTGACTTCCTCGCTCAGGATAACCTCCCGGCTGAGTACATACGGCCTGCTGTCCAGACCCGTGGGCCGGACAAGCGTGTGATTGGAGGGCTGCACCGTCCTGCGCGTCACAGTCTCCAGGACAGGAGCAGCGAGACGAAGATCGCGATGGCTGGACAGCGCCGAAGGAGCTGAACTTACCCGCCCTTTGCTTCAACCTCCGCCTGTCTGGCGCTCCACGCTTCCATCTTCTCTTCAAGCTGGACTTCGAGATCGTGAGCAGCCTGACCCAACGTGACGAAATCAGCGTCGGCAGCTGCGCTGGCTAAAGCGGCCTGGGCCATTTCCAGCTGCTGCTCCAGCCGTGCGATATCGGCCTCGAGGGCCTCGACCTCACGCTTGAGGTGCCACAGGCCCTTGCCTTTGGGGGCAGGCGCCGGTGCCGGGCGGGTCTCTGGTTTCGGAGCGCTCCGTTCGGCCTGCGCTGCCAGGAAGAGCGGATGCTTGTCCTGATAGTCCGCCCAGCCTGGATACTCATAGAACTGCCCGTCCTCGACCAGCCAGATGCGGTCTGCCAGACCCTCGATAAAGGCGCGGTCGTGACTGACCATGATCAGCGTACCGGTAAAGGCGGTCAGGGCCTCTTCCAGAGCCTCGACCATCTCCATGTCCAGGTGGTTGGTCGGTTCGTCCAGTACCAGCAGGTTGTGGTCTTCCTGAGCCAGCTTCAGCAGCGCCAGCCGCGCACGCTCCCCACCCGACAGAATGCGGGCAGGCTTGTCATGCTGGTCGTAGGGAAACATGAAGGTGCCCAGCAGGTCATGGGCTTCGTGGTCCTTCTGCACGTACTCGCGGGCCACGTCGTACAGCGTCTGCTGAGGTTCGACCCCGCGCAGCGCCTGATCGTAGTAGCCCACCGTGACGCGGGCGCCGGTCAGCACCCGGGCGCGGGCCTCGTCACTGGGGTCCAGGCCCAGCAGCGTACGCAGCAGGGTGG
Organism: Deinococcus deserti VCD115; assembly: GCF_000020685.1. Taxonomy (NCBI): domain Bacteria; kingdom Thermotogati; phylum Deinococcota; class Deinococci; order Deinococcales; family Deinococcaceae; genus Deinococcus; species Deinococcus deserti. The sequence continues at coordinate 609,283 of NC_012526.1, read as the reverse complement.
TCTTTCCTGCTCCGTTGCGCCCGATGATGGCAATCCGCTCGCCGCGGCGGACCTGCACGTTGACGTCGGCAAACAGGGTCCGGTCTCCCAGGCGGCGGGTGAGGTGCCGGGCGTCCAGCACAATTTCGCCGCTTTCCGGTGCGTGGAAGGTAATGCGGGTGGTGCGCTCCTCGGCCGGTGGAGCAGCCGTAGCACGGGCCTGCATGCGGTCTACCCGGGCCTGCATGGCCTTGGCCCGGCGGGCGAGCTTGCTCATGCCCAGACCCCAGATCTTCATGCGGTCGGCACTGGACTGCAGCGAGGCAATCTGCTTGCTTTCTATGGCGTGGCGCGCCGCCTGCTGTTCCTGCTCCTGCTCCAGCAGTTCACGGAACTTGCTGTAGTTCCCCGCATAGACGCGTAAGGTCCCCCCGCGGATATACGCAGTCTCGTTCGTCACGTTGTCCAGGAAGGTCCGGTCGTGACTGATGACCAGCACCGCGCCGGGATAGCGGCTGAGAAAGCTCTCCAGCCATTCGACCATCACGATGTCCAGGTGGTTGGTCGGCTCATCAAGCAGCAGCACGTCAGGGTTTTCAACCAGCAGCGCGGCCAGACCCAGACGAGTGCGCTCCCCGCCACTGAGACTGGACGCCAGATCATGTTCCCGACCCCGGAATCCGAAGGCCAGCAATACCGCATCCTTGCGGCTGCGGCGTTCGAATCCGCCCCGGCGAACGTAGTGTTCCAGGACTTCCTCATGGCGCAGAACGCTTTCCGGGGTTCCGCTGGCCATGGCCTCGGCAGCCTGCTGCAGTTCGGCTTCCAGCTCGTCCAGGTCCTTGAAGGCTGCATTCAGCACGCTGTCGATGCTGGCCCCTTCGGGAAACACCGGGTCCTGCTGCAGGTTCCGCACCCGCACACCTGGACCCCGCTTGACCACGCCGCCATCCGGCACGATCTCACCGGTCAGCAGCTTCAGCAGCGTGCTTTTCCCGGCCCCGTTGCGGCCTACCAGACCCACGCGGTCGCCCGGCTGCACGGCGAAGGTCACGTCACTCAGCACCGTCAGCGGGCCGTAATCTTTGATGGCGTCCTGAACGGCAACAAGCACGCCCCGCAGTATAGGGTGCCTCCGGCCAGAATACCGGTACGGTCTTTCATATCCTGGCCATACACTGACAGCATGGTAGTTCGCTCGCCCGGCGTTCCTCGCCTGAGGCTGGATCAGGTCCCGGGCATCCCCGTGCGTTCACGATGTCGCTCCTCGGCCCCCGTTGCCCGCGAGGCACATGACGCTCAGTAGCTGGCGATCCGGACGAACGCCACAGTCGTTCACGCTGCCTGCAGGAATCGTCCTGGCCCTGGTGGTCTCGCTGCTGCTTCCTCCGCTGGGCAATGGCCGGTTGTGGGACGCGCTGAACCGCACCCTGCCCACATCTGCAAGGCAGCAGGTGGTGGTGGTCGGCATCGATGACGCGTCGCTGGCCGATTACGGTCCTGTCAGCAGCTGGCCCCCGGGCCTGTTCTCCCAGGCACTGAATACGCTTGAAGCAGCTGGAGCGCGGGCGATAGGCCTCGATCTGCCGTTCAATGATCCGGCAGCCGCTCCTGCGCTGCTCCGTGCCGCGCATGGACGGGAGAAGGTCGTACTGGCCACTGCACCCGGTGAACCGGTCGCGTCGGCCGGGCAGGTCAACACAGGGGTTGGCACGCTGATCCGCAGCCAGGACGACATTGTGCGCAGCTACACGACAGCCTTCCAGGACGGCGACCGCCTGCAGCCCACCTTCGCCTGGCAACTGGCACGGGCGGGGGGTGCCGAAGTGCCGCTGAACACCACCCGCCGCCTGATCCGGCTGACACGTCCTGACCCGGGACGGCTGCCTGCCATTCCTTTCCGCAACATCGTGAACGGTGAGGTGCCGCGCAGGGAACTGCAAGGCCGCGTGGTCCTGGTCGGCCTGACCGGCCGCGGCCGTCCTGAGGTGCGCGGGCCCTACCACCTCCTGATTCCCAGCGTGCACATGCAGGCGCGGCTGGTCACCAGCCAGCTCATGGCTCCTTTCGTGACCTTTCCACGGTGGCTGCGGGCGTTGCTGGGCGTCCTGGTGATGGTTGCGGCCATACGTCTGCGTGGGCTGTGGGGGTACGGGCTGGCTTTTGCACTGCTGGCACTGAGTGTGCCGCTGTGGCTGCTGGGGGTCCTGCTTCCGGCCGTCACGCTGTCGCTATGTGCAGTCCTCGGCGCGGCGCTGGTGGCTGTAGAGCGCATCTGGACACTGCGGCAGCTGGATTTCCGCGATCCATCGACCGGCTGCGGCAACCGGGCGGCCTTCATGCGCGCCGCCGAGCAACGCTGGCAAGTGCAGCCGCAGCGTCCTCTGGGGCTGGTGCTGCTCGAAATCAGTGGGCTCCAGCAGGTGAACGATCTGTACGGGTGGAAGGCAGGACACGAGGTGCTGCGTGAGGTGAGCGGCCGTCTCGGGCAGGCCCGGGGCCGCCGCGACATGCTGTTTCGCTGGGGTCCTGAAGAATTCGCGGTGCTGCTGGACAACGTAACCGAGCAGGAACTCCAGCATCAGCGCGAGCGGCTGCAGACGGCATTGAGCGGGCTGACCTACCGGCAGGTTCCCGTACAGGTGAGTGTCGCGTCGGCGCTGAGCACGCCTGAAATGGACTCGGCAACGCAGCTGGTCGAAGCAGCGCACCGTGACCGCCACCGGACCCGGCTGACAGACAACCGGCGGAGTTGAGCGCAGGTCGTGTGAACCCGCCCAGGCTGTTCGCATTGCTCCCTGCTGAACACAGCAGCAGGCTCCATAGCCACAGCCCGTACCCCCGCAGGTCATGGAAGGTGTTCATCGTTGCCGCAGCCTGACCGGAGCGGGCCAGTGTCAGGCGGCTTTACTGCACAAAGGAGGCGGGGACCCGCCGTGGCTGTCGCCGGGTCCCCGCTCTGGACTGAAAGCCTGCTCTGACTATTGACCCGCGAGCTGCTGCCAGATGGCCGGATTGGCCACCCAGCCGTACCACAGGTTAGGCAGGATGCCCAGCAGAATCACGCCGGCCACGCCCAGCCCCACCGTGAAGGTGGTGGGGGGACGCTGACCATGAGCGTACTCGCGCGCGGGAGTGCGGTCAGGCATGAACATCAGCATGGCCGGACGCAGGTAGTACACCAGGGCGGCCACACTGGTCAGCGCAGCCAGCACGCTGAGCCACATGTAGCCGTTCTGGAAGGCCGCCTGGAACGCCAGATATTTTCCAAAGAAACCGGCAAAGGGAGGCAGGCCCGCCAGCGACGCCAGACACACTGCCAGCGCGACGGCATATGCCGGGTGCCGGTAGTACAGGCCGCGCAGGTCACTGATCTCCATGCCGGCTTCGCTGCGCTGCAGCGCTGCCACGATGGCCAGCGCAGCGGCAGTGGTCAGGGTATAGATCAGCAGGTAGTAACCCAGGGCAGCGCCGCCCATCTGCGGCGTTCCCAGCAGGGCCATGGCCAGGAAGCCGGTATGGGCCACAGCAGAGTAGGCCAGCAGCCGCTTGAAGTTGGTCTGCAGCAGCGCGGCCATGTTCCCGATGATCAGGGTCGCGGCCGTCAGGACCTGCAGGGTGCTGGACCAGCCGGGAGCGTCGGCCAGGGCGCCGCCAAAGACACGCAGCATGCCGGCAAAAGCTGCGACTTTCACCACGGTGCTCAGGAACAGGCTGATGCTGGTGGGCGCGCCACTGTACACGTCCGGCGTCCACTGATGAAAGGGCGCCAGCGCCACCTTGAACGCAAAGCCAGCCAGCAGCAGCAGCGCGCCGCCGACCAGGATGCCCACGTTGGCCGGCGCGAGGTTGCTGACCGTGCCGACCCGCAGGGCGATCTCGGCGTAGTTGAAGCTGCCGGTCGCGCCGTACACCAGCGCCATGCCGTAGATCAGGATGGCGCTGCCCACCGAGCCCAGCAGGAAGTACTTCAGGCCGGATTCCTCGGAACGGCGTGAGTCCTGCAGGGTGGCCAGCACGTACCCGGCGAGGCTCATGATTTCCAGCCCGATCAGCATGACGATCAGGTCACCGGAAAAGGCGATCAGCAGGCAGCCGGTCACCGCATACATCAGCATGGCATCGAGTTCGGGAAACGACACCCGGGCGCGCCAGGCCGTGTCCAGCGACACCAGCAGGGTCATGAAGGTACCGACCAGAATGATCAGTCCCAACAGCAGCGCGGCGTTGTCAGCCTGTAGCCCGCCGTTGAAGGAGCGTGCGCCGCTGTTCCACAGCGTGCCCATGCTGATGCCCGAGAGCACCACCAGCACGAGATTGATAATGGTCAGGTTCCGCCGGGGCAGGTGAAACCCCAGGATGGTGCTGGCCAGGGCGCCCGCCAGAACAATCAGGATTGGCAGGATCGGCGCCAGGGCGACTTCAGGGGTGGGGAGCATTTATTGGCCTCCCAGGGCACTCAGCACGGCCTTGACCGCCGGCTGCATGAGGTTGAGGGCCGGAGCGCTGTAGATGCCGAAGAAGATCGCCACAGCCAGCGGCAATCCCAGCACCAGCCACTCGACGTGCTGCAGGTCAGCCACCCGCACGCCTCCCAGCGGCCGGGCCTGCCAGAAGGTGGTCTGGAAGGCGGTCAGGGCATAAGCGGCAGCAGCGATAGTCGTGATTCCGGCAATAAAGGTCAGCCACGGCGAGATCTGGTACGCACCCAGCAGGATGCTGAACTCACCGATAAAGCCGGCCATCCCCGGCACCGCGATGCTGGCAAACCACAGGGCCATGGTGAGCCCACCCAGGGCGCCTGCCTGGGTCATCACACCGCCCACCCGGGTGTCGAGGCTGCCGATGCGCTCCTGCAGCATGCCCACCGACAGGAACAGCGCGCCGGTATACAGGTTCTGGAAGGCCAGCAGATACATGGCGCCGATCACGGCTGTTTCGTTCAGGGAAAAGACACCCAGGGCCACGAAACCCATGTGCGAGAGCCCCGCGTAGGCCAGCAGGCGTTTCCAGTCGGTCTGGTGAAAGGCGATCCAGGCGGCATACAGCGCAGTAAACGCTGCCAGTCCCATCAGGATGGGCCGCAGTTCCAGGCTGGCGTCGGGAAACAGGGTGATACCGAACTGGAAGATGCCGTACCCGCCGACCTTGTACAGGGTGCCCATGACATCGGGAATGCCGCTCTCGTGGTTCTGCTCGTGGAAGTCGGGCAGCCACGCGTGCAGCGGCCACAGCGGAAGCTTGACCGCCATGGCCAGCAGGAAGCCGATGTACAGCCAGGTCTGCATGGCGCCCTGAACCGGATTGGCGCGCAGATCGGCCAGGGCGAAGGTGGGGCTGCCACCCAGGTACTTGATGCCGATAAAGCTGACCAGCATCAGCAGACTGCCAAACAGCGTATAGGCCGCGAACTTGACCAGGGCCTTCATGCGGCGGTCCTTGCCGTAGATGGCCAGCATCAGCAGGGCCGGAATCAGGGCGTCTTCGAAGAAGACGTAGAACAGGATCAGGTCCCGCGCGGCAAAGATACCCAGCAGGCCGGTCTCCATACCCAGAATCAGCGCCAGCATGGTGCCGGGGTTCGGAATGCGCCGCGCCGTGTACAGGCAGGCAATGAAGGACATGAACGCTGTGACCAGCGCCAGGGCGAGACTCACGCCGTCCAGCTGGACGCTGTAGGTGACCCCCAGCGCATCGATCCAGGGAATGCTGAACAGTTCGGTGCCGCCCGCGCGCCAGATCAGCAGGCCCAGGCCCAGCGTGAGGGCCGCGATGAACCCCGCGACCTCCTCGCGCCAGCGCCGGGGTGTGGCCATCAGCAGCAGCGAGCCCAGCACCGGAAGGAAAATCATCAGGTGAATCATGGAAGCTCCGATGAAAAGGCATGGCACATGCCTTGCAATCCGGCTGAAAGGAGAAGGAGAAAGTCAGCTTCCGGTCGTGGAGCACTCCTTCCGGTGCTGTGCCGAGTGGAGGACGGAACAGATGGAAGCTGTCTCACGCGCCGCCTCCCATGCCGATGGTCTTGATGGCCCAGTACCCGATGATCAGCGCGGTGCCCAGCAGCATGCTGACCGCGTAGGAGCGTACGAAGCCGCTCTGCCACCAGCTAAAGAGGCTGCCCGGCGAACTGGCCGTGCTGGCGACGCCACCGATGGTGCTGTCCACACCGCGGTCTACTGTGTCCAGGCTGGCCGCCAGCACGCGGCTTGGCGTACCGACCACGCTGTTGTAAACGTCATCCAGGTACAGGGCGCGGGTGCTCGCCTCTCCCAGAGGCCCGTCGAACAGGCTGCGGCGTTTGTGCTCCGCCCAGGCCCAGGCCAGGCCGCCCAGTCCGGCCGCGACCGCCAGGACCGTCAGCAGAATCTCGGTCGAATGCGCGATGTGGTGCGCGTGAACCGGCACCGCGCGGCCCAGGTACGTATCGAAGGCGTGCGAACCACCCAGGAAGGTGGGAATGTTGAGCAGGCCGCCCAGTGTGGCCAGGGCTGCCAGGATGCCCAGCGGCACTTTCATCAGGGTGTCGGCCTCATGCGGGTGCGAGGCGTGGCCACGGTACTCGCCGCGCCACACCAGGAAGTACCAGCGGCCCATGTAGAAGGCCGTCAGCAGCGCGACGCCCAGCCCGATCACGTACAGCAGGGGGTTGGCCTCGTAAGCGGAAGCCAGAATGGCGTCTTTGGAGAAAAACCCGCTCCAGATCGGAATGCCGGCAATGGCCAGCACGCCCATCAGCGCCACGATGTGGGTAAAGGGCATGAAGCGGCGCATGCCTCCCATGGCCCGCACATCCTGCTCTTCGTGCAGGGCGTGGATGACAGCCCCGGCCGAAAGGAACAGCAGGGCCTTGAAAAACGCGTGGGTCAGCAGGTGGAACACACCAGCCGAGTAGGCGTGCAGGCCCACGGCCATGAACATGTACCCCAGCTGCGAGACCGTGGAGTACGCCAGGATCTTCTTAATGTCGTGCTGGTTCAGGGCTGACAGCGCGCCGTACAGCGCAGTCAGGCCGCCCACCCAGGCGACCCACAGGCTGGCGCTGGGCGCCAGGTCGTACAGGAAGTGGCTGCGCGCCACCAGATACACGCCGGCCGTGACCATGGTGGCCGCGTGAATGAGCGCCGAGACCGGAGTGGGGCCGGCCATGGCGTCGGGCAACCAGGTGGTCAGCGGCAGCTGGCCGCTCTTGCCCACGGCGCCCACCAGCAGGAACAGGCAGGCCAGTTCGATGCCGGCGCGCGCAACATTCGCGCCCTCGACCCGCTCGGCCAGCTCAGGAATGGACAGGGTGCCGTAAAGCTTGTACAGCAGGAACATGCCCAGCATGAAGCCCAGGTCCCCGATGCGGTTCATGATGAAGGCTTTGCGCGCGGCGTTGCTGTTGGACACGCCCTCGCGGTGGCCGGCCTCACGCAGGTCCTGATCATCGGCTTCGCTGTTGCGTCCGGAGAACCAGAAGCCGATCAGCAGATACGAGGCCATGCCCACGCCCTCCCAGCCCACGAACATCAGCGGGTAGGAGTCGGCCAGCACCAGGATCAGCATCATGGCCACGAAGAAGTTCAAGAACGCGAAAAAGCGCGTGAACTGCCGGTCGTGGCCCATGTACGAGATGGAATACAGGTGAATCAGGAAGCCCACGCCGGTAATGATCAGAGCCATCAGGGCGGAGAGCTGGTCAAACCAGAAGCCCACTGCCAGGTTGGCATTGAGGGCCATGTTGGGCAGCCAGGTCCAGAGCACTTCGTGGGAGGGCGTGTCGGTCTGTCCCAGAAAGCGGAGTACCGCCACCAGGAACGAGGCCAGCACGGCGCCGGACGCGACCCACCCACCGGTCTTGCCGGGGAAGGCGCGGGGGAAGAGCATCAGCGCGGCAAAGCCGATCAGCGGAAACAACGGAAGCAGATACAGGGGCATCAGGGAAGCCACTCAGCCTTTCAGTCCCGCGAGATCATCCACGTTGGTGGTCTCGCGCTTGCGGAAGATGGCGACGATGATGGCCAGGCCGATTGCAACCTCGGCGGCAGCCAGCGTCATAACGATGAACACGGCCGTCTGCCCGGTCAGGTCGCCCCACGCACGGGCGAAGGCCACCAGGCTGAGGTTCGCGGCATTCAGCATCAGCTCCACACTGAGAAACACCATGATCGCGGTGCGCCTCGTGAGGACGCCGATCATGCCCAGGGCGAACAGCAGCCCCGAGAGCGCCAGGTAATAGGTGGTTGGAACCATCAGGCACGCACCTCCTGGGTCTGTGACTGGGCCTGCGAATGAGGCTGCGGGGTGACCGGCAGGGTCTCGGCGTCGCTGTCGGGCAGGCCGTCCGTCTGGGGCTCAGGCCGCTGCACCAGAGCGACAGCCCCGACGATGGCCACCAGCAGCAGAATGCTCACCGCCTCGAACGGCAGCAGGAAGCGGGTCAGCAGGGTCTCCCCCACCGGCCCGGCGCCCCCGCCGCGCAGCGCTTCGGCGCCTTCGGCGAGGGGACGTGGGTCACGGTAGGTAAAGGCCAGCACCACGAAAGCGCCTGCCAGCAGCACCCCGCCAATGCTGGCGAGTTCCCGCACGAAAGGCACGGGGTCGCGGCCGGTGACCGGCGCGTTGGCGTTGAGCATCATGATCACGAACAAGAACAGCACCATGATCGCGCCGGCGTACACGATGACCTGAATGGCCGCCAGAAACGAGGCGTTCATGGTGGCGAACAACCCGGCGACGCACAGCAGCGTGCCGACCAGGCCAAGGGAAGCGTGCACCGCGTTGCGTGCGGCGATGGTAATCACGCCGCCCACCAGGGCCAGTGCGCCCAGCAGAATGAAGGCCAGCATCATTGCGGGTACGTCACCCCCTCCAGTTCGTCGCGGGCGCCGCCGTCCACCCGGAAGCCCACCCGGACGGGTTTGCCGGCATTGGCCGCGTCGCGCCGCTGCGCGCGGCTGCCCTCCACACCCACCAGCATGTCTTCCTTGCCGTAGATGATGTCGTTGTAGCGGTAGTCGGCCATCTCGAACTCGTTACCCAGCACCACCGCTCCGGTGGGGCAGGCTTCTTCGCACATGCCGCAGAAGATGCAGCGCAGCATGTTGATCTCGTACACCTTGGCGTAACGCTCGCCGGGGCTCACGGGATCATGGGGGTCGTTCTCGCCGGCCTCCACGTAGATCGCGTAGGCCGGGCAGGCCGCAGCGCACAGCGAACAGCCGATGCATTTTTCGAGCCCGGTGCCGGGGTGCCGGGTCAGGACGTGCCGCCCACGAAAGCGTGGCTTCAGCGTGGCGCGTTCTTCCGGATAACTGACGGTGACGGGCTTCTGGAACAGCTTGCCGAGGGTCAGGCCCATGCCCTTGGCGATTTCAAGCACACCCATGGGGGCCTCCTTGTGCGGAGCTGAAAGGAAGGCGCATCAGTCGCCTCCAGCAGAGCGGGTGGGAACGGGGGGAAGTTCGGTCTCACGCCGGGTCATGGGCGCGTTCCACAGCTGCCGGACGGTGTCGCTCAGCGCCAGCAGTGCCGTCAACCCCAGCAGGCTGAGCAGCGCCAGCGGCCACCAGCCCCATGAACTGAAAAACGCGATGTAGCCGGCCACCAGCATGGTATTGAACAGGGCCAGCGGCAGCAGCAGCTTCCAGCCGAAACGCATCAGCTGGTCGTAACGGAGACGGGGCAGCGTGGCGCGCACCCAGATAAACACGAACAGGAAAAAGCCGATCTTGACCACCAGCCACAGAATCGGAATGTCGGCAATGCCGGGAATAATTCCGTTCAGGAATCCCGGGCCGCGCCAACCGCCGAAAAACAGCGTGCTCATCAGGGCTGAGGCGGTGATCATGTTGACGTACTCCGCCATCTGGAACAGCGCCCACTTGATGGCGGAGTACTCGGTCAGGTAACCGGCTACCAGTTCCTGCTCGGCTTCCACCAGGTCAAAGGGGGTGCGGTTGGTCTCGGCAAAGGAGCTGATCAGAAACAGCGCGAAGCCCAGCGACTGGAACAGGATCATCCAGCCGTTGGCGCCCTGCCACAGGACAATGTCGGTAAAGCGCGTGCTGCCCACCAGCATCAGCAGGCCCAGGATGCTCAGGCCCATGCCCAGCTCATAGCTGATCATCTGGGCGCTGCTTCTCAGGCCGCCCAGCATGGGGTATTTGCTGCCCGAGGCCCAGCCGCCCAGAAAGATGCCGTACACCCCCATGCTGGTCAGTGCCAGCAGGGCCAGCACCCCGGCGTCCAGGTTATAGACCCAGGGGTTTTCCCCGAACAGGCTGCCTTCCGGTCCGGCAGGAATGCCGCCGAACGCGGTCAGCGCCATACCGATGGCAATGATTGGTGCCAGGGTGTAGACCAGCTTGTCGGCCAGCGTGACCTGCAGGTCTTCCTTGAAGATGCTCTTGATGGCGTCGGCCGCGGGCTGCAGCAGCCCCATCGGACCTACCCGGTTGGGGCCGACCCGGATCTGAAAGCGGCCCAGCAGCTTGCGCTCCACCAGGGTCATATACGCAAAGGTGGTCAGCAGCGCCAGGATGACCGCCACTGCCTTGACCACGGTAATCAGCAGGGTCAGAAGCCAGTCGGGCATCAGTCGTCACCTCCAGCTCTGGGGGCCGATGAGCTTGTTCCGTGCATGGGCAGCTCCCAGCGGTTGTCCACCAGCGAAGTAATGTGCTCGGCCCAGTCGGAGGTGCTTTCACGGTGGGTCAGAGGAATCTCCCACAGCCTCGGCGTATGAGTCAGTCCTGACGCCGGGGCAGCCGCGCGTGGCAGGTCAGCCACTACCGTGCCGCCCTGTGGCAGGCTGTCCACCGGCTGACCGAGCCGCTGCGCGACCAGTGCCTGGGCGCTGCGCTGGCCACGCACGGTGGTCCGGACACGCAGGGCTTCGGCCAGCGCCGTCAGGGCGCGGATCAGGTCGGCGGCCTCGCCGCTGCTCACGGCAGCCTGGTGCAGTGGCAGCAGGCGACCTTCGAGGTTGACGGTGGTGCCGCGCTTCTCGTAGTTGGTCACGGCCGGCAGCACCACGTCTGCCTGACGGGCGGTGGCAGTCAGGTGGGTGTCGTGCACCACGGTGAAGCCGCGTGCGCGGGCCGGCAGTCCCTGGGCCGCCGGGTCCAGACGGCTGATGAACGCCGCCGGAGCCTCGGCCAGCTGCGCGTAGCTGCGGCCTCCATCGCGGGGTACGAGCCCCAGTGCGCCCAGCCCCAGGCTGTTGGGCCCGGCGGGCAGGGCCAGGACCCGGGTCCCCAGGCTGGCTGCGAACGCCTGAACAGCAGCCAGGAGTGGCGCGTCCATGTCGGCCAGGGCTTCGGCACCCAGAATCAGGATGCCTTTGGCTCCGGCTCCAGCCAGCAGGTTGGTGGCCGCAACCAGCAGCGGGTCGCGGGGGGACTCCAGGCCAATCAGGCCACGCAAGGCTTCCGGACCGGGGGTAGGCGAATTGATGCGCGCCTGCCGGGCCAGGTCGGTGTCCTGGGCACCAATGACCGCGAGCTTTTCAGGCTTGCGGCCGGGGCGCTCGACCAGACGCAGATCGGCAATGGCGGTGCCATGCGCGAACTCGGGGGGAATCAGACCGCCGCGCAGCATCTCCAGAACCCGCAGCTGCACGACCGGCGCTTCCTTCATCAGGTCCGCGCCCACGATCACGACCGCGTCGGCAGTGGCGACTTCCGTCAGGCTGGGAGCGCCGCCGACACTGGGCTGGCGGGGCCAGTGGTCCACACTGCGCGCACCCAGGGTGCCGGCCAGGGCCTCCAGGGCCACGCCTTCTTCCAGGGTGCTGTCGGCACTGAGGTACAGGCCCAGTTCAGCCAGGTTCACAGCGGCAAAGCCGCGGTTCATCCGCTCGATGGCCTCGTCCCAGGTCGCGTTCCTCAGCTGCCCGTCGTCACCGCGGACCAGCGGGGTGTACAGGCGACCGTCGGAGGCTGAAACGTGCCCGAAACGGCCCGCGTCGCAGATCCACATCTCGTTCACTTCGCGGTTCTCGCCGGCCACGATGCGCTCGATGCGCCCGTTGCGGGCGTCCACCGTGATCGAGCAGCCCACCGGGCACAGCGTGCAGGTGGTCGGCGTATGGTCGTACTCCCAGTTGCGCCCGCGGAAACGCGCCACGTTGTCCAGCAGCGCGCCCACCGGGCAGATATCGGTGATGTTGCCCTGGAAACCCACCGGCAGCCCGCCTTCCTCGGTGTCGATGAAGGTGTGGCCACCGCGCTCGATAAAGTCCAGCACTTCCTGGCCCGGCACTTCCTCGAAGTAGCGCACGCAGCGTTTGCAGTGAATGCAGCGCTCCTGATCCAGCACCACGAAATCCGACAGCGGGTAATGCTTCTCGGCGTGACGCCGGTCAAAACCATAGCGGCTGGCCCCGTACCCGTACTCAAAGGCGCGGTCCTGCAGTTCGCAGGCGCCGCCCTTGTCGCAGGTGGGGCAGTCGAGGGGGTGGTTGAGCAGCGTGAATTCCATCATGCCGGCCTGCGCCTTGGCCACCACCTCGGAGGTCCGGGCGGTGCGCACGTGCATGCCCTCGGTGGCCTGCATGGTGCACGAGGCCATGGGCTTGGGCAGCCAGAAGATTTTCGGCTGGCCGGTGGCCTCGTCCAAGGCCCAGTTGCCGTCGGGGTTCTTGCGAGGCGTTCCGGCCTCGACCAGACACATGCGGCACGCACCGACCGGCGAGAGGTAGCTGTGCGCACAGAAGTACGGCACATCCCGCCCGGCCTGAAACACCGCGTCGATGGCGCTGGTTCCAGCCGGGAGGTCGAGTTCGATTCCGTCTACAGTCACTTTCATTCGGCTTTCCACCTGCTTCTTGCCGGGTACACCGGCTGACCCGTGGTGGCCAGCTGGTCGTACTCGTCACGGAAAAGACTGATCGAGCTCAGCACCGGGCCCAGGCAGGCGTCGGCCAGCGCGCAGAAACTGCGCCCGCCGATGTTCTCGCTCATGTCCAGGATCAGCTGCACGTCGCCTGGCTGCCCGTGGCCGCGCACGAGCTTCTCGTACATCTTGACCATCCACCCCGAAATGCCCTCGCGGCAGGGTGTGCACTTGCCGCAGGACTCATGCGCGTAGAACCGCACCAGGTTCCAGGTGGCATTCACGATGCAGTCGGCGCGCGGGATCAGGGTCACGCCCCCGGTCCCGAGCATGCTGCCGGCCGCCGCGATGGCCTCGTAATCCATGGGCGTGTCCAGGATCCTGTCGCTCCAGGGCAGCATGGGGCAGCTGGACCCACCGGGGATGATGGCCTTCATCTCTTCCAGCGGTCCGCCGGCCCAGTCGTAGATCAGCTCGCGGAAGGTGGTACCCAGTGGCAGCTCGTACACCCCGGGCCGCGCTACAGGGCCCGAAATCTGGAACAGCTTCATGCCCTTGCTGCGTTCGGTGCCCATCCCCGCGTGCCACTCGGACCCGAACTTCAGGATCTGGGTGGCGGCGCAGAAGGTTTCCACATTGTTGATGGTGGTGGGCAGACCGTACAGACCGGCGGCGGCTGGAAATGGCGGCTTGAGCCGTGGATTGGCGCGCAGACCTTCCAGGGAGTTCATGAGTGCGGTTTCCTCGCCGCAGATGTAAGCTCCGGCGCCGCGGTGCACTTGCAGATCAAAGTCGAAGCCGCTGCCCAGCACGTTGCGGCCCAGCAGACCCGCCGCGCGCGCCTCGTGAATGGCCTGCCAGACACGCTCGGCCGCATGCACGTATTCCCCGCGGATATAGATGTAGCCGACCGTGGCACGCATCGCGTACCCGGCGATGAGCATGCCCTCGATCAGCTGGTGAGGATCCTCGGACAGCAGGTAGCGGTCCTTGAAGGAACCGGGCTCGGACTCGTCGGCATTGCAGATGACGTAGTGCTTACGGCCGTCGTTCAGCGGCATGAACGACCATTTCAGGCCGGTCGCGAACCCTGCGCCGCCGCGGCCGCGCAGGCCTGACTTCTTGACTTCGTCGATGACAGCGTCGGGGCCCATCTCAAAGGCCCGGCGCACTGCCTCGTAACCGCCGTTGTCGCGGTAGTACGCCAGAGTCCAGCTGTCCGGCTGGCCCACGTGCGCATACAGCGTGGGCGCAAAGCGGGGGTCTTTGGCACTGGTGATGGGTTTGGGAGCCGGCTCAGCCACAGTCATGCGCGTCCTCCCTGGCCATCGGCTCCGGGCAGCTTGGCCAGCCCGGTGATGCTGGTCCCCACCGCGTCACCGCCAGCCAGAACCTGGCGGCCTTCGGCATTCACGGTCACGGGAACCGGGTTGTCGGGCGTGGGCGTCTGCCCGGCGCGCATGGCCGAGAGCAGGCGGTCACACTTGGTCCGGGTCACGTTCTCGTAGTAGCCCAGATCATTGACCTGCATCATCGGCGCGGTGCCGCACGAACCCAGGCACTCGACCTTCTGCACGCTGAACGCGCCGTCGGGCGTGACCTCACCGGGCTGCACGTCAAGCTCCGAGACCAGGTAATCCCACAGTTCGTCGCTGCCGGCCAGCGCGCACATCAGCGTGGAGCACACCTGCAGGTGGTGCCGGCCGGTGGGAACCGTGTGGTAGGTGGAATAGAAGCTCAGGACCGAGCGCACTTCCGTGGCGGTGGTGCCGCACAAGGCGCCGATCTCGGCCATGCGCGCCTCACTGATGAAGCCCTCGGCGTTCTGGACTTCACGCAGCAGCGGCATCAGCGCCGAGCGGCGGCCCTGGGGTGAATCCGGGTAGCGGCGAATGATGTCCGCGACCAGGCCCTGTTTGTCTGCGAAATAACTCAAGTGACGCTCCCTTACCGGTCCACGTCCCCCAGAACAGGGTCGATGGTGGCGAGAATGGTGATCAGATCGGCAAACTGCGCGCCGACACAGGCGTATTCCAGGGCCTGCAGATTGACGAAGCTGGGCGCACGGATCTTGACGCGGTACGGCACGCTGCCCCCGTCCGAGACGATGTAATACCCGACCTCGCCACGTGCGCCTTCCACCGGCACGTAGACCTCGCCGGTCGGTGGATGAAAGCCCTCGGTGACCAGCTTGAAGTGGTGGATGACCGCTTCCATGCTGGTCTCCAGCTCGTGGCGCGGCGGCAGGCTGATCTTTCGGTTGGGATCCTTGATCAGACCCGGCTTCAGGCGCGCGAGAGCCTGGCGGATAATTTTGATGCTTTCGCTGAACTCCAGCAGCCGCATGGTGAAGCGCGCCAGCGAGTCGCCGTCCGTGCTGCTGATCACGTTGAAGTCGTAGGCCTCATACCCGCAGTACGGATGGGCCTTGCGGACATCGAGCGGCACGCCGCTGGCGCGCAGGTTCGGGCCGGTCAGGCCCAGGTCCAGCGCCACGTCGGTGGGAATGACGCCCACGCCGCGCGCCCGGTCCAGGAAGATGGGGTTGTTGGCAAACAGGTTGGTGTACTCGTCGACCCCGCGCTCCATCTGATCGAGAAATTGAGCGACGTGCCCCGGCCAGTCCTCGGGCACGTCGCGCGACAGGCCGCCGACCCGGAAGAACCCCTGGTTCATGCGGTAGCCGGTGGCCTCCTCAAAAAGGTCCACGCACGACTCCTTCTCGCGGAAGGCGTAGAAGAAGGGAGTCAGGGCACCAAGGTCAAGCAGGCCGGTGCCCACGAAGACCAGATGGCTGTGGATCCGGCCCAGTTCGTGCAGAATCACGCGGATCATGCTGGCACGGTCGGGCACCTGCGCCTGCATGAGCTTCTCCACGCTCAGCACGTATGCCAGCTCATGCCCGAAGCAGTGCAGGTAATCCGTGCGCGGCGCGTACGTTACGCCCTGCTGGTAGGTGCGGTGCTCGAAGGTCTTCTCGAAGCCGGTGTGCAGGTAGCCCATGTGGGGAACGACCTTCCGGACGTACTCGCCGTCCATGTCCACCACCAGACGCAGCACCCCGTGGGTCGAGGGATGCTGCGGCCCGACGTTGAGTGACATCACCTCGGTGTGCATCAGCGTGCCGCCCGAACTGCCGGTGGTGCCGGGGCCGGACTCCTGGGGACGTGCGGGCACGCTCGTCATTTCGGCCCTCCTGCCGGCATCACCGGCGGCTCGCGGTCGCCGCTCTGGCCACGGCGGTACTCGCCGCGGTAGCCGGTCAGGCCGCCCTGCTGCCCGTTGAGGCCCGCGCGGAACGTCGCCGGGTCCAGAAAGCGCCCCTCGCGGAACAGCGTGGGTGTCTCACCCAGCGGAAAGTCCTTGCGTAGCGGGTTGCCTTCGAGGTCGTCAGGCGTCAGCACCTTGCGCAGGTCCGGATGCCCGGTGAACTCCACGCCCACCAGGTCGTACACCTCGCGCTCCAGGTAGTTGGCTGCGCGCCACACCGGGTACAGGCTATCCAGCGGCTGCCCGTCATCCAGCCACACGCGCAGGAACACGCGGCGGTGGTCGTATGGATGGTAGACGTTGTGCAGCACACAGAAGCGGGCCGGGCGGGCCTCGGGGTACTTCAGGTAGTCGATGCCCACGGTGTCGATCAGCATGAAGCCGCGGTCCTTGAGGGCCTGGGCCACCTGCCGCAGATCAGCTGCCGGCACTACAGCGGTGGGCTCGGCAGCGTGCTCCTCGGTCAGGCCCAGTTCTCTCAGCAGCGCCGTGACGTCACGGGTCGAGTCGGTTACGGCCGAAGGTGTCGTCACAGCCGGAGTCAGCGGGTCCATGCGTCCACCATCGGCAGCTGATGACCCAGCTGGTCAAAAGCCTCGCCCCGCACTTTCTTCTGCAGCTGCATCACGGCGTAGATCAGCGCTTCAGGGCGAGGCGGGCAGCCCGGAACGTAAATGTCCACCGGCACCACGCTGTCGACGTTCTGCACGATGGCGTAGTTGTTGAACATCCCCCCGCTGCTGGCGCACGCGCCCATGGCGATCACCCACTTGGGGTCGGGCATCTGGTCATAGACCCGGCGCATCACCGGGGCCATCTTCTTGCTCAGGCGCCCGGCCACGATCATCACGTCCGCCTGCCGGGGCGAGGCGCGGAACACCTCGCTGCCGAAGCGGGCCATGTCGTTGCGGGCGTTGGTGCTGCTCATCATCTCGATGGCGCAGCACGCCAGCCCGAAGGTTGCTGGCCACAGCGAGTTGCTGCGGCCCCAGGCCACCAGCTTTTCCAGGTTGGAAAACAGGATGCCTTCAGATTCGAGTTCCTGCCAGTCGCGGTCAAACAGTTCCTTCAGTGCCATAAGGGTGCTCTCCCGGCCCGACCGTCGCAGGGCAGGCCGATGTAGGTGAGAGGCGGCGGGCACGCAGCCCCTGCAAGATGAAATGACAAACCTGCCTTCCGGGAACCCAGCTCAGCGGCGGCGCTTCGGGGGCAGCCCCTCAGCTTTCTTGCCGCATGCAACGTCGGAGTACTTGCTCTCAGGTAGCAGGCGCTTCGGGGGCGGCCCCTCAGCTTTCTTGCCGCATGCAACGTCGGAGTACTTGCTCTCAGGACCATTCCAGAACCCGCTTTTTCAGCACGTAGTAGTACCCGACCAGCAGCAGCAGCACAAAAGTGAGCGCCTCGAAAAATGCAAAGGGAATCAGCTTCTGGTAGGCCACCGCCAGCGGATAGAAAAACGCAGTCTCGATGTCGAAAACGATGAACAGCATGGCCACGAGGTAGAAGTGCACGGGCCAGCGCTGACCGGTGCCCACGCCCCCACCTTCCGGGTCATTGCCACTCTCGTAGGCCATCAGCTTGGTCCGGCTGGACTTTTTAGGTCCCAGGAGGGCGCTGACCAGAACAGCGAGAATGCCGATGCTTAGAGCAACCAGCAGCATAATCACGAAGTTGGCGTATTCGATAAGGTCTCCCCTTTCGCCTCTTGCTCTTCGTCTCTTTGCACCCGCACGTGAAAAACCGCACGAGCGATAGGAAAAAAAGAGAGGAGGCCTACGATCTCAAACTTCAAAAACGGTTGTCGAACGCACCTGTTCTATCATGGTTACACGCCTCACAGCCGCATTCCGGCTAGGTCGGATGGACAGGATTGTGGGTCCCTGGAACGCATGTTCCAGAGACCCGGGCTGGGCAGGGGACCTTCCCGACTCCTATGGATTCCGGGTCATGCGTGACAGCCCAGCCGCAACGCTGCGGAGCTTTCGCTTCTGGCTGTCATGCTCTTTCCTGGATAGAGCTCACAGTTATCCTGCAACTGTTCACCCGGAGTACGTATCACACCAGCAGATCGGCGGAATCGTCGTCATCGTCAGTGTCGCGCGAAAGCGGCAGGGTGAACCTGAAGGTGGCGCCCGCACCACGCTGCGACTCCACCCCGATGGTTCCGCCGTGCTCCTCGACTGCCATCTTGCAGAAGGCCAGCCCCATGCCGGTGTCAAAGCGGCCGTGCAGGGTCAGCCGGCTTTGCTCGAAGGCCGCAAACAGATTGGGGATGTCATCTTCGGGAATACCTTCACCGTTGTCCTGAACAACAACCTGCACCGCGTCCTCGAGCAGGGACACGAAGATGCCGATGGCGCCGCCGTTGGTGGTGTGTTTCAGAGCGTTGCTGATCAGATTGGCCATGATGCGGCGCACGATCTCGGGGTCAGCGTCGGCAGGGCTCATGTCCTGCTGGACCTCAACACGGACGTTGCGATCGCGCAGACCACTGCCGATATCGCCCCGCGCCTGTTCGATCACCTCGGCGAACATGGGGCTGAACATAAGTTCACGGCGCAGGTTCATCTTGCCGGCCTGGATCTTGCGGACATCGAGCATGTTGGCCGCAAGATGCAGCAGATGCTGGGTCTCGTCGCGCGCTATGCGCACCAGATCCCGCGCGTCTTCAGGCACGCGGGTGTCGTCCTGCACAATTTCCAGCAGGCCCATCACGGCCGCGATGGGATTTTTCAGGTCGTGGACCAGCATGTGCACCAGCTGATCGCGTACGCGCTCCTCATGCTCCCAGGTGTCCATGCGCCGCTGCAGCTGGCCCACCCGGTCATGCGCGCTCCGGGCCTGGACGACCCGGCGCAGCATGGTCTGCACCTGCAGGCTCAGGGCCTCAATGGGCGAGGCGTCGCTGATCAGCGCGTCAGCGCCGGCCGCGAGCAGTTCTCCCAGTCCGTGGGTGCCCACTGCCAGCCACCAGGTATTACTCAGTTCCTGGCGCTGGCGCAGCATGGGCAGCACCTGCGAAAGCGGCACGCCGGGCGTATCGCTGTACAGCAGCACGACATCAGGTACGCGAACATGGGCCTCACGCAGCAGCGTCTCGGCGTCCTGGATAAACAGCACGTCAGCCTGCGCCAGCGTGCCCGCCAGCCGCACAGCGCGGGAGCGCTCCGCCGTGACGACGAAAACAGTGGAAGCAGCGCTTGTCATGTACTGCGCGGAAGTGTAGCGCCTAAACGGGAGGACGGAGGCATGCACGTACATGCCTCCGTCCCAGATAGGTGCGTCAGTGCTTCAGCCCTTGACACTTCCGGCCAGCAGGCCTCGTACAAAGTAACGGCCCAGCAGGATGTAGACCAGCAGCGTGGGCAGCGCAGCCAGGATCGCCCCGGCCATCGGCAGGTTCCACGACACCGCCTGTCCTCCTGCCAGCTGTGACAGGGCGTAGGTTACCGGCTGCGAACTGGTGTTGGTCAGCGTCGCGGCGAACAGGAACTCGTTCCACACCTGCGTGAACTCCCAGATCACCACGACCACGAAACCCGGAATGCTGATCGGGAAGATGACCTTGCGGTAGATGGCCCAGAAGCCTGCTCCGTCGATGGTGGCAGCCTCCACCAGAGCGTCGGGCACGTCGGCGTAGAAATTGCGGAAGATCAGGGTCGTGATCGGCAGACCATACACCACGTGCGCCAGGATCAATCCCCAGATGCTGCCGTACAGTCCCAGCGACTTGATGAACTGAAACAGCGGAATCAGCACCGCCTGGTACGGAATGAACATTCCGAACAGCATCAGGGCAAACAGGGTATTGGCACCACGGAATTTCCACTTGGCCAGCGCGTAGCCGTTGATGCTGCCCATCAGGGCGGCCAGCACGGTCGCGACGACCGCCAGGAACAGGCTGTTGCCCATGTTGCCGCCGATCTTGGCCCAGGCCTCCTCGAAGCTGGCCCAGTTGAGCGCAGCCGGCCAGTGCCAGGTGGTGGTCAGGCTGATGGCGTCGGGGCTCTTGAGTGCCGTGGCCAGCAGCAGGTAGATGGGCACCAGGAAGAACAGGGCAGCCAGCACCAGCAGGGCGTATGTTGCCGCCCGGCCCGGCGTAAATCGGGTCGACGGATTCATCAGTGGCTCTCCTCGGTGCGGAAGGCGCTGGTCAGATACGGCACAATCACGAAGGCCACCAGCAGCAGCAGGATCGTTCCGATGGCCGCGCCCAGTGCAAACTGGTTCTGGCGGAAACTGGTCAGGTACATGTTCAGCGCCGGAACGCTGGTAAAGGTGTTGTCAGGGCCCGACATGGCGTACACCAGGTCGAAGATCTTGAGGCTGATGTGCCCCAGGATAATCATGGCACTCAGGGTAATAGGCGCCAGCAGGGGAAAAATCACACGGCGGTACATCTGGGCGTCGGTGGCGCCGTCGACCTTGGCCGCCTCGCGGATTTCCTCGGGAATGCCGCGCAGACCGGCCAGGTACAGGGCCATGGTGTAACCGCTCATCTGCCACACGGCCGCGATAATGATGCCGATCAGGGCCAGGTTGAAGCCGTGCAGTTCCGGCGCCGCCAGCAGCTTCAGGTTGGGCCCGACAAACAGCGACCACGCCAGCAGCATCAGGGCGCAGAGCCCCGCTACCAGTGCTCTGGTACGCTGCGCCGCCCTCAAAGCCCGCAGGGCAAGCACTCCCAGCACCACCGCGACCACGACTGCGGTCAGGAGCGGCAGCTTGTTCCAGTCAAACTTCCAGATGGACTCGGTGCTGCTCAGCCAGCCGAAGGTACTGGGCTCGCCCCCCACCACGGTCGGAATCTGGTTGACCCCGCCCTGCGGCTGCAGCATCCAGCGCCAGATGGTGCCGGTGACAATAAATGACAGGCTCATCGGGAACAG
The DNA here is from genome assembly GCF_000020685.1 of Deinococcus deserti VCD115. NCBI lineage: Bacteria > Thermotogati > Deinococcota > Deinococci > Deinococcales > Deinococcaceae > Deinococcus > Deinococcus deserti. The sequence continues at coordinate 588,326 of NC_012526.1, read as the reverse complement.
GAAGATGGTGCGCCACAGCCCCTCTCCTTTCGGATTGCGGTCGAGAATCATGGCCAGGCCCAGGCCAAGCCCCAGGCAGCCCAGGATGAAAAACAGGGTAAAGAAAATGGTGCTGACCATTTCCTGACGGAAGCGCCCCTGCAGAAAGCCGGAAAACAGCTCCTGATAGTTGGCCAGACCTACCCACTGAATCACGGGGTTGGTCGCCAGGGCCTGGGCCGGGTCGTTCCCCCAGTCGGTCAGGCTGACATACACCGTGCGGCCGATAAAGCCGTACACAAACACGCCCAGCAGAATGACGCTGGGCAACAGTACCGCGATGGACCACAGGCGGTCTCTCGATAAGCCTCTCAATCTGGCGCCTCCTCTCTTGGTGCTTCACAAAGAGGAGGGCGCGGCCGGCAGCGCGCGGTGCTGACACCGCAAGCCGCCTCCCGTGCCCTTCCTCCACAATGGGGGGCTTTACTTGCCGATACCAGCCCGCGTGGCCAGCTGCTGCGCGGCGTTGGCAGCGCCCTTCGCGTCGCGCCCGGCAACAAACTGGTCGATGATCGCACCGAACGCACTCATGAAGCTTTCCGGCGCCACAGCTCCGTGCGCCATGCTGCCCACGATCTTGTTGCTCTTCCAGTCGGCGGCAGCGCTCTTGCTGTAGGTGTTGTACTTGCTCAGGTCGCTGTCAATACGCGCAGCGATGGAGCCCTTGAGCGGGTTGAAGGCGTCCTGGCCCTGCTTGCTTCCCAGCACCTTGAGCCAGTTCATGGCTTCGGTACGGTTCTTGGCGCCCTTGGGCAGACCGAACGAGTCGGCCAGCATCACGAAGACCTTGGTGGTTCCGGGGCTGGGTGCCCAGCCGAAGTCCTTGCCGGGGGTCAGCTTCTTGGTGGTGGTGTAGTAGCCGGCTGCCCAGTCGCCCATGATATTGAAGGCGCTGGTACCAGCGGCGATGCGGTCACTGGCCTGCTGCCAGCTGAGGCCCGAGGCGTCCTTGTTGGTGCAGTCCATGACCTTGCCGAAGGTGGTGAAGGCGCCGACCACCTTGGGATCGGTGAATTTCAGCTTGCCGGTCCAGAGGTTTTCCCAGTTCTGAGCGCCCAGCGTGCCGATCATGACGTTTTCCCAGAGGTGCTGCTGGGTCCAGTTTTCGCCGACGACCAGCGGAGCAGCTACTCCCTTGGCCTTGAGTTTGGCGCAGGTGGAGAGGAACTCGGGCCAGGTCTTGGGAGCGGTCACGCCCCAGGCTTTGAGTTTGGCGGGGTTGTACCACATGACGTTGCTGCGGTGCACGTTGACCGGCACGCTCCAGATGCCGTCTTTGGTGCTGATCAGCTTGATCAGGTCCTGAGGAAAGGCCTTGTTCCAGCCTTCGCTCTTGAACAGCGGGGTCAGGTCTTCCATGCGGTTGGCGACCACCCAGGTGCCGATCAGTTCCTGGCCAGCGTGCGCCTGGAAGCTGTCGGGGGGCGTGCCGCCCAGCATGCGGGTCTTCAGGACGGCCTTGGCGTTGGTGCCGGCACCGCCCGAAACGGTCGCGTTGTCCACTTTCACGCTGGGGTACTTCTGCTCGTAGAGCTTGATCAGCGCTTCCAGGGCGGGACCTTCGTCACCGGCCCACCAGGAGAAGATCTCCACTTTCCCGGCGGCGGAGGCGCTGCCGGCAGTGGCAAGAGCAAGGGCGAGCATCAGGGCTTTTTTCATAGTGTTCCTCCAGAGAAGAGTGCAGGCGGATGGGGGGTGGGCACAGACGTGGGCACAGGCGGTGGCCCGGTGGCATGGACCGCCGCCATGGAGACGCGTGAAACGGCGTATAGGTGCGGCAACCCGCTCGAGGTCAGCAACTGGTCAAGCATCATGGCTCCGGCACCAAGCACGCCCGCGTCTCCTCCCAGAGTGCTCAGGTCGATGCGGGTCCGCTCGGCGTTGATCTGCATGGTGCGGCTCAGGGCGCTGCTACGCACGGCATTCAGAAACACCGGGCCAGCCTCAGCCAACCGTCCTCCAATCACCACCACTGCCGGGTTGAACAGGTTCAGGGCTGTGCTGATCGCCACGCCCAGGTGGTGGCCGACATCCTCCCAGAGTTCGCGCGCCAGAGGGTCAGTCTCGGCGTGACGGACCAGGGCGGGCAGGGTCACCGGGTCGGTGAGCAGGGTAGGAGCCCCGGCGGCGCGGCGCGCCTCGGCAGTCGCTACCAGCACCTGCGCCGCCGCGTAGCTTTCCAGACTTCCCGGGTTGCCGCTGCGGCCCACTGGTCCCTGTTCGTTGATGCTGATGTGCCCGATCTCGCCGGCCCCGCCACGGACGCCGCGGTGCAGCCGGCCTCCCAGCAGAACGCCCGCCCCGATCCCGGTGGCCGCTTTCACGTAAATCAGATCAGATACGCCGCGGTGCGGACCAAAGCGCGCTTCCGCCTGGGCGCCAAGGTTAGCGTCATTGTCCACCAGAACCTCCAGGCCCAGGTGCCTTTGCAGGGCCTCGCGCACTGGCTCACCGTCCCAGCCGGGCATGTTGGGGGGGCGGATCACGCGCCCGGTGTCCTGGTCCACGGGCCCCGGCACGCCCAGGCCCACCAGCGCAACATGGTCAGCTGGTACGTGCGCCTCGCGCTGCACCGCGTCGGCCAGGCGCAGCAGCAGGTGATAAGTCTCGGCCGGTCCGGAGATGACCTCGTGCGGCACCGTGCGTGAGGCCAGTGTCCGGCAGCGAAGGTCCATCAGGTCCATACGCACGTGACTGGCACCCAGGTCTATAGCCAGCAGGGCTGCGGCCCGGGCATTCAGTGACAGCAACGTGGCCCGGCGACCGGCCCGGCCACTCCCCCGGGTATTGCCTTCCTGCACCAGTCCGACACCGATCAGCTCACTGACGATGCTGCTGATCGCGCTGCGTGACATACCCAGATCTCGTGCGATGTCGACACGTGCCCGGTCCCGTTCCCAAAGCAGCTGCAGCAGCAAGGCGGTATGCCGCGCCCGGATGGCAGCCAGATCAAGAGGGGCAGAGGCAGGCGCAGACATACGAACTCCAGAGGCCACAGACAGGCACGTCGTCACGAAAGGCTTCACCATGCGGTGAGAAACAGGATGTAGCAGAGCTTTCCTCAATCTTGCACTCATGCGATTTTGTTTGTCAAACGAACGAATTAATCAGATTCAAAAATAAAACAGGGCCGGAGAATTTTCTCCGGCCCTTGCTGAGAGCGGGCTTATTCGACCTGGTCGTCTGGTTCGGCAGCTGTGCCTTCCGGACGCAGCAGTGGAAACAAGAGCACGTCACGAATCGAGTCACTGTCTGTCAGAAGCATCGCCAGCCGGTCCATGCCCATGCCCATGCCGGCCGCCGGAGGCATCCCGTATTCCAGGGCCAGCAGAAAGTCCTCATCCTGCTCGTGCGCCTCGTCGTCCCCAGCGTCGCGCCGCTGCGTCTGGGCCTCAAAGCGGGCCCGCTGATCCAGGGCGTCGTTCAGCTCGCTGTAGATAGGAGCCAGTTCGAAACCGGCGACAAACAGATCAGCGCGCTCCGCCAGGGCCTCGCGGCTGCGGTGGGCCTTGACCAGCGGGCTGATCGCCAGGGGCACGTCGGTCACGAAGGTTGGATTGATCAGGGTCGGCTCCACGTACTCGCCAAACAGCTTGTCGAGCAGCTTGTAGTCCGGCACCTTACGCATCTCAGGGTGCTTCTCGTCGGTCCAGGTGCGCAGGCGCGCCAGGTCCGTCGGCTCGAAGTCCAGGCCAGCGGCCTCTTTGAGCGCCGTCACGAAATCCAGGCGCCGGAACGGCAGGCTGAAGTCCACGGTCTGTCCCTGGTAACTCAGCTTTGGCTCGCCCTTGACCTCAGTCACCAGACCATGCAGCATCTCCTCGACCAGCTGCATCATGTCGTTATAGTCGCCGTAGGCAAAGTACGCCTCCAGCATGGTGAATTCCGGATTGTGCGTCCGGTCGATGCCTTCGTTGCGGTAATTGCGCCCGATCTCGTAGACCCGCTCGAAGCCGCCCACCAGCAGCCGCTTGAGGTACAGCTCCAGGCTGATCCGCAGGCTGAAGTCATGCGACAGTGCGTTGTGGTGGGTGGTAAATGGCTTGGCCTCGGTGCCGCCAGCCACCACCTGCAGGGTTGGCCCCTCGACCTCCATGAACTCACGGCTGTCCAGGAAGTTGCGGATATAGCGGATGGCACGTGACCGGGTCCGGAAAGCCTCGCGCCGCTCCGGGTTGATCATCAGATCCAGGTAGCGGCGACGGGCGCGCAGTTCCTCGTCCTGCAAGCCATGGAATTTGCTGGGCATCGGATGCAGGCTCTTGACCAGCGGCTGCCAGGAAGTGACCCGCAAGGTCAGCTGACCAGTTTTGGTCACGAAGGGAAATCCCCGCACGCCAATGATGTCGCCCAGGTCGATCTTCTTGGTCGGATCGAAATTCTCGGTGTCCTGCCTGGAGAAATGCAGTTGCAGGGAGCCATGTTCGTCCTGCAGATCTGCAAAGGCTGCCTTGCCCATGTGCCGCATCAGAGTGACCCGGCCCGCCAGGGAGTATTCGGTCTCCGGCCACTCCTGGCCCGGCTCGCGCACGCCCTCTGCGTTCGCCGGATGGGCCGCGAGCACGTCACGCGCATGATGCGTCCGGGCATACGTGTACGGGTGGGCTTCAAACCCGGCGGCGACCTGCGCGTCCAGGTTATTCAGGCGGGCGACTGTCTGCTCATGCAGACCTTCACGGCGCGCCCCGGCGGTGGGAGAAACATCCGACATAACGGCAAGTATAGGGGGGCAAGTGCCAGAGCAGCAGGCTACGCGAGAGGGTCTCTCTCGCGTAGCCTGTGTCGGCTGCACCCTACGGTGCCAGGAAATGTCTCTCCGAGCCCCGAGCCGGCCTCTTCAGTCAAACTCAGAAACCGGGCAAAGAGCTCCTGCTGCCTGGACTCAATACTCGATGCTTTTGACTTTGTACTTGACCTGCTTGCCGCCTTCCAGGTTGACCACAAACGAGTCACCGGTCTTGCGGCCCATCAGCTCCTTGCCCACCGGGCTGTCCTCGCTGATGCGTGGCAGAGAGCCGCCCAGCACGGCAGCTTCAGGGGCGCTGACCACCTGCACCTTCATGTCCTTCTTGGTGGTTTCGTTGGAGAGATTGACAATGGCACCGAGCTCGACACGGCCATCGTTCTCGTGGTCCTCAATGATGGTGGCGCGGGCCAGGGTGTCTTCAAGCTCATCAAGCCGCGCCTCAATGGCCATCTTCTCGCGCTTGGCGTCCTCCAGGCCAGTGTCTTCGGTATCGGCACTGGTTTCCATCTGTTCCTGCAGAATGCGGGTGGCTTCCGCCAGGCGCTGTTGTTCCTGCTCCAGGGTTTTCTGAAGGCGCTCAAAGCCTTCACGCGTGAGTCTCACCTGTCTGATTGCTTGGGTCACTGTGAAGCCTCCAATTCCATGCAGGGCCAGGGGCCTGCGAATGTCACGGACGGGTCAACTGGCTGTGAATCAGGGCGCATTCTGACATATGCCCGCCAGGACGGCAATGAGCACAGTCGCGTTTGCCTGCCAACCTGCCTGTTCAGGTGGGTCTGGTGTGACGCAGGGTAAGCATAGACAGCACCAGCAGCACCGAGCCCAGGGTTGCCAACGTGAGCGGCACAGCCAGTGGCCCAAAGGCGGCGACACCCTGCCCCATCAAAAAAGGCAGTAGCACTCCTCCTGCTGAGCCGGCCGTCAGCAGAAAAGGCACCTGACGCGCCGGCATGACCCTTGAGGCCCACGCCAGCATGCTGCCAAACACCGGCCCAAGGGCCAGCCCTGCCAGCACACTGGCGCCCGGGGCCAGCAGCGGAATCAGGGCGCTCAGTGCGCAGACCGTCACAAAAGCGGCGCTCCCGATGACCAGCCACGCCGGATGCACCCTGGCTCCGAACATGCCGGTCAGCACACGGCTCAAGGTGATTCCGCCCCAGAAGCCGCTCAGCACCAGGGCCGCGCCCGGCAGCCCCCGGCTGTCCAGGTAGCGCACCGTCCAGGCACCATACCCAGCTTCCAGACCAACGTACACGCCAATCATGACAGCAAACACCAGCATTAGACGGGGGGTGATAGTAACCTCGCCAGCGCCAGCGCCGGTCACTGCCGGAATGCCTGGGACGCCCCAGATCCGGGCCACCAGCAGGGTCAGGGCTGCGCTGAGCGCTACCGCCAGAAACGGACCCCCCAGGCCACCTTCGCCCAGGGAAACCACCAGCAGGGGCGAAACCATACTTCCAATACCGAAAACGGCATTGACCAGATTGACCGGCCGAGTGCCCTGCGCGGCATACGCGGCGTTCAGGCACGCGCTGACCCCGCCTAAACCCAGACCACCCACAAACGCGGCCGTAACAGCCAGCCCCCACGACGGCGCCAGGGCCACACCACTCACGCCTGCAGCCAGGATCAGCAGACTGGCCACGACCACACGTCTGGCACTGACCTGCCTGAGGGCCAGCCCCACCAGAAATGGTGCCAGGGACGAGCCCAGGAAATGAACGCTGGCAATTAAGCCTACGGCGCCGGTGTCTACGCCAAAACGTGCCTGGAACATTGGAAAGGCCGGGCCGTACATCGCCTGAATCAGACCCAGGGTAAAAAAAGCCGCCACGCCTACTGCCAGCAAGGGCAATAGGCGTGGCGGCGCAGAAAGTTCAGTCACGCCCGCGAACGTAACACACTGGGTTCTTATTTCGGCAGAGCGACCAAGGAAAGAAGCCAGGCGCCCTCAGCGTTGCCGGGGCCAAACCGGTAACCAATGCTGGGCCCGACCATCGCTGGCAGTACATCGGTCCTCAGGAACAGGTCTCCATGCACATACGTATAGTCGTTCGTCCAGTCGCGCGAAACGCGGGTCCGGACGGCCCCGAACCCCAGCACAGACGACGGCCAGCCAGACGAGAGCCGGTACGTGGCACTCAGCGTGGAGCCCTCATATCGACCCCTACCAAAATCAGGAATGGCGACAGTTCCGGAAGTAAAGCTTTCAAAGTGGGAAGCGTCAAGAGACAGGCCCCTGACCGGCGAGACATTGACCGCGGCATACAGGTCCACGCTGGCCTGTCCTTGCTGCTGCATGGGGAATAAATAGTAACGGCCCGTGGCAGCGACGTACGTATTGAATTTTCCAAAAGCCTTGCCATAACCCGCGCTGACTTCGCTCTGAGTGTATGGTGCCGCCTTATCCCCTTTGTATGCGACGCCCACGTTGTTCAGGATACGTACTCGATCATTCAGAACTGTAAACGCGTAGCCACCGGAAAAATTGGACAGCCCACCATTGTCCCGTACTACACCGCCAAACTGGACGCCCTTATAGGGGTTCCGGGTGATTTCGAAGGTCATGGTGTTGTAAAAGCGGCCGATAGCAAAGGACGTGTCGTTAGACCGGGCAGTCACACCGACGTCCACATACGTGGGGGCTTTCACTACACTCAGCCGGATGTCCTGTCGGAAAGGCAGGGGGAAGTACCGGACACCATACCCCTCAGTATTGGAGATCACAGGCTGCAGCCCGCCAAACCGTGAAAAGTAATCTGGCGGAAGATTCATTCGGCCAGCTACTGACTCCAGCTGAGCGGACGCCGTGGTCATCACAGACAGGACAGACCCAAGCAGGGCCGGAGCAACAAAACGCCGAAGGTTTAACACCACCGCATAATGCATGACCGATACGCACGAACGATGTGAAGACATCGTCCCCTCGCCGAAAGCTCTTATCTACTTCCGCAAGTTCACGATTGTGACCCCGTGTCCCCCCTGGTTGGCTTCTGCGTCGTGGAAGGACTCGACCTTCTTGTCGGTTTTGAGGTACTCACGCAGCAGCCGGCGCAGCACGCCCTGCCCTTTGCCGTGGACCACCCGCAGCGGACTTTCCTTGAGGGCATGTGCTTCCAGGATGGCCGTGCGCAGTTCCTCGACGGCTTCCTCCACACCCAGACCCCGCAGCTGCAGTTCGTTCTGAAAGCTGCTCGGCGCGGTTCCGGTAAAGGCTACAGGGCGGCCATTCCTGCCTTTGGCGGCCGGCACCTTCACTTCCTGCTTCAGCCGCACGTCCCGGCGTTTAACACCGACCTTCATCACGCCAAGCTGCACGACCAGATCGTCTCCACGCAGTTCCAGTACCTGCCCGCTGGCGTTGTAGGCTGGGACCTCGACCTTGCTCCCCACCCGGATGGGATCGCCACGTTCCTCCCGGACGGGCGGCGCAGGACGTGCTTTCTGGGCAGCCGCCCGAAGTTCGCGGAGTTCCTGCATGACCCGGGGACGGGCGCTGTCCTCCTGCGCCCGGGCCCGGAGTGTGCGGACACGTTCGATGGCGTCGGCATACAGCGTTTCGGCTTTCTGGGCAGCTTCTGCCAGCATCTCATTGCGGCGCGCTTCGAGGGTTTCGCGTTCCTGCCGGACGCGGGCCAGCTCAGCCTCAGCGTCCCGGCGGGAAATGACGGCTGTTTCAAGCTGGGTGGCCAGATCGGCGCGCTCACTTTCCAGGCCTTCGAGCATGCGCTCCATCAGGCCAGCTTCAGGGCCCAGGAGGGTCTGGGCGCGCTCGAGGACCTGGGACGGCAATCCCATGCGCTGCGCAATGGCCAGTGCGTAACTGCGGCCCGGCTGACCTACCTGCAGGTGGTAGGTCGGCGCCAGAGTGCTGACCTCGAAGCCCATGCTGGCATTCTTGAGCCCCGGCGTTTCCAGTGCGAACAGCTTGAGCGGCGACAGGTGGCTGGTGATGATGCCCCGTGCGTCCTGGGACAGCAGGGTCTCGATCAGGGCCTGGGCAAGCGCGGCGCCTTCGTCAGGGTCGGTGCCGGAACCCAGCTCGTCGATCAGGACCAGGGTGTCGGGCGCGGCGTGACGCAGCACGTAGCGCAGGTGCTTGAGGTGCGAGGCGAAGGTGGACAGGCTGGCTTCGATGCTCTGCTCGTCACCGATATCCACCAGTACGTCTCGCACAATCGGCAGGCGGGCAGTGGCCGCGGCCACATACAGGCCGCACTGGTGCATCAGCACCGCCAGCCCCAGCGTTTTGAGGGTCGCGGTCTTACCCCCCATGTTGGGGCCGGTGATCAGCAGCAGGCGCGTCTCGCCCAGCTGAATGTCGTTGGGTACCGGGTTCTCGATCAGGGGGTGGCGCGCTTCACGCAGATCGTAGGTGTGGTCCTGCACCGGCTCCGGGCGGTTGAGGCGCCAGTCGCGCGCCAGCCGGGCCTTGGCGGCGATCAGGTCCAGTTCGCCCACGGTGGCGAGCGTCATCGGCACCTCCGAGTCGCCCGCCAGCAGCCCGGAGAGCTCGGTCAGAATGCGCCGGACCTCAGCCTCCTCGTCCAGAATCAGGCGGGTCAGCTCGTTGTTGAGCTGTGTCACGGCCGCCGGTTCGACAAAGTAGGTCTGTCCGGTGGCAGAGGCGTCCACGATGATGCCCTGCACCTGCCCGACGCGGCTGGCCTGCACCGGCAGCACGTAGCGGTCGCGCCGGATGGTCACGATGTGTTCCTGCAGAACGTCCGCCCAGCGCTCCAGAGTGGCCGAGAGCTTTTCGCGGATGCGGCCACGCAGCGGATCAATGCGTTTGCGCAGGTCCCGCAGGCGCGGGGACGCGTCGTCACGCACGCCGCCGTCGCGGTCAAGCGCCGACAGGAAGCGGCGCACGAGTTCGCTGTGATCACCCAGGCCCTGACCTACCTCACGGAGCGGTCCGCGCGAATTGGCGTCGATGGCGCGGCGCACTGTCATGGCGCCGTCAAGCGAGTAGGCAGCGTTCAGCAGTTCCTGCCCGGCAAGCACGCGGCCCTCCGCGGCGCGGGCATGCAGCTCACGGATGTCCTGAATGCCGCCCAGGGACAGGCTGACGCCGAACAGGGCGTCTTCGACCTCATCAAGCTCGCGTGCGACACGCCCGGCGTCTTCCGAAGGCAGGAGGGCCCGCGCACGCTCGGCGCCCAGCGTTGTGCTGCTGCGCTGCTCGAGGGCGTCGCGGACGCGGGGGAAATCCAGGGCGGACAGGGCGCGGGAATCAAACGGCATCTCAAGGGGAGCATAACAATGCCTGCCAGACGAATGGTGCGCCGAGTGGCTTAGCTCCTATAGCCACCTTTACCCTGCGTCCAGGAAAACGGGTGGCTCACAGTCCGGATGGAAGTGACGTGCTGACATGCACACCATGACAAACGTGCTGGTGACGGGTGCGACGGGCTTCGTGGGCCGGGCCGTGGTGAAAGAGCTGCTGGGGCGGGGGCACCGGGTTTTCGCGGGATCGCGCGGTGGTGAGGCCGTAGGCGGCGCCAGCGGCCTGAAACTGGACGTGACCGATCCGGGAAGCGTCACCCGCGCGGTCGGCGAGGCGGACCCGGGAGCCGTGATTCATCTGGTCGGCATTATTCAGGAGCAGGGCGACCAGACTTTCAGCCGCGTGCATGTCGACGCCACCCGGCATGTGCTGGCCGCCACACCGCGTTCGGCACGTTACCTGCACATGAGTGCGCTGGGTGCCGGTGAGATTCCGGGCAGCCGCTACAGCGTGACCAAAGGCGAGGCCGAGGCCCTGGCGCAGCGCAGTGGCCTGAACTGGACGATTTTCCGGCCCAGCCTGATTTTCGGAGTAGGTGACGACTTTTTCGGACGGGTCCTCAAGAATCTGGTGTCGGCCGCGCCGGTGGTGCCGCAGATTGGCGACGGCCGCTTTCCCTTCCGGCCCGTGAGTGTGGAAGACGTGGCTCAGGCCTTCGTCTCGGCGCTGGACCGGCCGGAGACAGTCGGTCACGTCTATGCGCTTACCGGCCCGCAGGAATTCACCTTCCGGGAGCTGCTGGAGCTGGAACTGGCTGCCCTGGGCAAGAAAAAACCCATCGTGCCGGTGCCTCTGGCACTGATGAATCTGGGCGTACCGCTGATGCAGGTGCTGCCCAATCCGCCGATCACCCGTGACCAGTACGCCATGCTGAAAGCCGGCAACACCGCCCCGAACGACGAGGCCAGAGAGGTGTTCAGGCTTCCGATGCACCGCCTGCAGGACCGCCTGGGGCAGATCGTTCAGGGCCGCTAGGACCCGGACGGTTCCTCTTTAGCTTCAGCGCGGGCTTCCCCGTGCGCTTCGCGCAGCTTGCGCCAGCGTTCGGCCATGCGCGCTTCCCAGCCTTCGCCGGTGGGGGCGTACAGGTCCAGCTGTACCCCTTCGGGCAGGTAGAGCTGCTCGAAGGAGCCTTCAGGATCATCGAAGTAATAGGCGTACCCCTTGCCGTAGCCCTGCGCGCGCATCAATGCCGTGGGGGCATTGCGCAGGTGAACCGGCACCGGCAGGCTTTCCCCTTCCCGCACGGCCCGCAGGGCGTCGCCCCAGGCGTTGTAGACACTGTTGCTTTTTGGCGCCAGTGCCAGATACACCACCGCCTGCGCCAGCGCGAGGTCACCTTCGGGGCTGCCCAGAAACTCCACGCTGTCGCGCGCCGCAATGGCCAGTCGCAGCGCCTGGGGGTCAGCCAGACCGATGTCCTCAGAAGCCATGCGCACCACGCGCCGCGCGACATAACCGGTATCGGCGCCGCCCTCGATCATGCGGGCCAGCCAGTACAGGCTGGCGTCCACGTGCGAGCCTCGCACGCTTTTATGCAGCGCGCTGATCAGGTTGTAGAAGTCCTCCCCGTTCTTGTCCATGGCCGGCAGGTGGCGCCCGAACGCTTCGGTCACTGCCTCGGGCGTGACCGGATCGGCCAGCGTCGCAGCGACTTCCAGGGTGCTCAGGGCGCGCCGTGCGTCCCCGTCTGCCAGCCGGGCGAGCAGGTCCAGGGCTTCCGGCTCGACGCTGACACCGGGCAGGCCGCGCTCGTCGGACAGGGCACGTTCCAGCAGGCCTTTGATGTCTTCCTGCGTCAGTGCTTCCAGAACCAGGGTGCGGGCCCGTGAGCGCAACGCCGGGTTGACCTCGAAACTGGGGTTCTCGGTGGTCGCGCCGATCAGCGTGAGCAGCCCGGACTCGACATGCGGCAGCAGGGCGTCCTGCTGGGCCTTGTTGAAACGGTGGATCTCGTCGAGAAACAGGATGGTGCGTGTGCCACGGGCCCGCAGCCGCTCAGCCTCGGTGACGGCCTCGCGCACATCCTTGACCCCTGCGGAAACAGCCGACAGGGCAATGAAATGCGCGCCAACCTCCCCGGCAACCAGCCGCGCCAGGGTGGTTTTGCCGACGCCGGGCGGTCCCCACAGGATCAGGCTGCCCAGCCGGCCGGACTGCAGCACACGGGTCAGTGGACGGCCCGGACCCAGCAGGTGAGTCTGGCCCACCACTTCGGCCACCGTGCGGGGGCGCAGGCGTTCGGCCAGGGGCGCGGGCGGGTCGAACAGGGTCACGCCGCGAGCATAGGCCGCACCCCGCCAAGCTGGCATGAGGGTTTTTTTCATGTGCAGACCTGTCGGGGGCGCACGCCCTTACCCTGGACCTATGAAGTTTCAGGAGCAGGTGCGCGCGGCCGGCTTTCCGGACGAGGTGGACGTTACCCGGCGCGAAGATGGCCACGACCGTATTTTTCGCGTGACGCAGGGCAACTACGGAGCAGAGCTGGTCCTGACTGCCGAAGCCTGTCAGATGTACGGCGAAGGTCCGGGCACCGCCCTGGCCCTGACCGAACTGCGAAAAGCAGTAGACCGGGGTCTGCCAGCGGTGCATCTGGACGGTACCCTGGAGCGCCTGACGCTGGTCGGCGACTGAAGGCTGTCACGTCCAGGCGGGCCGGACATCTTCAGCCCCGGTCCGGTACAGTTTTGCCGTGACCCAGACCCCAGAAACAGCGCTCAAGCGGACCCCGCTGCATGCCGCCCACCTCCGTGCAGGGGCCCGGATGGTGCCGTTCGGCGGCTGGGACATGCCCGTGCAGTACAGCGGCCTCAAGGCCGAGCATCAGGCGGTGCGTGAGTCGGCCGGCGTGTTCGACGTCTCGCACATGGGTGAGTTCCGCATCCAGGGGGAAGGCGCACTGGCTTTCCTGCAGCACGTCACCCCCAACGACGTGAGCAAGCTGCGTCCCGGCCGCGCCCAGTACAACTGGCTGCCCAACGACCGGGGCGGTCTGGTGGATGACATCTATATCTATATGGTCGGCGAGAACGAGTACCTGATGGTCGTGAACGCCAGCAATATCGACAAGGACTGGGCGCACCTGCAGACCCTGGCCGCGGGCTTTGGCGTGACGCTGACCAACGAGTCCGACCGCTGGGCACTGCTCGCCGTTCAGGGGCCCAAGGCCGCCGAGGTGCTGCAACCTCACGTGGACGTGGACCTGGGCAGCAAGAAGAAGAACGCCTACTTCCCGGCCCGGCTGTTTGGCTTCAACGTACATCTGGCACGCACCGGCTATACCGGCGAGGACGGCTTCGAGGTGTTTATTGATGCCAGTGAGGCAGAGACCGTGTGGGACAAGCTGATGGCGATCGGCGTCACCCCCGCTGGCCTGGGCGCCCGCGATACGCTGCGCCTGGAAGCCGGCTTTCCCCTGTACGGCCATGAGTTTGCGGACGACATTCACCCCCTGAGCAGTCACTACACCTGGGTGGTCAAGGACAAGCCCTTTTACGGCCGCGAAGCCCTTCAGCAGCCGGCCCAGCAGAAACTGATCGGCCTGAAGCTGGACAAGGTGCCGGTGCGTGAGGGCTACCCGGTACTGCAGAGCGGTCAGGTGGTCGGGCACGTGACCAGTGGAACCAGCAGCCCCACCCTGGGTCACCCCATTGCTCTGGCTCTGGTGCAGGCAGGTGCCGCCGACGCCACCGATTTCGAGGTCGAGGTCCGCGGCAAGGCGCACCCGGCCACCCGGACGGACGTTCCTTTTTACAAAGCCCCTTAACAGGTAGCCTGGGACCTGCATCGCTGACGCACGCCTTCCCCGGCCACCCTCTTCTCTGTCCACTTCCCTACAGGAGCAACCACCATGACCACCCCCACCACCCTGAAATACGCAGCTTCCCACGAATGGCTCTCCGAGGACGGTACGGTCGGCATTACCGATCACGCGCAGGAGCAGCTGGGCGACGTGGTGTACGTCGAACTGCCCGAAGTGGGCCGTGAAGTCACCGCTGGCGAGGCCGTGGCCGTCGTGGAAAGCGTCAAGACCGCCTCCGACATCTACGCGCCCGCCAGTGGCCGGATCGTGGCTGTCAACGAGGAACTCAGCGGCAACCCCGAGCTGGTCAACAGCGCCCCCTACGAGGGCGGCTGGCTGTTCAAGCTGGAAGTCACCGAGGAAGGCTCGGACCTGCTCGACGCCGCCGCCTACGACGCCCAGGCTCACTAAAAACCCCGCGCGCAGACAGTCACGGGTTCGGGGGCGACCCACAGCCCGTGACTCGTCTGTGTCTCTGACCCGAGTGCCACAGCTCTCCCACCCCTGCTAAGGAGTTCCATGAAACCGCTGTCTGACCTGCTTCAAACCCACGACTTCACTGCCCGTCACCTTGGCCCCAGCGAGGCGGAACAGGCAGATATGCTGGCCGAACTGGGCGTTTCCAGCCTGGACGAGTTGACCGAAACCACGCTGCCTGAAGCCATCCAGTTCCGCGGAGAGCTGAAGGCCGGCGAGGGCGTCACCGAGGCTCAGGCTCTGGCTGACCTGAAACGCGTCGCCCAGAAGAACAAGGTGTTCCGCAGCTATATCGGCATGGGGTATCACGGCACCCACACGCCTCCGGTGATTCTGCGCAACATGCTGGAAAATCCGGGCTGGTACACCGCCTACACGCCGTACCAGGCTGAAATCAGTCAGGGGCGTCTGGAGATGCTGCTGAACTTCCAGCAGGTCGTGATGGACCTGACTGGCATGCCGATCTCCAACGCTTCGCTGCTGGATGAAGGCACCGCCGCCGCCGAAGCCATGACCCTGGCCAAGCGTCAGGCAAAAAGCAAGGGCAACGTCTTTTTCATGGCCGACGACGTGCACCCGCAGACCCTGGACGTGGTCAAGACCCGCGCCGAGTACTTCGGCTTCGAAGTGGTGACCGGCGACCCGACTGCCGAGCTGCCTGAAGGGGTGTTCGGCGTGCTGGTCCAGTATCCCGGGACCTACGGCGATCTGCGCGACCTGTCTCCCATGGCCGAGAAGGTGCATGCAGTCGGCGGCGCACTGATCGTCGCAGCTGATCTGCTGGCCTGCGCACTGGTCACCCCTCCCGGCGAGCAGGGCGCGGACATCGTGGTAGGCAGCGCCCAGCGTCTGGGCGTGCCGATGGGCTTCGGTGGACCGCACGCTGCATTCCTGGCGTGTCAGGAGGCCTACCAGCGCTCCATGCCGGGCCGCGTGATCGGCGTCAGCAAGGACGTGCGCGGCAAGACTGCCCTGCGCATGGCCATGCAGACCCGTGAGCAGCACATCCGCCGTGAGAAGGCCACCAGCAACATCTGCACCGCACAGGCGCTGCTGGCCAACATGGCCGCGGCCTACGCCGTGTACCACGGTGCCGACGGCCTGCGCACCATTGCCGGCCGCGTGCATCGCCTGACCGGCATTCTGGCCAGAGCCCTCCAGAACGCGGGCCTGACGCCCAGCGTAACCTTCTTCGACACCCTGACCTTCGAAGGTGACGCAGCGGCTATCCGCCAGCGCGCGGAGGCCAAAGGCATCAACTTCCGCTATGAAGGCAACCAGGTCAGCGTGAGCCTGGACGAAACCGTGACTCCTGCTGATCTGGCAGACGTGGCCGAAGCCATTACCGGGCAGACTGTGGACGTGCTGGCGCTGGACACCCAGGCCGTGGACGGCATTCCTGAGGGCCTCAAGCGCACCAGTGAGTACCTGACCCACCCTGTCTTCCAGACCCACCGCAGTGAGCACGGCATGCTGCGCTACCTGAAGATGCTGGAAAACCGCGACTACAGCCTCGTTCACGGCATGATTCCACTGGGTTCGTGCACCATGAAGCTCAATTCCACCACCGAGATGATCCCGGTGACCTGGCCGGAATTCGGGGCGCTGCACCCCTTTGCCCCTGCCGACCAGACCGAAGGCTACGCCGAGCTGCTGGCGGAACTGGAAGCGTGGCTGGCCGACATCACCGGCTACGACGCGATTTCCATGCAGCCCAACAGCGGCGCACAGGGCGAGTACGCCGGCCTGCTGGTGATCCGCAAGTACTTCGAGAGCCGCGGCGAGCACCACCGGAACGTCTGCCTGATTCCCGCCAGTGCACACGGCACCAACCCCGCCAGCGCCGCCATGATGGGCATGCAGGTGGTGGTTGTGAAAACCGACGCGAACGGCAACATCGACTTTGACGACCTGACCGCCCAGGCCGAGAAGCACAGCGAGAACCTCGCCGCCCTGATGATCACCTACCCCAGCACCCACGGTGTGTACGAAGAGAACGTCAGGGACGTGTGCGACCTGATCCACCAGCACGGCGGTCAGGTGTACCTGGACGGTGCCAACATGAACGCACAGGTCGGCGTGGCCAAGCCAGGTCTGATCGGCAGTGACGTCTCGCACCTGAACCTGCACAAGACCTTTGCCATCCCGCACGGTGGCGGTGGCCCCGGCATGGGCCCCATCGGGGTCAAGGCTCACCTTGCCCCGTTCCTGCCCAACCACGTGGTGCGCGATGTCAGCGGCAGCCAGACCGGCGCCGTAAGTGCCGCGCCCTACGGCAGCGCGAGCATCCTCCCGATCAGCTACCTGTACATCAAACTGCTGGGCGCCCATGGCCTGCGCAAGGCCACCCAGGTGGCGCTGCTCAACGCCAACTACATTGCCAGCAAGCTCGCGGGCGCCTACCCCATCCTGTACAAGGGAAAAAGCAACCGCGTGGCGCACGAGTGCATCATTGATATCCGCCCCCTCAAGCAGGCGTGCGGCGTCACCGAGGAGGACATCGCCAAACGGCTGATGGACTACGGTTTCCACGCGCCCACCATGAGCTTCCCGGTGCCCGGTACCCTGATGATCGAGCCCACCGAATCCGAGCCGAAGGCCGAGCTCGACCGCTTCATAGACGCCATGCTGCAGATCCGCCGTGAGATTCAGGAGGTGCAGGACGGTCTGCTGAAGGCGGAGGAAAGCCCTCTGAAGCACGCACCCCACACCCAGGACGACCTGATGGCCGACGAGTGGAACCGCGCCTACAGCCGCGAAACAGCCGCGTACCCCAGCAAGCATCAGAAGGGCTGGAAGTACTGGCCTGCCGTCAACCGCGTGGACAATGTGTACGGCGACCGCAACTTCGTGTGCTCCTGCCCACCGGTTGAGGATTACATCGGCGCGTAAACCAGCAGAGTTAAGGAAGACAGCGCCAAAAGCTTTTGGCGCTGTCTTCTTTTATGGCCTGTCCAAACCCCTACCGCCCCACTCCCCAAAGGCCGTCGTGCGCGCAGCGCGCTGGCCGTTCCAACTGGGCGGCAGCATGGCGTCGAGGCCGGAAACGTTAGCAGCACCAGCAAAGCCCCAGCCCCAGTCAGACCTTTTGCCCAGTGCGAACGAAAGCTCCCCCTGCCCCTCTACTTCGCAGCTCTTCGAGTCTGGGGTAGGGGGCTGGGGGGGTGGGGCAACCAGCCCGGCGAAACCAACAGCCCTTTCCTACCCCCTTCTCCCCTTAACAATCACCGAAATCCGTCCAGCCGTCTCCAGCACCAGAAGATCCACGTCACTGAATGTCTCGTACCCTTCGGCGCGGATGGCCGAGAGCAGGTCTTCCCTGGTCAGCCGCTCCCTGCGCAGCGCCTTTTCATGAAAGGTGCCGTCGCTGTACAGAACCACGGGCGGTGAAGCTATGGCCCTGGCCAACGTACGGGAATGAAATTTAAGCAATGAGAGCAGATACTGAAGAACGACCAGCAGGGTAACGGCCGCAAAAGCTTCAGAGTAGGAGAGGTCCCTGGCTGTCAGCGCCCGGCCAAACACTGCCCCGATGGCCACCATGACAACGAAATCAAACGTTGTCAGGCTGGAGAGTGTCCTGTTGCCCGTTATACGCAGCAGAAGGACGACAGATAAAAACAGCGAGGTGCCCACAACCAGGATGCGGATCAATGGCTCCCACCCGGCAAAGAAATATGCGGTCTCGCTCATTAACAAAAACTGTAACACAAGCCAAAACCTGCTCCCACACAGGGTTCTTAAAGCCTGTGCTCTGCCTGTGGCGCTCCTTTCAACGTCCCTTCACCCGTCCTCCACAACGTGCGCCGGATAACGCTTTCGACCTGCAGTTCATGGTGCAGTACCTCCATGACCACCACGGACAGCTTCATGCAGGCCCTCCAGCAGGCAGAACAGACCGGAAACGTGGACGCCCTGGTCGCTCTGCATGCCCCCGACGTCACACTCAGAAATCTGACCACCCAGACCTGGGAAGGTCAGGACGGCGCGCGGGCATTCTGGGAGGCATA
Organism: Deinococcus deserti VCD115; assembly: GCF_000020685.1. NCBI lineage: Bacteria > Thermotogati > Deinococcota > Deinococci > Deinococcales > Deinococcaceae > Deinococcus > Deinococcus deserti. The sequence goes on along the minus strand of NC_012526.1, from coordinate 569,958 downwards.
CCTGAGTGCCTTTGACCGCATCCGCAGCGAGTTCACCCGAAGCCAGGAAAATGATGGTCTGGGCGTCATGGAGTGGGAAGCCACAGGTCAGGTTAAGGGTGGACACGAGCTGGCCTACCGTGGCGTCAGCCTGATCGATATAGAAGACGGACAGGTCAAGACTTTCCGTACGTATTACGACAGTGCCGCGTTCGTCGAGCCTGCCGCCTCCCATTGATTCTGACCTCGTAACGACCGGGACGCCAGCAAGCGCGGCCCATTTTTCTGTACCTGGAATGGCCTGTTCCGGGACTGTTGTGTCTCCAACTTCGCCGTTAGCAAGCAGTTCCTTTGCATGAACGGCGCGCGGAGCCTTACAAAAGCAGCTTTTCTTTCGGATTGCAGATCCCACCAGGCACAGTTATCCGCGGTCCCGTTCAGCTCCTGTGCAGGCCCTACCGAACCCAGGCTATCTCTTTAGGATCACATTGCTGAAAGAACAGCAAGAAGTCAGAGCCATTCCAGAGCATGTCAACAATAAAAGGCGCCACTTACGGCGCCTTCGTTGATACTTCTTCTACAGCAAGGCCTCGTATTTCAGTCCAGAGTCACGAAAAGACATTACAGTCGGAACCCTGCAAGGGGCTCCCGGCTATGGTCCTACCCTGCTTGATCAGCGGGAGGCGTGGTGACTTCGACGGCCGTCAGGGTCTCAAGCACCCGGTAGACATGCTCGGCGCCTGAAGGAACGAAGTAGCTGTCTCCGGCTTCCAGCGTCAAGGTCTGTCCGTCAACGGTCAGCTCCATCCGGCCACTGATGACATAACCCAGGGTTTCGTAACTGTTGAGGCTGGGCTGTTTTTCTGCAGTATCGGCAGGCTGCTCGTTGTGCCACAGACGCATGCTGCTATTTTGACCGCGGATAAGGCGGTGTTCACCGTGCTGGCCGTGAGTGGTCTCACTGCGGCTGACTTTATAAGTGCTGGACTGGGTCATGGTGGGGCCTCCTGGAATAGGGAAAAAAGACGGCTCACTTGCGCCGGCTGCTGTGGTCGCCCTCGGCGAACTCCTCGATGAGCTTGGCATTGAAGGCTGGCAGGTCGCCGGGGTTGCGGCTGGTAACCACGCCCTTATCTGTCACCACCTCCTCGTCTACCCACTGGGCGCCGGCCAGGGTGAGTTCGTGACGCAGGCTGGGCCAGCTGGTCATGCGCAGGCCCTGGGCAATACCCGTCTCGCTCAGGCTCCAGGGCCCGTGACAGATCGCACCGATCGGCTTACCCTCGTCATAAAAAGCCCGGACCATGCGCATGGCGTCCGGGCTGAGACGCAGCTTGTCGGGATTGACGGTGCCGCCTGGCAGGATCAGGCCGTCGTACTCGTTGACGTTGACTTCCTCAGCCGTTTTATCTACCGGGTAGCGGCCCTGGGGCTCCATGTCGTTTTTCATGCTCTGGATCTCGCCGTCCTGCAGGCTGATCAGGTGCGTCATAGCGCCGGCCTGCTCAACGGCCTCGCGGGGGCTGGTCAGCTCGATTTCCTCTACACCGTCGGCAGCAAGAATGGCAATGGTCTTTCCCTGGAGGGATGGTGCGGTCATGCGTTCAGGCTGACTTGCACGCATGGACCGGGGGTGACGGCGACCTAAGGCTGGGTTTAAGCGGAGTTGCGTCAGACTTCATGTCCCTTGAGACAACCGGGGGGCGGCTGTACAGAAACGGGATAGAGGCAGGCCGCGCTGGCACGGCTCCTAGCTTTGCCCCCTTTATTTCCGGCGTGTCAGACGTCCTTCACGCCCTCTAGCCGGAGGGCGGCGCCGGGGCGTACACTGGGGCACTGCCGCCTGTTTGATTCCCAGTCTGGTGAGATCGGGCGCGCCAAGCAAAAAGGAGGTGAGGCACACATAGGAACCAAGGAAGACGTTCGTTCGCGGCTCAACATCGCGGACGTGATTGGCGAGCATGTGCGTCTCACTCCAGCCGGCAAGGGCCGCCTGAAAGGTCTGTGTCCTTTTCACAAGGAAAAGAGCCCCAGCTTTCAGGTAGACACCGAGCAGGGCTACTATTACTGCTTTGGCTGCAAGGCCGGCGGCGACATCTTCTCGTTCGTGCAGCGCACCGAGAACCTGAGCTTTGGTGACGCCATGCGCAAGCTGGCCGAGCAGGCCGGGATTCAGGTGGAGGCCAAATACGGTGAAAAGAGCAGCCGGGACCTGTATGACGTCAACGCGTTTGCGCTGGAGTATTTCCGCGAACACCTGCCGGGAGTAGCCCTGGAGTATCTGCGCCGGCGGGGCCTGACGGACGAGACCATTGCCGCATTTGAACTGGGCTACGCCCCGGACGGCTGGGACGGGCTGCTCAAGCGGGCACGTACCAAAGGCCTCAGCGAACGGCAACTGCTCGAAGCCGGCCTGCTGATCGAGAACCCCGAATCTGGACGGGTGTATGACCGCTTCCGGGGCCGGGTCATGTTTCCCATTCGTGATCACCTGGGCCGCCTGGTGGGCTACGGCGGGCGGGTGCTGGACGACACCAAGCCGAAGTACCTGAATACTCCGGAGACCGAAGCTTTCCGCAAGGGTGAACTGCTGTACGGCCTGGACAAAGCCCGCACGCACCTGAAAGGCGGTTCGGAGCTGGTGGTGGTCGAAGGGTACATGGACGTTATTACCATGCACCAGCACGGCTTTACCGGCGCAGTGGCCTCGCTGGGCACGGCCCTGACAGCCGAGCATGCCACCCTGCTAGAACGCCTGGGAGCACAGAAGCTGACCCTGATGTTCGACCAGGACGAGGCCGGACTCAAGGCGACCCTGTCGGGGCTGGATCAGGTACTGGGAGCCAAGTTCCGCGTGCGGGCCACCAGCGTGCCCAGCGGTAAGGACCCGGCCGACGCCCTCTTGGCTGGGGATATCGTGGGCATCCGTCAGGCACTGACCAGCGGCCTGGATGAGGTGCATTACCGGGTACAGGCCGCCGTGGAAGCGCACGGCCTGAGCACCAGTGAGGGCAAACGCCGGGTGCTGATGCAGCTGCTGCCGCGCATGCAGAACCTTGATCCCCTGGATGAGGGTGCCGAGCAGATGCGGACCATTGCCTGCGAGCAGCTCGGCATCAAACCTGAGGCGCTGATGGAGTGGATCGCGTCCAAGGCCAAGCGCCGGCAGCTGACCGACACGCACCTGGCCGGCATGAGTACCCACCGCACCGAGGAAGACCGTGAGCTGGCACTGCTGCGTCAGCTGCTGGTGGACCCCAGCCTGCTGGCCAAACTGGACGGCAGCACGCCGTGGCGCAACGAGAGCGTGCGCAAGGTGATGCTGGCCGCCCAGGGTGCTCACAGCCCAGACGCGATTCTGGATGTCTTCCGTGGCCAGCCTGAAGAGCAGCTGCTGATCCGCCTGATGTTCGAGGGACGTGACGCCGGCACCATCGGCCGGGCGAACTCCCAGCAGTACGAGCAGAACGTCAACGCCTACGCGGCCGCTGCTGTAGACGATATCCAGGTCAGCATGAGCATCGACTCTATGCGGGCTGAAGTTGACCTGTTGAAAAAACAGGTTATGGCCGCCCCACCCGCCGAGCAGCTGAGCATGCTCAAGCAGATTCAGGAGTTGCAGCGGGCTATTGAGGCGGAGAAACGGGCCCGGCGGAGTTCGGCGTAAGGGTTTTTCTCTAATTGTTTACCCCGTCCCCCAGCCCCCTACCCCAAAGGGGCAGGGGGAGCTTGCGTTGCACTGGGCAAGAGGGTTGACTGGAGCTGAGGCGCTGCTTTGTTCATTGACGTGTCTGGCTTCGACGCCAGCTTTCACACCCGTTGGAAGAGCCCGCGCGCTACGCGTACGACGGCTTCGGGTGCTGAACCTGTGAAAGGGCAAGGTGAGATGTCAGAAGGAGCCGCTTTTTCCTTTTCTTTTTCAGTAGAACCTGTCTGTCTGAATCAAGAAGCCCTGCCCCTTAACCCTCAAGGCAACCCAGGCCGTCGTGCGCGCAGCGCGCGGGCCATTGCGAGATCTCGGAGCATGGCGTCGAGGCAGGAACGCGGGAACCAACGAGCAACCCACCACCCTCCCTCTCACCTTGCCCAGTGCAACGCAAGCTCCCCCTGCCCCTTTGGGGTAGGGGGCTGGGGGGCGGGGCAAACCAGAAAAACTTTTATCCCCCCTCCCGAGCCTCCCGCAACATCTCCGAAAGCCTCGACAGACACCGGCTGTACTTCTTCGCATACGCGCCATGCCGGTACGTCTCATCGAACAGCGTCCCCAGCGGCGCCCCTGTAAATGCCGCATTGAGTCCCAGGTCATACAGCTTGTCGATGAAATGCACGAACCGGAGCGCAACGTTCTGGTCTGCCATTGGGCACAGCCCCTCGACACCCAGCGCCCCGATGCCCTGGAGCAGGCGGGGAAAGTGGCTGGGGTGAACGCGCAGCAGGTGCCGGTTGAGGTCGCGGTGCTGCACGATACTGAGGGTATCGGGGTTCTGCCGGGCCTGCCAGGCGGCGAATTCGGCAGGCTGAAGCGTGTCTTCCGGCCGGGTGCCGCGCTGACGGTAGTCCGGCCCGTCGATGGTATGAGGCACAAAACGGTTGGCAATACCCTGAATCTGGCGTTCGAAGTCACGGGCGTTAAAGCGGCCCTGGCCCAGGGCTCCGGGTTCGGTGTTGCTGGTGGCGACCACATGCGTGCCGCCAGGCATCAGCTGTCCCAGGAAGGTATTGGCCATGTGGGTGTTGCCTGGATCGTCCAGCTCGAATTCGTCGATCAGCAGCAGGTCGTGGTTGCGGAAAGCTTCCACGGCGCGGTTCATGCCCAGCGTTCCGATGATGTACATCAGGTCCTGGAAACTCATCAGTGCGGCCCGGCCCGGAGCAGCGTGCCAGGCGCTGGCCAGCAGGTGGGTCTTGCCTACCCCGAAGCCACCGTCCAGGTACAGGCCCTGTCCCTCTGGCCGGGCAGAACGGCGGAACAGGCGAAAGCCGCTGGGTTTCGGTGCTGGCGCCCGCACAAAGGCTTCAAGGGCATCGCGCGCTTCGCCCTGGCTGGGGTAGCCGGGGTTGGGCTGATAGGTGGCGAAGCGCACCTGGTCGTAGCGGGGGCTGGGAGTCAGGTGGGCCGTCAGCTCGTCGGGCGTAACGCTGGGCATGCGGGAGAGCAGGTCAATCATGGCTGGTCAACGGTGGACGTCGAGTTCGACCTTGAAATTGCCGCGTCTGGTTTCATTCACGACGCGCTTGAAGTCGATCCGGCCTAACCCCTCGGCCGCCAGACTGTCACCCTCGCGGATCTCGCTGCTGGCACGCGCCGGCTGGCCATTCAGGCGAACCTTGCCGCCGTCGATGCCCTGCTGGAAATACGCGCGGCTGACGCCGAATCCCTTGGCCCCGACCACATCTACCCGCATGCTGGGCACAACCACCTCGCGCACCTTGCTGCTCTTTCCGGCGCTTTCTCCAACTTCCTCGACGTCCACGTGCCGGCCGCCCAGTTCAGTCAGGGCTGCCAGGGTCTGGGCTGCCTTGCTGGTGGCCGCAAGCAGAAAGCCACCGCGGTCCTCGCGCAGGTCGCCCAACTGGTCCTCGTTGAGCTCCAGGCGGCGCAGCTGCACGCTGAAGTCCTGCAGGTCCCAGGCAGGCGCCGCGTCCTCGGGTGTCAGGCGCAGCACCGTGACGGCGCTGTCCACTTCAGGAATGTGCGCGGGATGCAGCGTCAGGATCACCCGGCGCGCATCGGGAAAACCACCGGCGATCTTGTGACGGACCTCGTCGTCCTGCAGCATCCGCCGGTCGATCTCGTCACCATCTACAAACGGCGTGCGCACCACACGGCCGCCCCGGGCCTGATTGATCAGGGTATTGAGCTTGAACTTCATGTCCGCAGGATAGCCCTGAGCACCTGCCGGGCTGCGGGGCATGAGGACTTCTGAAAATACTGCGCCCTGTTCCCTGGGCGCACGCCGCAGCGCATTACGCAGCTGCCGTACACTCGGAACATGTCGACCCTTGATCCGCTGGGCGTGCCGGGCGCCCCCTTGGAGACCCTCAATGCCGCCCTGTCCGGCGCCCAGACGCTGAACCTGAACGGAGGCCGGCTGCTGCTGGTCACCGACTGGCAGGGGCACCGTCCACTGGCCCGTTACGGTGCGGTTCTGCTCCCGGCCTCCGGCGAGCCACTGGTGCTGACCGCCACGTTCGGCCCGCGCTTCGGACCCACAGGGGCCCAGGCTCTGGCAGAACTGGTGACCTGGGCGCAGGAGCAGGGGCTGGTCCTGCGCGAAACAGTGCTGAGTCCCAGTGCGTTTATGCAGGTCCTCGAAGAGCCTGACCACGAGGAAATCCGTCATCTGGTGGCCGCCAGCAATCCGACCGACCCAGGCATCTATACCTGGCCTGATGTCCGGGCCGAGCAGGAAGACCAAGACGGCTGGGACGACTGACTTCTGGGCTGGTGATGCCCGCGGCTTCTGTCGATCTGAGGGACAAAGCGCCAGAATACACGGAGGCACGGCCGCCTGCTGCATGATTCACGTAAGAGTCGGCATGGCACGATGCTCTCACCTCAGGCCTGCTTGCTCTGCGCGCCTATTCACGGCCTGAACCGAGGTTCCCCTTTCCATGACGCCGGTCAATACGAATCCTGCCCTCCATACTGCTCTGCGCGATGTTCTGCGGCTGCATTCCCCACTCTCGACGCTGATGGCGCCGGTAGGAGGTGAGGTGCTGTGCGTCACGGCCGAGAACGTCAGATCGCGTCCGGGCGCAGACCTGGTGCCTCCCGATGCCTGGCTCGACCGCGGTGAAATGACCTGGCTGACCCGTGACGGAACACTGTTGGGGCTGCTGTGGAGCGAGGCGGGATCAGTACCCCCCGATGCCGAGCAGGTGCTGACCCTGCTTCTGTCTGCAGCCCGCCAGGATGGCCCGAACCATGAAACCGACGTGCTGATTACCCAGTTGCCGGTTCCGGCACTGTGGCTTTCGTCAGACCTCAGGATCCGGCAGGTCAGCCGGCCCTTTCTGGAGTGGTTCAGGACCACTGACGCAGCCGTGGTCGGGCGCGCTGTGAGCGAGGTTGTGCCTGGACAGCCAGACCTGATCCGCGCACTGGAGCAGGCCGCTGCCGGGCGGGCCACGCGTCTGCCCGACGCCGTCTTTCAGCTGCCCGACGGCCCGCGGCCTGTCCGGGGTGAAACGCGGCCTTTTTTCGCCGCCGGACAGGCCGGTGTGATGGCGCTCTGGCAGGACACCTCTTCTGAGCATGCCCAGGCCCTGCAAATCCAGGCCCTGCTCGATACGGACACTCCCACGGCACTTCTGAAAGAGGACGGTGCCGTGCTGCAGGCCAGCACCGGACTGCTGGAGCTGGCGCCTCCTACCGCGGCGGCGGTTCCTGGAGCGCCGCTGTGGGCCTGGCCCTGCTTTGCCGACGTGCCGTCCGAAGCGGTACGGCAGCTGGTCAGCGTGGCCTCGGGTGGAGGTGCGGCGCAGGCGGACGTCTCGTTGGCGCTGGGCGGCACGCTGGCCCTCAGTGTCCGGCGCACCTCGGTCCCGGGTCTGCTGATTGCCAGCAGCGCTCCGCCTGGGGTGCACGCCGCCGGAGCTCCGGCGGGACTGGTGGCGCAGATGCTGTCTCACCTGGAAGACGCAGCAGTGGCACTGGACCACGGCGGACGCGTGCAGTTCGTCAGTGATCCGGCAGCCACCCTGCTGGGGGTAGACGCCGCTCGGCTGCTGGGCCTGGGCTTCGGACGGGTCCTGGCCGACCTGGGTGTACACGCGTTTACGCCGCAGGGCGAGCCTCTGCCGCTCCCAGACTGGCGCGAGCAGCACAAGAACTTTGAGAAGGAAATTCAGCTGGCCCTGCCCAGCGGCACGGTCCGGACCATGCAGATTCGCGGCTCTGTGCTGGCATTGGAGGGCACGCAGAGTGGCAAGCCAGGGCTGCTGCTCAGCGCACGCGACGTGACGGCCCTGCGGCATGCCCAGGCCAAGATGCGGCATGACGCGCGCCACGACGCGCTGACCGGGCTGCTCAACCGCGCTGGCCTGCGTGAGGTTCTGACCCGGCCGCCGACCGGACCGGAAGCGGTGGCCTGCCTGGGAGTTGAGGACTTCGCGGCGCTGACGGCGGCACTGGGACGCACTGCCTTTGACCATCTGCTGATTCAGCTCGCCGCGCGTCTCAACGATCTCGCAGCAGCTTATGGAGGCGAGGCGGCGAGGCTGGCCGATACGGTGTTTGCCGTACAGCTGCCCGGTATGGCTGCCCCGGAAGCCACACAGCGCCTGCGCACCATGCTGGCCACCCCACTGCGGGCCGGACGGCGTGATGTGCCGCTGGGGTGTGCGCTGGGGGTCACCGATCAGGTCAACGCCGACCGACTGGCCGACGCGGAGATTGCCATGCAGCACGCCCGGCAGCAGGGGCGCGCCCAGGTCAGCGTGTTCCACCCGGGCATGCGGGCCGAGGTCGCACGAACCTTTGAGCTGGAAGACGCGCTGGGTCAGGCGCTGGGCGGCGAGCAGTTCACGCTGCTGTACCAGCCTGCTGTGCGCCTGTCAGACGGCCGTCCGCTGGGCGCTGAGGCTCTGCTGCGCTGGAACCATCCTTCTCTGGGAGTGCTGAGCCCCGGCGCCTTCCTGCCGGTGGCCAGCCGCATGGACCTGCTGACCCAGGTCAGCGAGTGGGTGGTGACCGCCGCGCTGCAGGGCCGGCGCGAGGTCCGCGCTGCCCGGCCGGGAGCCTTCGCGGACTGGCAGGTCAGTGTGAACCTCAGCCTGGCGGAATTGCGCGGCAGCGCTGGCCTGGGCAGGCTCCTGCCGACGCTGCGTGCCGAAGGCGCTCCAGACATCGAGGTCACAGCCGGCAGCCTGCTGGACCACAGTCAGGACACCCTGGGGCTGCTTGAGCAGCTGCGCTCGCTGGGTGCTCAGCTGAGCGTGGACGACTTCGGCGACAGCTCCACCAACCTGGCTGCGCTGACACGCTTTCCGCTGAGTGCTGTCAAGCTGCACCCCACCCTGACAGCCCGCGTGCCCGAAGACGCCCGCAGCGTGACGCTGGTTGAGGGTACGGTTGACCTGGCGCACCGCCTGGGCCTGAGTGTCACGGCGGTCGGGGTCGAGACGCCTGAGCAGCTGGCCATGCTGCGTGACCTGGGCTGTGACGCCGCGCAGGGCTTTGCGATTGCCCCGCCCCTCTCTACGCCGGACCTGTTGACCTGGCTGCAAAGCCACGACATGTAAACGGTTGTGCAGCCTGCCCAGTCGCAGACTGAGTCAGCGGATCTGACGGGGCACGGCTTTCAGGTGGGGGGCTGCTTTAGACTGCCTGACATGTTGCTGTACGGGCGGAATCCGGTGATGGAAGCACTCAAGGACGGACGGGTGTCTGAGGTGCTGCTGGCACGTGGCGTGGAAGAGGCATTCGTACGCGAAGTCAAGACCCTGGCCGAGAGCGTGGGCGGGGTGCGCGTGCGCTTCTCGCCGCGCATTGAGCTCGACCAGCTGGCCGGAACCACCCAGCACCAGGGCATCCTGGCCGAGGTGGAGGATATGGCCTGGGCCAGCATGGACGACATCATGGACCGCGCTGAGGCGCGCGGCGAAGATCTGGTCGTGGTGCTGCTCGACGGCATCACCGACCCCAGGAACTTCGGAGCAATCATCCGCAGCGCCGAGGTGCTGGGCGCCCATGGTGTGGTGGTCGAGGAACGCCGCAGCGCCCCGCTCTCGCCTGTGGTGGCCAAAACGGCCGCCGGGGCCACAAGCTACCTGCCGGTGGCACAGACCAAGAACCTGCCGCGCCTGATCGACCAGCTGAAAGCAGAAGGGGTCTGGGTCTATGGGGCAGCCGGTGAGGCCGCGCAGGAACTGGGCAAGGTGGATTTCAGCGGCAAGCTGGCCCTGGTCATCGGGGCCGAGGGTGAAGGCATGCGCCGTCTGGTGCGCGAAAAGTGCGACGTCCTGGTCAGCATTCCGGTACGCGGCAAGGTGCAGAGTCTCAATGCGTCGGTGGCGGCCGGGATCCTGCTGTACGAGGCGACGCGGGGCCGGAAGTGAGCCCACCTGAAACCGCGCTGAACGTGCAGACCATCTCCAGCCCGGCCATGACGCTGGAAGTGCTGCCGGACCTGGGCGCCAGCTTGCTGAACCTGCGCGCCGCCTCGGGGCGGCCGGTGCTGCGCGCGGTGAATCCGCAGGGCGTGCAGAGCAGCAGCCAGTGTGCCTCGTTTACCCTGCTGCCCTTCAGCAACCGCGTCCGGGACGCCCGGTTCGTGTTCGGGGGCCGCGAGGTTCAGCTGCGGGTGACCACCAAAGACGGGCTGACCCAGCATGGGGACGTGCGTAACCGGCCCTGGCAGGTGAGCCGGCCTTCAGACACCGCGCTGGTATGTGAGTTCGACAGCCGGCACTTTGCCGATGTGAACTGGCCCTGGGCCTTTACAGCGACCGTGGAATACCGGCTTCACGGGCCGCACCTGGACACCAGCGTGACCCTGACCAACGTGGACACCACGCCGATGCCGGCCGGGCTGGGCCTGCACCCGTATTTCACCCGGCTTCACGAGGGGGTGGACCCCGCCCTGGAATTGCCTGCCGCCCTGATCTACGACACCGATGACCGCGCGCTGCCGCAGGCCGAGGCCCGGCCGGTTCGCCCGGACGAGGATTTCCGCCGCCCGGCCCCACTGGGACATCGGCAACCGGATCAGGTGTACACCGCCTGGGACGGTATTGCGCGCCTGGACTGGGGTCAGCGGGCCTTGACGATCACAGCCGACAACGTGTACTCGCATGTGGTGCTGTTTGCTGCGCCCGACGGCAGTCTGGCCCTGGAGCCGGTATCACACGCCACCGACGCCCTGAATCTGGCCAACCAGGGGGTGGCGGGAGCGGACCTGAGGGTCCTCGCTCCGGGCCAGAGTCTGGCCGGTGCCGTGCGGTTCACCCTTGAGGGAAACTGGTAGAAGTTCCAATGAGGTCCAGTCTCAGGCTACGGTGGCCAGCAGCACGCCTGAGCGGTCGCGCAGCTCAAAGCCGGGACGGTCACGCCCAGCCAGCCAGTGCAGCGCGTCAAGCAGATCATCAGTTTCGCGCAGCACTTCGGGCTGTGATCCAGCGGTCCAGATCAGGCGGTACGTGGACGGAGTGGCCGCCGGCGTCCAGCGCTCGCCGGCATCTTCCTTGACGAAGGCACGTGACATTCCCCCAGTGTGGTCCTGGCGCGTGAAGTGCGCATGGGCGCCGGCTCAGCAGAACTTGAGAGGTTTGCCCCCGCGCTATTCCCGCAGGTCAGGAACGCTGGAGCGGGCCACCAGGGTGACTTCGACCTGTGCGGGTTGACCAGCGCGGACGTAGCCCAGCGTGATCCGGTCCCCCACCTGCGCTTCCCGGATGGCCCGGATGACAGCGTCGGCATTGGGAGTAGCGCGGCCATTGACAGTCGTGATGATGTCGCCCAGCTGCCGGAGGTTACCGTTGTCGTCGAGTTCGCTGCCGCGCAGCCCGGCCCGCGCGGCTGGACTGTTGCGCGCTACGCGGTTGACCACCGCACCGGGGGGATCGGTGACGCCGCTGTGGACCGTGTCAAAGATCAGCCCAGCCACGCCCACGTCACGCTTCTCGCCACCACGCAGGGCCTCGATCAGCTGGTTGCCTTCGACCACCGGAACTGCGTAGCTGCGGCGGGTCAGACCGCTGTCGTCGATGCGGATGTAGCTGATCACACCGATGGCCTGCCCATTGCCGTCAATGACGGGGCCGCCGCTGTCTCCCGGCGCCAGTGGGGCGTCCATTTCCAGGGTGCCCTGCGGAAAATCTGCACGTCCGGCTTCCACATTGAGGCCCAGCAGCTGGCCCCGGCGCGGCTGCAGAAAGTCCCCGCCGCTGTTGCCGATGCCCAGCACCGTCTCACCGACCCGTGGCGGCCGGGTGGCCAGCTTCAGGTAAGAAAAGGGCCCCTTCCCCTGTACGGTCAGCAGGGCCACATCCGCCTGTTCGTCGAAGCCGGTAACACGCGCGCGGTACGTCCGGCCTGTCAGGGTGGTCACCTGAAACAGGCTTCCGCCTGAGACCACGTGATAAGCCGTGAGCAGCTGCCCGTCATCACTGATAAAAAACCCGGTGCCAATGCCGCCTTCCTGGGTTTTCAGGTCAAGACTCTCCACCCGCACGGTGGCAGAGCGAGTCTGGCGGAAGAGCGCGCGCGAGGTTTCCGGTAAGGCGCCCGGCAGCTCGGCACCTGGCGCAGCACTTTCCGACTGCGCCGGACGCTCACCCGGGACGGGCGTCCAGGGTGCACGCTGCTCCGGCAGCAGATAGGCTCCCAGGGCCAGGATCAGAAGGACAGGAAGCCAGGGCGAGGCACGCACCCTGGCAGTGTAAGGCGCTGTGAGGTTCGTAACGGTGGCGACGGCACCAGCGCCGGGGGCTCTTTTGCCCACAGGTGCTCTACCCTGGGGATATGCGGTTTTGGTTGATCAAGTCCGAGCCAGACGTGTTCGGGTTTGCCGAACTCATGCGCCGTGGCCGTGAGCCCTGGAATGGCGTGCGTAACTATCAGGCACGCAATTTTCTGCGAGACATGCGTGAAGGCGACCTGTGCCTCTTCTACCATTCCAACGCCAGGCCCCCCGGTGTGGCAGGAGTGGCGCGGGTGTGCCGCGCCGCCTACCCGGACGACCTGCAGTTCGATTCCGGGAGTTCCTACTTTGATCCCAAGTCCGATCCAGCCCAGCCGCGCTGGAGCATGGTAGACGTCGAACCACTGGTCGCGTTTCCGGCGCTGGTCACGCTTGAGGCCCTGCGGCGTCTGCCGGACTGGGCCGACTCGCCCCTGACCCGCAAAGGATCGCGCCTCAGCGTCCTGCCCGTCACCAGCGAGCAGTTCTGGGATGTCCTGGACGCCGCTGGCCTGAGCCTGGAGGACCTGAACGGCGTTCCGGCATGACTGGAGCCGACGTGCCAGTGACCTTTGAGCCGCTGCACCTGAAGCACCTTACAGCTGCTGACCCGCTGGCTGCAGACGCCTCATGCGCGGGCTTTCCTGGAGGACGAGGAAAGCGACGAGGCCGCTATTTTCGGTCACTCTTTCAGACCCTGGGGCAGCGTATCCGGATCTCTCGGTTCCTGACTCATAAGCCGGGTTCGTGCAGTCCGAGCCCCTGAGACCAGAGCACGAATTCCAGCACTACGCCACAGCATCTGGAGAAGCCTGGGCTGTAGACCTTTTGAGTGGGGAAATAGCGCTTGTGGGGCAAGGTCTGGGATTGCGGGTCGCCTCCGCATTTCTGGCCTTCGTGAGTGTCCGGCCCCCTGCCTGGCAGCGCATCCTGATTGACCCGGATGCTTGTAATGAGCGCGCTATGCGGTCCTGCGACAGACTGGATGCATCCCCGTTACCGTCTACAACGATCTGAAAGATCCTGTGCCGAGCCACCATTGTCTACAGGATTTGAGAAGAATCTCACTTCACCCCTGTGGCGTGTCACATTAACGTCAGCTAAAGAAAGCGAAACTATAGTCATGGAATTTCTCCTGGCTGGACTGACCATTGTGGGATCACTGATCCTTGCGTCCATTCAACACAGGCCCCAGCAGGGCCGTGTGTCGGTACGCACCTCCCGCAAAGGTTGAGTCCTATCTGCACAACTAAAACTTTCCTGAAGTCGTGAATGCTCAGGTTGCCGTATCGAACTCACAGAGGTTCAGATACGTGCAGAATTTGCCTGAGGTCCGACTGAATGGCGCTGACCTGGCTCCTTCAGGGTGTCGTGCGGGTTCCGGCCCCTATACTCCCGGAGATGTCCAACACCTGGCCTGACCGTCCTCATACCATAGGGTCGCGCCTGGCCGTGCTGGCTCTGCGCCTGGCAGGCTGGACGGCGGTGCTGCACTTACCCCCCACACGGAAAGTGGTGGCCTGCGTAGCGCCTCACACCAGCAACCATGACTTTCTGCTGGGGATCTTATGGAAATGGGCCACCAGAAGCCCGGTGCACTTCGTGGCGAAACACAGCCTGTTCGTGTTTCCCATCGGTCTGTTCATGCGCGCGGTGGGAGGAATAGCCATTGACCGGCGCCGTGCCGGTGGGAACTTTGTCGATGCCGTGGTCGAGCGCATCAACCGCGACGCAGAGATTATGCTGACGGTCGCCCCCGAAGGCACCCGCTCCCGCACCGAATACTGGAAGACCGGGTTTTACTACATGGCGCTGAAAGCTGGCGTACCTATCGCCGTGACGGTCTTTGACTGGGGTCGGCGGCAGGTCGGAGTGATCGGGTACGTGCAGCCTACTGGAGACATCGAGGCAGACTTTGCACAGATCCGCCTGCTGATGCAGGGCGTGCAGGGTCACACACCGGCCGATGCCGGTCCCATCCAGCCGCGTCCCGAGCCGTTGCGCTGAAGCTACCCCCACCTTACCCCCGGAACTGTAACCACGGTGTAACGCGTAGGCCTTATTCTCTTTTCCGTACCACAACACGAAAGGGAGGACGATGCTGACAGACGCATCCTGCCGTCGCCCATGACGGCACGCAGCCATACTCATGAGGACACGCCGGCGCCTGTATCGCATGCGGGCGTGGCACTCGAGGCCAGGCATCTGGTCAAGGACTTCCGGGGCTTCCGCGCCACCAACGACGTAAGCCTGCAGATCCACGAGGGCGAAATTCACGCCATCATCGGCCCGAACGGAGCTGGAAAAACCACGCTGTTCAACCTGCTCTCCGGCTTTCTGAGACCTACCTCCGGAGAGGTTCACCTGTTTGGCCAGCGTGTCGACCAGCTGCGGCCCTTCGAGATCGTTCGCCGTGGGTTGTCACGCTCTTTTCAGATCAGCAGTGTGTTTCCGTCCATGACCGTGCGGCAGAACGTGCTGGTGGCCCTGCAGTCGCCGACCACGCTGCCGCATCAGTTCTGGACCCCCCTGGCCCGACTTGAATCGCTGGGTGAGCAGGCCGACCAGATTCTGGAGGACGTGGGGCTGGGAACGGCCCATGCCCGGCTGGCCGCCGACCTGTCACACGGCGAGAAGCGCCAGCTGGAAATTGGCATCTCACTGACCCAGCACCCCAAGGTGCTGCTGCTGGACGAACCCACTTCCGGCATGGGCTCCGAAGGTGTCGCGCGGGTTATTGCGCTGGTACGTCAGGTGGCCCGGGGCCGCACGGTGGTGCTGGTCGAGCACAACATGAGCGTGGTGGCCGAACTGGCCGACCGCATCACGGTGCTGCAGTACGGCGCGGTGCTGGCCAGCGGTCAGTACGAGGAGGTCCGTCATGACCCCCGCGTGATCGAAGCGTACCTGGGCGAGGAGGGGCACTGAGATGACGGCCTCTTCCCTTTCCCCAGCTCCGGCAGCGCACGCCGCGTCCCCTCCGCTGCTCCAGGTGCGTGACCTGCACGCCTACTATGGGCAGAGTCACGTCCTGCACGGCATCAATCTGGATATTCACCCTGGCGAGGTCGTCAGCCTGATCGGGCGCAACGGTGCAGGCAAAACGACCACCCTCAAAAGCATCATGGGCGTGCTGCGCAGCCGCACCGGACAGATTACTTTTGATGGTCAGGACATCACCCGGCTGCCCAGCAACCGTATCGCGGCGCGCGGTATGGCGTGGGTTCCAGAGGAACGCGCGATCCTGAGCACGCTTTCCGTACGCGAGAACCTGGAACTCCCGCCTGCCCGTCCTGGAGGCTGGAGCGCGGCGCGCACCTACGAGGCCTTTCCTGTGCTGCGCGAACGCGGCCACCACCCCGGCAGCAAGCTTTCGGGCGGCGAGCAGCAGATGCTGGCCATGGTGCGCGTGCTGCGCAGCGGACCCAGGCTGCTGCTGCTCGACGAGCCCAGCGAAGGTCTGGCACCGGTCATCGTGCAGAGCATCGGCCGGATCATCCGCGAATTGCAGCAGGAGGGCCTGAGTGTTCTCCTGGTCGAACAGAACCTGAATTTTGCCACCCGCCTTGCCGACCGCCACTACGTCTTTGTGGACGGCAAGATCGTCGACGAGGTCCGCCGTGACGAGGTCGAATCCCGCCGCGACGAACTCCTGAAGTACTTGAGTGTCTGAAAACCCTACTCCCCTGCTCCTGGAGGAATCCCATGAAAAAAGCGAAACTGTCCGCCCTGATCGCTACCGCCGCCCTTTCCAGCCTGACTGTGGCCCTGGCCCAGAGCGCCAAACTGAGTGACAACGTCATCAAGGTGGGTGTGCTGACCGACCTGTCCGGCGTGTATTCCGAGCTCTCGGGTCCCGGCAGTGTGAAGGCCGCTCAGATGGCCGCAGCCGACTTTATGGCCAAGAACCCGAGCTACCGGAATAAGGTGCAGGTCGTCGGTGTGGACCACCAGAACAAGGCCGACGTGGCCAGCAACAAGGCCGCCGAGATGATCGACCGTCAGAACGTGGACGTGCTGATGGACCTGCCCACCAGCAGCGCCGCGCTGGCAGCCAGCGAAATTGCCAAAGGCAAGAAGATTCCCGTGATGGTCGTTACCGGCGGCACCACCGCCCTGACCAACGACAAGTGCAACAAGTACACCTTCCACTACGCCTACGACAACTACATGCTCGCCAACGGCACCGGCACTGCCGTAACCAAGCGCGGCGGCAACAGCTGGTACATCATCTACCCCAACTATGCCTTCGGTCAGGATCTCAACCGCCAGATGACGGCCGCCATCCAGGAAAACAAGGGCAAGCTGGTGACCGCCAGCGACGCCACCCCGTTCCCCAACACCGACTTCAGCTCCTACCTGCTCAAGGCCCAGAGCCTCAAGCCCAAGGTCTTCGGCACCATGCAGGCCGGCAACGACCTGGTCAACGTGGTCAAGCAGTACAACGAGTTCGGCCTCAAGCAGCAGGGCATCGGCCTGGGCATCGGTCTGCTGTTCGAAACTGACGTGGCTGCGCTGGGTCAGGACGCATTCGCGGGCGCGCTGGCTACCGTGCCGTGGTACTGGAACATGGACGCCCGCAGCCGCGAGTGGAGTGCCGGCTTCGAGAAGGCCTTCGGCAAGAAACCCACCTGGGCGCAGGCTGGCGTATACAGCGCCACCATGACCTATCTCAACGCTGTGGCCCGCGCCAAGAGCGACAACGGCGACGCCGTGGTCAAGGCTCTCGAAGGGCACCGCTTCAGCGATTTCTTCGCCCGCGGCGCCCACATCCGTTCGCAGGACCACCGCGTGACCCTGGACGTGTACACCGTGCAGGTCAAGCCCAAGGCCCAGGCCAAAGAGGCTGGCGACATCTTCACGAAGGTCGCCACCATTCCTGCTTCCAAGGCGTTCACCCCCCTGGCCGAAAGCAAGTGCAAGCTCTGAACACGGTCTGAGTCTCTGGGCCGGGGGCACATGCGCTTCCCCGGCCCCGGACACCCGACCTCTGGAAACCACTGAATGACACTGCAATATTTTCTGATTCAGGTGTTTAACGGGCTGGTCAACGGCGCGTTCTACGCACTGCTTTCACTCGGGCTGGCTGTCATCTTCGGGATGCTGCGCATCGTGAACTTCGCGCACGGCGCGCTGTACATGCTGGGTGCCTTCACGGCCTTTGCCCTGGGGCAGCTGTTCGGTCTGGGCTTCTGGCCCTCACTGATCATTGCGCCCCTCCTTGTAGGGCTGATCGGCATGATCATCGAACGGGGGCTGCTGTCACGGCTGTATGGCCTGGAGCCCAGCTACAACCTGCTCCTGACCTTTGGCCTGACCCTGCTCACCCAGGACCTGGTCAAGCAGGTCATGCTCAGCCGCTTCGCGGTGTCGAGCGCGCCGTATACTCCGCCGGCCGAGCTGTCGGGAGTGGTGAATCTGGGCTTCACCATGTTTCCCAAGTACCGCCTGTTTGTGATTGTCCTGGCCCTGCTGGTCTGCCTGATCACCTGGTTTGTCATCGAGAAAACCCGAGTGGGAGCTATTATTCGCGCCAGCACCGAGAATCCGACTGTCACCCGCGCCTTTGGCATTGACGTGAGCAAGTGGGTCACGGGCGTGTTCGCGGTGGGCGTGGGCCTCGCTGGACTGGCCGGTGTGCTGGCCGCGCCGATCTACTCGGTCGAGCCGTACATGGGCGCTGAGCTGATTATCACCACCTTCGCCGTGGTTGTCATCGGGGGGATGGGCAGCATCCTCGGGAGTGTCGTGACCGGCTTCGCGGTGGGTGTCCTTGCGGCCATCGGTTCGGCCCTATACCCACCGATTGCCAACACTCTGGTCTTCATCCTGATGGCTGTGGTGCTGCTGATCCGGCCCAGCGGACTCTTCGGCCTGCCGGAAGGTGCACGATGACCGTACTTCCACGCACTGCGGCCCGCACCGACCGCGAACGCACCACCCGCGCCGCCTGGCTGATCGGCCTGGGCATTCTGCTGCTGGTGCTGCCCAAACTGATCTACCCGGTGCTGGCTCTGGACATCCTGGCCTGGGGTCTGTTTGCGGTGGCCTTCGACCTGCTGTTTGGCTTTTCGGGTCTGCTGTCCTTCGGGCACGCGGCCTTCTGGGGCAGCAGCGCCTATGCCACGGCCTATCTGCTCTCCAACGGGCAGAGCGTACCGGTGGCTATGCTCGGAGGCACGCTGGTCGCGCTGACACTGGCCCTCCCGGTCGCCTACCTCAGTGTGCGCTCGGCCGGCATCTACTTTTCCATGATCACGCTGGCCTTCGCGCAGATGCTGTCGTTCCTGGCACTGCAGTGGACCGATGTCACGGGAGGCGAGAACGGCTTGCAGGGCTTCGCACGCCCGAGCTTCCTGGGCCTCGACTTCAGCAACTCCACAACCCGCTACTACTTCTGTCTGGCAGTATTCGCCGTGGGCTTCTACATCGCCTACCGCACGGTGCGCAGTCCCTTCGGGCAGGCGCAGCAGGCCGTGCGCGACAACGAACAGCGTGCCCAGAGCATCGGCTACAACCCGGTGCGCTTTAAGTTCACTGCCTTCCTGATCAGCGCAACGCTGGCGGGACTGGCGGGCAGCATGTACAGCTTCGGGCACGGCGTGGTCAGCCTGGAAGTGGTGAACTGGCGCACCTCCGGCGAGGTCGTGATGATGACGCTGCTGGGCGGCACCACCACCCTTTTCGGTCCGGTGATCGGCGCCGGGCTGGTGCTGCTGCTGCGTGACGTGCTTACCACCGCCAACCTCCCGGTCGGAATCGTCACTGGACTGGTCTTCGTCCTGGTGGTGCTGTTCTTCCGCCGCGGCGTGGTCGGCACCGTTCAGCACTGGCTGCGCAAGAAGTAGACCAGACGACAGAAAAGCCGCGCCGCATCGACTGGACGCGGCTTTTTTGTCGCTTGAAATGAACTTGAGGTGGTGGGAGACGTGACAGAAACTGGCATGACTGTTCACTCCTGAAACCCTTGGATTTCAGGTATACGGCCTTGTTGCTGCGCGGATCAGAAAGTTGCAATCCTCAACAGCATTGGAGGTGTCAGGTCTTCGTGTCCCTGGCCCATGAACGGCATGTCTGCTTTCCTGACCAGGGTGCGCGGGCGTTGTCGTGCTTTAGCTCTGGTCCTTGAGCCCGCGAATTTCCTCGATGAACCGTTCCAGGCTGTCGAAATCGCGGTATACGCTGGCAAACCGGATATACGCGACGTCGTCGAGCGGCCGCAGGAAAGTCATGGCCCGCTTGCCGATCTCCTCGCTATGAATCTCGCTGGCCTGCACGTCGTCTTCAAAGCCGTAAGCAAAGGCTCGCAGGGCGTCGGCGTCTACCGGACGTTTCTCGGTGGCCAGGGTCAGGCCCCGCAGCAGCTTGTCCGGGTTGAAGGCCTCACGCGGACCACTGCGCTTGACCACCATCAGGGGCTCGAGCTGCGCGCGTTCATACGTCGTAAAGCGCCGCGCACAGTTCAGGCATTCGCGCCGGCGCCGGATGCTGGCTCCGTCATCACTGGGCCGTGAATTCACGACCTTGCTGTCGGGTGCCGAGCAGTAAGGACACTTCACAGCAGCTGTGGATCCGTGATCCGGATTTTCGGCGCAGGAGGCAGCGGAATATCAATCACGTTGCCGCGCAGGTGACTCATGACCGGCAAAGCTAGGCTCACTGCAGTCTGGCCAACAGGAGCGTCCAGAACTTCGTCGCCGCTGCAGGCCCGTGAGGGCAGCAGCAGGTTGATCCGCAGCTCCTCGGCGTGGGCCTCCGTTACCAGGCCCCGCAAGGCTCCGCGCTGCGGATGCACCTGCAGGCCCCGCTCGTCGAGGTGCGGGCCAATCAGGGTCAGCCAGGTCGCTGGCAGCCGCCGGCGCAGGATCTGGGCTATGGCCACACTGCTTTTTACATTGCAGTTGAACAGGTCCATCCACTCGTTTTCGCTGAGCGACGTAAAGTTGGTCTGAGAACGCTTGTCCGCCACATGCACGACCCCGGCCAGCGCGCCGAAGATTTCCAGAATCCGGGTCTGGGCGCTCAGCCAGTCCAGCGGCACGGCAACGTCGGCCTTGATGGGCACTGCGGTGCCGCCAGCAAGTTCAAGCTGGCTGGCGACAGCAGCGAGCGTTTCACTGTTGTTGCCGATCAAGACCACGCTGGCCCCGGCGCGGGCGAGGCTGGAGGCCACCAGTCGGCCATAGCCCTGGTCGGCGCCAGTCACGGCAATCACCTGCCCTGCCAGGGCATGGGGGGCAAGAACAGGTGGGCGCTCGGAGGTCATACGTTCTTCAGCATAGCGTTCCTGCTGCGGGCGCAAGTCCCTCAGCTGACGTCGGGGAGAGGCTGCAGTGCTCCTGGCGGCGGATCACTGGCGCGGTGGCCCTTGCCGCAGGGGTCGCACCAGTAGGCCTGGTCACCGTCACGCAGGTCATAAAGGGTCAGATTCTGCCCACAGCTGGGACAGGCGTGCCGGTAGCCGCGCCCACTGTCTGGAAAAGCCTGAGCGGGCTCGCTTCCCGCACGGCGCATACGGAATGAGCGGTTCATATTCTGATACTAGCAGAATAAAGATGTAGATTTCAGGGGCCGCTCGGGCCCCTGGTTCCTGCTTACAGGTCGGCTTCCTCGACCGGATCGTTGGGCATGTCAGGCTCTACAGCTCCAACACCCACCCTGCGGCGTTTGCGCAGCATCGCCGGCTCCTTGTCCAGATTGAAGACAAAGTGACGTGGACGGCGTTCGCGCAGCCAGGTCTCCAGGGCCACAAGGCGCGGCCGGAAGCGGATGAACTCACGCAGCTGACGGATCGGCACAAAGCGGGCTTCCTGCACGTCGCGGTCCGGATCACGCGGCTGGAGGTTCCCGCCGACTTCCCGGCCAGTGTAGAAGAACTGCAGGTGGTGGCCCCAGGTCTGCGCCTGGAATTCCACGATGAACGCCAGGTCACGCAATTCCACGACCAGGCCAGTTTCCTCGTAGGTCTCGCGCCGCGCGCCGTCCTGCACCAGCTCGCCGGTTTCCAGACCACCTTTGGGCAAGGACCAGCGGCCCCGCTCGCGCACCAGCAGAATCTCCTCGCCCCGCAGGACGATGCAGCCCACACCAATTCGGGGGGCGGCCAGCGGCCGCTTCTGGCCGCGTTTGCTGGGAGCAGCCACCACCGGCACCGCTGTGACGTTCGTGACCTGCCCCGGCACAGGTGCCTGGGGGGTAGTTGGTCCACGTGGATTGCGGCGGCGCCGGCGCCGCCGTTGCGCTCCGCCCTGTGTTGCGCCCTTGAGTTGGTCCTCGGCCATTACACGCCCTCCGGCGCAAGGTCGTTAAACCGCACGTGCGCACTGTGAAACTGCAACTTGACCGTTCCTACGGGGCCGTTGCGCTGCTTGCCGATAATGATCTCCGCGATGCCCTGCTGATCGGTTTCCTTGTTGTAGTACTCGTCGCGGTAGATAAACATCACGATATCCGCGTCCTGCTCGATAGCTCCTGACTCACGCAGGTCCGAAAGCATGGGTCGGTGATTGGGCCGCTGCTCCACCGCACGCGAAAGCTGCGAGAGCACGATGATCGGGACTTCCAGCTCGCGCGCCAGTCCCTTGAGCCCTCGCGAGATGGTGCTGATTTCCTGCTGTCGGTTGTCGCTGCCGCCATTGCTTTTGCCGCCCGACATCAGCTGCAGGTAGTCGATGACCACCAGTCCCAGCTGACCGTGCTGCGCGGCGATACGTCTGAGCTTGCTGCGCAGGCCGTTGAGGGTCAGGTCCGGCTCGTCGTCAATGACCATCGGCGCTTCGGCCAGGCGGCCGGCCGCGTGTGCCAGCCGCTCGAAGTCACGCTCGTTGAGCTGTCCGCTGCGGATGCGGTTCATGTCCACGCGCGCCTCACTGCACAGCATGCGCAGGGCCAGCTGCACGCTGGGCATTTCCAGGCTGAACACCGCGACCGTCTTCTCACCGCGCAGCGCCACATTCTGCGCGATGGACAGGGCAAACGCCGTCTTGCCCATCGACGGGCGGGCAGCCAGCACGTTCAGGCTGCCTTTCTGCAATCCCGAGATCTGCTCGTCCAGGTCACGGAAGCCGCTGCTGACGCCGTCGGGAATGCCCTTGTTGGCATGCAGCAGCGTGATGTACTCGAAGGTGTCGTGGACGACCTCGCCCATCGCCTGGAAAGCTTCGCCTTTCTTCTTCTGCTCAGCGACCTCGAAGATCATCTTCTCGGCGCGGTCCAGCAGGTCTTCCAGCGGCAGCTGGGCGTCGTACGCCAGCTGCATCGCCTTGCCCGAGGCACTGATCAGCTGCCTCAGGGTGTGCTTCTCCTGCACAATCCGAGCGTAATGCTCGGCGTACGCGGCAGTGGGCACCTGATCCGACAGGCCGATCAGGTAGGTCAGACCGCCCACCTCATCAAGCTGACCCTTGACCCTCAGGTCCTCGCTGAGGGTAACCAGATCAACCGGCTCGCCGCGCTCCTGCAGGGTCCGCATGGCGGTGAAAATTTTGCGGTGGCCTTCCCGGTAAAACATCTCCGGGGCAACCGTATCGCCCAGCTGCGACAGAGTATCGTTGTCCAGCAGGATACTGCCCAGCACGCTGATTTCGGCGTCGTTGCTGTGTGGGGGGACGCGTGGCGTGAGTTCCAAACAGAGCTCTCCTCAGGTGCACGTCCCGGCCACGGCCAGATTGCCGGCCTGTGCGCGGGACGGACCAAGATGAAATAAAACTGGGGCGGTGGGCGCCCATTCGCCCGGAGAGGCAAGCTGCCCCGGGCTGAACTGCCTGAAAGCATACCACCCTGACCTGCCCCCCCTGGGTGCGGACGCCCCCCCAACCATGAAGATGCAGGCCAAAAGCCGGCGGACTCACCGGCCAGACACAGGCAATCTGCCGGGTACATGCTCCCACGACCCGGCTATGCTCTGCTTATGCCGCTGTCTGCACTCAAGGAATGGGACGCCCAGTGCCAGCTACTCTCCCAGGGCCGCATAGCCCTGCTGATCCGCAAGGGCGGCATCATGGAAACCCATGACGGCTTTGAGGTCGAGCACCGTCAGTTTCTGCTGTATCCGACCTTCCTGCATCAGAACCCAGCCGAATTGCAGCCGCCGTACCACAACCTCCTGCGCCCCGATCCCTCGCCCGGCACCATTCACTTTCCAGCGCTGGCTGAGGTGGTCGCCGTCCACAAGGTCGAGGCGCTGGAGCAGGCTCTGGCGCTCGAATCCTGGCAGGCCCTAACTGCCGGAGCCATCGAGCGGCGGTTTCACTACCGCAACCGCCCGTGGGTACATGCGCTGCTGCTGCGGGTGCGGCCGCTGTTACAGCCCCTGACCCTGCCGGAAACTCCAGGCATGCTGGGCTGCGTGAGCTGGGTGCCGCTGGCAGAAACGGAGGTTGTGGCGGGTGACCCTGTGGTTTCCGACGATCTGCTTGAAACCCGCCAAGCGCAACTGGAGACCCTGCTGGGTTCCTGAAGCAGGAGGCGACAGCAACCAGAAAAGAAAGGGAGGCGCATGGCCTCTCCTTTGCATTTCCCTGTCTTTTTTAGCCTGTCCGCGTCAAAGCGCTTCGAGGTCGTAATTGTCGAGCGTCAGGGTCTGCGCGGTGTTGTTGCTGGGGTTGTAGATGTTCCAGCCACTGGTGGTGCCACGGTAGAACTGGTTGTCATAGCGGCTGTAGACCAGTCGCTTGCCGTTGTCGCGGCTGAGAACCACATCGCCGGTATTGAAGCGGCCGTCGTTGTTGCTGTCACGGAAGGCCACCACACGGTAAGTGCCGTAGGGCAGGTTGGTGGGCAGGTCCAGCGCAAAGCCGCCAGTCAGGTACTTGTCGATGATCTGGCTCTGGGTGCCGTCGGCGGTGTACTGCCCGGCACTGCTGAAGCCGACAATGGCCAGACGGATGTTCTGGTTGGGGTTGAACCCCTTGAGGTTCCCGGTCACGTCTTTACGCAGAGGGTTACCGGCCAGGGTGCAGGCACTGAGGGTCAGGGTGCCGAGAGCGGCGAGAGCAAGCATGCGTTTCATGGGTGGACCTCCTGAAAGAGGGTGAAACAACGGCAATGTCAACTGTTGCCCGTTTACGGTAGCCGCGCCGGAACAGCGGGGCCAGGGCCCTTCTCTTCCCATTGACCTCAGAACCACCTCATTTCGTTGTCGGTACCTGACGGAGCCTTTAAAAGCGGAGCCTATACTTGCCCTCATGCAGAGGCCGCCTTTTACTGCGCTCGCCGCGGTGTACGACGCGATCATGGCGGACGTTGAGTACGACCACTGGGCTGATTTTGTTCTGTCGTATGCACGCGATGGTGGGGTTCCTGTGCCGGACGTTACCGCGCTGGACCTGGCGTGCGGAACCGGCGGCTTTACGCGGGAACTGCTGAAGGCTGGCCTGCGGGTCACCGGGCTCGACGGCAGTGCCGAGATGCTGCGGGAGGCGCGCGTACGGCTGCCGGACGTGCCTTTCGTGCAGGGGGATCTGCGGACGTTTGAGCTGCAGGAGCGCTTCGGGCTGATGACCTGTGTCTTCGACAGCCTGAACAACCTGCTGACGCCCGAAGACCTGGGAGCCGCCCTGGAACGCGCCTGGGCCCACCTGACTCCGGGTGGTCTGCTGGCCTTTGACGTCAATACCCGCCTGGGCGTGCGTGAGCTGTGGGAGGGAGACACCATTGAAGGACTGGCGCCGCTGCCCGGAGGCGAGGAGGTGCATTACCACTGGTCACACCACTACGACCCTGAAGCTGATCTGGGCGTGGTGCAGGCCTTCTGCCGGCTTGGCGAGCAGGAGTTCGTGGAAACTCACCGCGAGCGGGGTTACGACCCCCAGGATCTGGAGCCGCTGCTTCGCCGGGCAGGTTTTACTCGCTTTGAGATTGTTGAATACCCCGATTACGCTGACCCGGCCCCTGACGTGGCGAGGGTCTGGGTGTTCGCCTGGAAGGAGGGGGTGTGAACGCGTCACCGGACCTGCCGGTCCTGGGAGCTGGGGGGTGGGGCACAGCCCTGGCGATCAACGCCGCCCGGTCCGCACCGGTGCGTTTGTGGGCCCGGCGGCCGGAGTTCGCCGCGCAGCTGACCCAGACTCGCGTGAACGCGGAGTATCTGCCCGGCGTCACGCTGCCGGAGGCTGTGAAGGTCACAGCCGACCTGGAAGATGCGGTCCGGCAGGCCTCTTTCGCCCTGGTGGTGGTGCCCAGCGTAGGTGTCCTGGAACTGCTGGAAGCGCTGCCCCGACAGCTGGGTGTGGTGCTGTGCGCCAAAGGGCTTGCCCCGGATGGAGGACGCCTGAGTGAACTGGCCCGGGACATGGGTTTTGCGCGTGTGGCCGTTCTGAGTGGCCCCAATCACGCTGAGGAGATTGCCCGTGGGTTACCCGGGGCCACCGTGGTCGCTAGCGATGACGAGGGGCTGGCCCTGGCCGTACAGTCGGCTCTGATGACGCCCAGCCTGCGGGTGTACACCAGCACCGACGTGATAGGCGTGGAACTGGGCGGCGTGCTGAAAAACGTGATCGCATTGGCGGCCGGCATGGTTGACGGCATGAGTCTGGGCGACAATGCCAAGGCTGCCCTGATCACGCGGGGCCTGCGGGAGATGCAGCGGTATCTGGTGGCTCTGGGGGCCCACGAGGACACGGTCTATGGGCTGAGCGGCCTGGGTGATCTGGTGGCCACGGCCACCAGCCGCCACAGCCGTAACCGAGCAGCCGGTGAAGCCATCGCGCGCGGGGAGCATCCAGGTCAGGGAGGTAAGGTCGTCGAGGGGTTGCGGACGGCCGGGCTGCTCGACGCCTGGGCGACCGCCCACGGTCACGATCTGCCCATCGTGCGGGCAGTCGCTCAGGTGACCCGGGGCGAATGGACCCCCAAGGCCGGCATTGCCAGCCTGATGGAACGCGAGGCCAAAGCCGAACGTCATGACTGAGATCTGATCTTCATAAAGTCTTAAACTCTGTCCAGGACGCCGTTTTACGTGATCAGCCGGTAGGTCCGTATCTTGTACCCCGTTCAGGGGCAAAGTACAACTCCTTGTATGCGATCCGGCGGTCTGTTACATTCATTCCACACCAGACGGTGTCTGATCTTTACTCCTGCTGCCTCCAATAAAGCGAGGTGCAGGTGTTCTGTTGCCATTTTTCGTCCGTCATTCCAAGGAGCCCTGCTGCCATGACCACCCTTTCTGCCCAGCCCCTGACCAACTTCGATGAGAACGCCCAGCACATTGCCAAGCGGCAGTACCTGCAGCCCACCGACGGTGACGTGGGTGGTATGTTCCGCCGCATTGCCAACTGGGTCGCGGGGGCTGAGCAGGAAAGCGTGCGCGAGCACTGGGCCCAGGCCTACTTCGACCTGATGGCCGAGAAGAAGTTCTGCCCTGGTGGACGGGTCCTGGCTGGGGCCGGCACACAGCACGGCAACGTCCTGAACTGCTTTGTGCAGGGTGCCACCGAGCACGAGCCCAGCAGCTTCGAGGGCGTGATGGAAGTGGCCCGCAAGCTCGCCCTGGTCACCAAGGTCGGCGGCGGCAACGGCGTGAACCTGGACGTGTATCACCCCCGCAGCGAGGGCAGCCGTCCGGACGCGGGCGTGCGCGGCTGGGCTTACATGAGCGCCGCACACGCGGACGTGCAGGACTTTATCGAAGGCCTGATGCGCCCCCCGACCCAGCCGGACGGCGATAAGCAGCCGGTCGCCGTGCGCAACTGGTCCCGTGTGGTGTACGGACAGGTTGTCAGCCCGGAACTGGTGGCCCTGGCGCGAGCCAACGGGGTCTCGGTGGTCCGCGCTCTCCCTGAAGGCGTCCAGCCTGTTCCCGACGACATGGCCGGCATTATCGGCGCGGCACGCAAGGTGGCCGAGGATGCCAAGCTGAGCCTGGAGCCCCGCATCGACCTGAGCAGCATGCGTCCTGAAGGCGCGCCCATCAAGGGGTCCGGCGGCACCAGCAGCGGCCCGGTCAGCTTCCTGCTGGAAATCTTCGACAACTTCCTGGAGTGGGCCAACCGCGGCGCCGAGCAGAGCGGCCCCATCAACACGCTGCGCTTCGTATACGCCCCGGTCCTGCGCGTGGTGCGTCAGGGCGGAACGCGGCGCGGCGCCGGTATGGCGACCATCAGCATCGAGCACCCCGACGTGCTGGACTTCCTGACCGCCAAGGACCTGGACCGCGAGGCCGCCGAGGGCGACATCAGCACCTTCAATATCAGCATTCTGGTCAGCAGCGCCTTCTGGGACACCCTGCAAGCAGGCGGCGTATGGCCGGTGGCTGCGCAGGAGGTGCCCGGGAAGTACTACCTGGCCCGTCAGGAAGGCAAGTTCAGCGGCACCCTGCCCGAACTCCCGGTGCGCGCCGAGGACGACGCCCGCGGCGTGCCGGTCTACACCCTGCGCGGTGGCAAGACCGGCATCCCGGCGCAGTGGCTGTGGAACGAGATCGCCCAGCACGCCTGGAGCACCGGTGAACCGGGGCTGATCTTCAACGACCGCGTCAACGAATTTTCCGCGCTGAAAAACCTCGGCGCGCGCTACGAGATCCGCAGCACCAACCCCTGCGGTGAGATTCCGCTGACCGTCGGTGAGCCCTGCGACCTGGGGGCCATCAACCTGGCCGCCTATGTAAAGGGCAGCGACTTCGACTACCCTACCTTCCGCGCGGATGTCCGCACCTGCGTGCGCTTCCTGGACGACGTGCTGGACGTGAACGTGTTCGCGCTGGAAGACAACCGCGTGGCCTCGCAGGACCTGCGCCGCCTGGGCCTGGGTGTCATGGGGCTGGCCGACGCCCTGATCAAGATGGGCCTGCGCTACGACAACGAAGCAGGTCGTCAGGCCATCTCCGAGATCATGGGTGCTCTGCGTGATGAAGCAGTTGCCGAAAGCGAGCGCCTGGGCCAGGAGCGCGGCGTCTACCCGGTATACGAGCGTCACCCCGGCAAGGTGCCCCACGCACCCCGCCGCAACGTCGCGGTGCTGACCGTGGCGCCCACCGGCACCACCAGCATGCTGATGGGCGTGTCCAGCGGAATCGAGCCGGTCTTCTCCCCTTTTATCTGGCGCAAGATCGGCAGCGAGTACCGCGCGCTGCTGCACCCCCTGTTCGTGGAACTGCTCTCCAGCTACCCGCCCGCCAGCGGTATGGCTCAGGGCGACGGCTGGGACTGGGACAAGGTGACCGAGGCTGTCTCCGAGAACCACGGCTCGGTGGTTGGGCTGCCGTTTATCCCCGACGCGCTGCAGCAGGTGTTCGTGTGCGCTCACGATATCAAGCCCCTGGATCACGTACGCATGCAGGGCGCCGTGCAGCAGGCCTTCGATGCCGAGGGCTTCGCGGCCAACAGCCTCTCCAAGACCATCAACCTGCCCAACAACGCCACTGTGCAGGACGTGCAGGACGCCTACACCGAAGCCTACCGGACCGGCTGTAAGGGCATTACGGTGTACCGCGACGGCTCACGCCAGTTCCAGGTGCTGAGCACCAGCAAGAAGAAGGAGAAAAAGGCCGAGGACCAGCCCGCTCAGGCTGCCGCCGAAGTCATGGGCGAGCAGCGCGCGGAAGCTCCCCACGTGCCCGAGGTCGCTGCCCCAGTAACACCCGCACCTGCTCCAGCTACTGCCCCCGCCCGCCCGCACTACGAGCGGCCCACCCGCCTGAGCGGCGTCACCGACATGGTCAAGCTGACCGATCCCACCAGCGGCCACCGCCGCAGCTTCCTGGTGACCGTCAACCAGCTGGGCGGCAAGCCCGTGGAAGTCATGGTCATCAGCGGCCGCGCCGGTGACGAAGCCAACGCCGACAGCGAAGCCCTGGGCCGCGTGGTCAGTATCGCCCTGCAGCACGGCGTGCCGGCCCAGGCGATCGTCAAGACCCTGCGTGGCATCAACGGCGGCCTGTACGGCAGCTACAACGGCCGTCTGGTGGGCAGCAAGGCTGACCTGATCGCCGTGGCGCTCGAAACCTTCCAGAAGGATATGGACGCCGCGCAGCTTCCGCGTCTGGCCGGGGGCAGCACCGACGCCGCGCCCGCTGCCAGCACTGCCCAGGGCGTGAGTGTGGACGGCATGGCCCGCGAGCGCTGCCCGGTGTGCGAGGAGAAGGCCATCATCCGTGAGGAGGGCTGCCTGAAGTGCCAGGCCTGCGGCTACAGCAAGTGCGGATGAGCAATCAGCTTCAGACAGACCGTGGCGTCTGATACGTAAAAAGGAGAAGCAACGACGTGATACGTCGTTGCTTCTCCTTTTTACCCTCTGACAGAACTTACCAAGTTGACCTCAGTCTCCAGTAGGAAGAGCTCAAATCACGAGCATCAAAGACAACATACTCAGTTACAGCACTCACGCCGCAATACACTTTGACCAGTTCGTTTCCTGCCTTACGCCACAGCATTGTTTTGACTTGCGGCGGTTTAAGGCGACGGGCCCGCTCCAGGCATGATTCAAGCCCTGCTGCTGTCAGCTGATCAACCTCTTCGTCCAACGCAAAAGCCTTGAGCATCTCAATGGCAGTTACGTTATCTCTGGGACTGGAAAACGAATACTTCAGGAACCTTCCGGTTGTGACCTGACCGCCGAATCTTGGAGTCACCGAGTGGACCATGACATCGCCCGACGGTGCCCGGAATACCTGTTCCACTGCCTTCCAGTCCCTAACAACGTGCGTGCGCTCCGAAACAATCTTAAGGCCATAACTATGGACAAAGTTCTGCATGAAGGGAGACAGGGCAGCGAAGCTCCACCCACTCAGACCTAGCAGGGTTGCTAAAGCCACAAGCGCTCTCATTCGGTTGGGATGAAACGCCTCGGGACACTTATAGTTAAAATTCACTTTTTGCGACCTGCTTCCAGCGGTTGATAACGGCTGAAATAAAACGTTTCCTGACTGAGCGTGTTAGGCGTCTTCCACTTGTCGTCTTGCTGCACCCCCCAGTTGTACCCACTGACTTTCTTCTTGACACCCGACCACGTAAATCGGTCGGTCTCTGGAAACCACCAGATGGCCTTATCTACCCCGATCCGGTACACACCGCCCTGAGCCAGGGACGCAGGCAGCTGTGCGTTGGGCGTGGACTCGGCGACCATCATCTGGATCCCTCTTCCGCCTGGACCTGGCCCCACGCGAGTTACGATGCGAATATGGCCGGTGAGCCACATCGTGTCACCCGGCTTCACTTCTGCAGGAGAATTCACCCTTTTAAATTCCCCTTTGCTCCCATGTAGACTCCCAGAATTTCGGTATTCGCGAACGCCAGCATCACCAAGGTGTGGGTCCTTTCCGACTAGATTGGTCGTCGCATAGTCCAGCGCCTGAGTTACGAATCCGGAGCAGTCCACACCAATACCGTATTTCTTTAGCCAGCCCGTGATCAGTTCTACAGTGATGTTCTGTGCTGACACGCCAAAAGGATTCATGTTTACCAGTGTCTGGGTGAAACTGGCCATTTCCTCGGGGCTCCCCTTTCCATAAGTAGCCAACTTAGGCGCCTGATTGAAGACCTGGCGGTCTGTGGCCTTCATTTTCGCTCGATTGGCCATGACTTCAGCTTTCATGTCACCACTGAAGATGAAATACGGCGTGCGAATCATCAGCTCCCGGGACTTTCTCTCCCGTCCCACCTGCCAGCTGACGGTCACAGGGAAAACAAACTTCTCCGTGAAGGTTTCAAGTTGCTGCGTGAGCCGATTATCAAAGTCTTGTGGCAAGACACCTGGTTGTGACTGTGGACGCACATGCTCCACTTCAGGATGCTGAGTCGGCTGCCTAGCTGAGTTTCCAAGCGGTCCCTGGGCACCGTTTCCGGAAGAGACCCCTGCAACAGAGGCCTGTGCCTGCACTGGAACCTGTTTGAAGTAGCTGGTCACAAAGCCCTGCTCCCGAATCTCACTGGCAGCTTCCAGGCGCGTAATTAATCCGTCCTTGTTCGCATCAAACTGGCTGTTATCGACATAATTCCTGTTCTTATCCGACGCGCGGTACCAGATTTCCGATTCGCGGCCCGGTGCCAGAATTTCCTGATAAATCACATCATATTTATCGCCTGGCGCTAAGCGATTGATCGGTATGCTGAAATACAGCACGACAAACTTCATCTGCTCCGTCGGTGTCATCTTGAGCAGATCGTCCCGGGTCACCGACGTTACAGCAATACCCAGCTGTTTGGCTTTGGCCCGCCCGGCGAATGTATCCAGAAATTGATTTAGCGCAGGAATGCCTATACTCGGTGTGAACTGGATCAGACCGACGGCCCCCTTCTTTCCTTTGCGCCGCGCCGCCTCATTTTCTACATTTGGGCTGAACGTTCCAGCCGATTCATAACCAATAACGGCGGCCAAGTCGTTTGGATTGACCTGCAACTGCTGTGCACCCCATAAAATTGCCTGCTGTACTTCAGGGTTGGTGTCAAAACCCTTTAAGCCTGTCTTTATGGCCTGCCACTGCTTTTCAGTTGAGGTTGGATCTGAGGCAGAAATCCCACCTTGACCGGCTTGTAAAGGGGCAGTCTGAGTAGGCACCAACACGTGCTTGCCACCTGTCTCGCCCGGTGAAGCAAGATGTGACTGGCGAGGACTGACCTTTGTTGGCGTGGATGATCCAGTGCGAATCAGGCGCAGAGTTTCTACGCTGAATTTTTTGTTCCGGAAGGAAGTACTCAGCAGTTGTCCTGACGGACTGAATCTTCCCTCAAAGACAGCTTCATTCTCTGTACCTTTCAGAACAAACGAATGATCCTCGCGCACTTGCCCTTCCAGGTGCCACCCTTCACTCCGCTGCCCAGGAGAGACCTGATACCGCGCATGAAGATGCCCGGTAGGGTCGCGTCGAATACGCAACTGAAAATTTACGCCTTTGGCCGCACCACTAAAGCTGCGTGTCCACGTCTGATCAGCAATCTTAAGTGGAGCGACCCGCGTCTGCCTTGGGGGCAACACGGGGGTTTGTGGCTGCGCGGCCGATGTGGCCTTGGCTTTGGGAGATTTCACAGCGAACACGGATCACCTCAAACAATGGAAGGGAAGCAGATTTCTCAGGGCCCACCTTCAAAGTAGCTGATCCGCTCTCAATTTCCGCATGAATTTGACATGGGCTTAAAAGCCAAGTGGCACAATAGTCATAGGAAGCGAAAACAAAGGGGTTATTCGGTTGGTCGTGACCTTGACCACCGGAATTTTCGCCATACGTCTGCTCTGTACTACCGCCCCAGTTTCAGCACACGCCCACTGCCATACTCGGCAACGTACAGTTCGCCCGCTTCGTCCTCACCGAAGGCGGACGGGTTCTGCACTTCACCAATTTTGACCTTATTCCAGGTGGTGCCAACTGCGCGCGCAGCCCAGACCGTCCCGCTGGCAAAGTCCCCAAACACGTACTGTCCTTTCAGGGCGGGAATGGCCTTCCCCCGGTATACATAGCCACCGGTGATGCTCTGGCCTTCGTTGCGGCCATAGGACAGCACCGGGTCGGTCAGGCCCTGGGTGCGGCAGCCGGTGGACGGCTCAAAGCAGGTACTGGCCTCGCGCACCCGCCAGCCATAGTTCTCGCCGCCCTTGCTGGCACGGGGCTGGCGGTTGACTTCTTCGAATGCGTTCTGCCCCACATCGGCAATGATCAGGTCACCAGTCTGACGGTCGAAGGAAAAGCGCCATGGATTGCGCAGTCCGTAGGCCCAGATATTGGGGTTGGCGCCCTGACGATTCAGGAAGGGATTGCCGGGAGCCGGCTTGGCATCGTCCCCGCGCACGTCAAAGCGCAGAATCTTGCCCAGCGGAGAGGCCAGATTCTGTCCGTTGTTCTGAGGATCTCCACCCGAACCACCGTCACCCAGCGCCAGGTACAGGAAGCCGTCGGGTCCAAACTCCAGCTGTCCACCGTTGTGATTGGCATAGGGTTGCTTGGCCGTGAACAGGGTCTTACCGCTTTGCGGATCGGCACGGCTGAAGTCGGCGGCAGCGGTGTAACGCGCCACAACCGTGTCCCCGTTGCGGTCGGTGTAATGCACGTACAGGCGACGGTTCTGTTTGTATCTGGGGTCAAAGGTCAGGCCCAGCAGCCCGCGCTCGCCGCCCGCGCGAACCAGAGAACTCAGGTCCAGAAAAACCTGCGGGCTCAGCCGGCCGCCCTGAATCACCCGGAGCTGCCCGCCCTGCAACGTGGCGTACATCCGCCCCGAGCCGTCGCCAGCGTGGGTCAGTGTAGTCACATTGCGCAGTCCGCTCACGTAAGGAGTGAAACGGACCTGGGGCGCACCCTGGGCGCAGGCGAGGGTTGTCAGCAGGGCGGCACCCAGCAGGGCCGCGCGAGAGGAAGGCCTGGACATGAGCCAGTCTGCCCCTGCACCGGCCAGCATAAATGTGATCCAGACCATCAGAAGGTACGCTGGGACATGACCCGCCTGAATGCCCTCGAAAAGTACCGGACCCCTGGTCCTGCCCGGCTTCAGCTCTACGGTGTCCTGTTCGGGCTGCTGGTGGTGTCGGCGGTTGCAGGACGTGGACGGCCCGGCGACCTGAGCACTGCTGAAACCCTGAATCGCAGCCCCTTTGCCCGCGTGATGTTCATGGATATCGGCGCTCTCAGCACCCTGGGAGCGCTGTATCTGGTTCTCAACGGCCGCAGCCCTATCCGTGTACCGGCAGCACTTGCTTCCCTGTTCGTCGGCAGTTTCGTCCTGCTGCCCGCCCTGGCTTACGAGGATTGGGCAGCCATGCAGAAACAGCAGGGCACCGCAGTCCTGCCCGAGGACTGAATCCGCCTCATACGCCGCGCTGATACGGCATGAACCGAGCTCATGGTACTGGGTTTTCCAGAGCCGCCCGCTTCAACGAGATTTCCTCAAGATCTGCATCGGTGCGCCGCAGTACAGTCACAGTATGAGTCCTGCCATACCACCTGCTCGCCTTGACCTTCAGGGAACTGCAACCCTGATCTTCAACACGAATGCAGGAGGCAGCGAGACCTGCTCGCCGGATCACCTGGTCGAAGAACTGCACAAGCTCGGGTTTCGTCCGGTCTACCGCGCCACCGATTCCGAGGATGATCTGGAACGCGCGCTCACGGACGTTCACGGCACTGTGTTCGTGGCGGGTGGAGACGGCACCATTCGCGCCGCTGCCGTCCACCTTGCCGGCCGGCCGGATATTACCCTGGGAGTCATTCCAATGGGTACGGCGAACAATATCGGCCGCATGCTCGGAGTCCAGGGACATCCCCTGGAGGTGGTCGCGTCCTACCGCAACGCGCTGATCCAGCCTTTTGATGTTGGACGCGTGACCGCACCGTGGGGTGAGGACCTGTTCCTGGAAGCCTGCGGCTGCGGAGCCTTTGCCGATGTCATGGCCGAGTACGATCCCGAGGAAGGCAAGAGCCCGGTGCGGGCTGCTCAGGCGCTCAGCTCGGCTCTTCGAGAGTTCGAGCCCGTAACAGTAGCGCTGTCGCTGGACGGCGAAGCTCTGCCCGAAATGCCCTATGTACTGCTGGAGGTCATGAACACCAAGGCCACCGGGCCCCGGCTGCGCATGGCGACCAGTGCCGACACCCAGGACGGGCTGCTGGATGTGATCCGGATCGCGGCCCACGAACGTGAGGGGGTGCTGGCCTAC